>JAWXTQ010000011.1:0-26526 GCA_044433405.1 Rikenellaceae bacterium
AAACTATTGTTGATGGTGTTGCTGTTATTGGTGGTGGTATCTCAGCTGAGGCTGAGCTATTCTCGGCTGCTATGATGGAGGAGATTCGCTCAAAATACTCGAACGGAAACCCTCGTCTAGCTCAAAACGCATATTTTATTGACGACCAAAACGAGATGGAGCTATTTGTTAAGGATAAGAGTTCTAAAATCACTGTTCCTTTCTCTGACGAAGTTATCGAGTATGAAAACCACAAAAGAGTTGCTATTGGCCTATCAAAAATTGGCACTGCCAAAGCAATATCTATCGGAGCATACATCTTTGCACTATCAAAACTAGATTCAAAATAAAACATGCTAATAGCAAAACAAAAAAGACGTGAAAACATAGCTGAATACATCCTCTATTTATGGCAACTAGAGGATGTTATCAGAGCCTTAGAGTTCGACGAACAGGCTATATACAAACACCTTGTCGAAAATAGCAACAACGATGATAGCATAAAGCAGATGGTGCTTTATTGGTATATTGACATTGCAAACATCATTAAAAGCGAAGGCAAAAGCGACCATGGACACATGGAACACACAATTCACCTTATTGGTGAGCTTAACGACCTTCACCTTATGCTGCTTAAAAGCGATGCAGGCAAAAGCTACCTACCTCTATTCTTAGATTTAGCTCCCCATCTTAAGGAGCTACGTAATAGGCAGAAGGAGAGCTCATCAAACGACATAGAGCTATGCTTTAAAGCTCTTTATGGAGTGATGTTACAACGCATTAAACAGAACGACAAATTTGATAGTGACGTAATAGAGTTAATATCACCAGTTATTGCAATGCTATCGCACATCTACCTACAGGTAGAGAGAGGCGAGGTTGACTTATATAAAAACGATGAAAAAAAAGATTAATTAAATGTCTGTAGAGGGAAAAAAACGTGATGTAACAACTCTCCGATTGAAAGAGATGAAAGAGAGAGGCGAAAAAATATCAATGCTAACAGCATACGACTATACAATGGCACGAATGCTTGATGGCGCTGGGGTTGATGTGATATTAGTGGGTGACTCGGCTGCAAACGTAGTTGCAGGTTACGAAACTACACTACCTATGACGCTCGATCAAATGATTTATCATGGCAGTTCGGTAGCTAGAGGAGCAAAACGCGCTTTAGTTGTTGTTGACATGCCATTTGGAACATATCAAGGCGACTCTAAAATAGCACTAGCCTCAGCGATAAGGATTATGAAAGAGTGCGGTGCTGACTGCCTAAAACTTGAGGGTGGCAGTGAGATATTAGAGTCGGTAGAGAGAATACTAAGTGCAGGAATACCAATTATTGGCCATCTTGGATTAACTCCTCAATCAATAAATAAGTTTGGAACTTACTCCGTTAGGGCAAAAGAGGAGACAGAGGCTCAAAAACTAATAGACGATGCTATGCTTCTAGAGAGCGTTGGGTGCTGCGCTATAGTGCTAGAGAAGATACCAGCATCACTTGCAACTAAAGTCGCTCAAAAGTTATCAATTCCTGTTATTGGCATTGGTGCAGGTGGTGGTGTTGATGGTCAAGTGTTGGTAATTCACGACATGCTAGGCATTAACAACGACTTCTCGCCCCGCTTTTTACGCCGCTATGCAGATCTTCATACAGCTATGACTGATGCTGTAAAACAATACTGCAACGATGTTAAGAGCGGTGATTTTCCTAATGAGACAGAACAATATTAAAATATGGCGCAAAAAATCACAAACGAGGAGCTTGGGCGTTTAACACCCGATCAATTTGTTGAGAAAGAGAAATATCCTATCATCCTGGTGGTAGACAACGTAAGAAGCCAAAACAACATAGGCTCTTTTTTTAGAACAGCCGATAGTTTCTGCATAGAGGAGATTATTCTTTGCGGAATTAGCGCTACTCCACCCTCAAAAGAGATTCACAAAACTGCATTAGGTGCAGAGCTCACTGTAAAGTGGAGCTATATGAAGGAGACTATCGAAGCAGTAGAAGAGCTAAACACTAGAGGCTACACCACTTATGCTATTGAGCAGGTTAAAGAGAGCATAATGCTCAACGATTTCTGTGTAGATTCATCAAAAAAATACGCATTGATTGTCGGAAATGAGGTTAATGGAGTTGATCAAGAAGTTGTTGATATTTGCAGTGGTGCTATTGAGATTCCACAAGAGGGTACAAAACACTCGCTTAATGTTTCGGTAGCTGCTGGTGTTGTTTTATGGCATTTTTTCAAACAATCTAAATAGCGCATGATGTTAAGAGTAATAATCATTATCGCATCCCTGCTAATTACAATATCATGCAAAGAGCAGAGCACTATTCAACTGGCAAACAACGCACAAACTATCGAGTATGCCAAATGGTTTAAAATCTCCGAAGGTGAGGGTTACAAATTGTTAGAGATTGTAAATCCATGGGATACAACCACAATGCTAGGCAGTTATGTTTTAGTTCCTAAATCGAACTCACTCCCTGCTACTCTACCCTCTGGCGTTGTTGTACGCACACCAGTAGAGAGGGTTGTTGTGTTTAGCGGAGTTGATGCTGGCGTTATTGATTTCATAGGTGAAGGCAGCAAAATCAGCGGCGTATGCGACGGTAAATATTTCTCAACTCCTTCGATTAAGGAGCGCATTGAGAGTGGCGATATAGTTGATTTAGGAATGAGCAATATGCCCTCAATAGAGAAGCTGATTGCCATAAGACCTGAGTTGATAATTGTATCCCCCTACCAGAACTCCGATTTTGGAGCAATCGAGAAGATGAAAATCCCAGTGGTTAAGTCGGTATCATATATGGAAAACACTCCCCTTGGCCAAAGCCAATGGATATGTTTCTTGGCTGAATTTTTCAATAAATCTCAACTTGCAGAAGAGCAATTTACGCAAATCGTATCACGATATAACAGCGCGAAAGAGATTGTAAACACAGTAGGGAGCCCCAAAACTCTGCTTCCAGGCAAACGCTATGGTGCTTCGTGGCACGTAGCCGCTGGAAATAGCTATATGGCAAACATATATAAAGATGCTAAGGCAAACTACCCTTGGGCAAGTAACAATACTACAGGAAGTTTATCTCTATCGTTCGAAGAGGTTCTTAGCAAAGCTAAAGGTGCTGATATTTGGGTTATCACATACAACAACACCCAAAATGAGATGAACTACGACCAGCTAAAGAGCGAATTTGCTAACTATGTCAACTTCGACGCATTCAAAAACAGAAAAGTTTTTGGATGTAACAGCGCAACAACGCCTATATTCGAAAGAGCTCTCCTAACCCCCGATTTACTCCTCTCTGACTACATCAAGATGCTATATCCTGAGATTATGGAGCACTATAATTTCACATTCTTCAAACCTATTGCAACAAATTAGCCACGATGACAAACTTTTCAAAATATTATATTGTTATTACACTACTACTGCTCTTACTATTCTTTGCCAATATCTTTATTGGCACTATAAAACTGCCAGTTATTGATATTTTGAACTCTATTGTAGGGGGTGACAAAGATGCCACCTCGCTAACTAATATTATCATCTTGGAGTCACGAATTCCACAAGCAATCACAGCACTTCTCACAGGTGCAGCCTTGTCGGTTAGTGGGCTGATGATGCAAACACTCTTTGCAAATCCTCTAGCATCACCCTCAATTATGGGCATTAGCTCAGGTTCGAGCGTAGGGGTTGCGGTTGTGATGTTATTGATGGGGGGAAGTGTCTCTACCATAACTGGGCAAATGGCACTTGTATTTGGAGCATTAATTGGAGCAATTGGAGTTTTAGCAATTATCGTAGCCTTCTCACTCAGGGTTAAAAACTCAATAATGTTGTTGATTATCGGCATTATGGTTGGCTATATTGCAAACTCGGCAGTCTCACTATTAAGCTACGTAGGTAGCAGCGATGGAGTCTACACCTATGTAATGTGGGGAATGGGTGATTTCTCATCTGTTTCATCCTCAAATATTGGCTACTTTGCACTCTTTATTTCACTAGCTTTGATAGTCTCTCTTCTAACTATAAAACCTCTAAACGCTCTTCTTTTGGGCGAGGGGTATTGCGAGAATCTTGGCATAAACATCAAAAAAGCACGAATTACAATCCTAGTCTCAACGGGAGTTTTAACTGCCGTTATAACAGCATTCTGCGGACCTATTTCATTTATTGGCTTGGCAGCACCTCACATTGCACGCCTAGTCACAGGAACATCAAACCACCGCAATCTGCTACCCATCACCGCACTCTCTGGGGCTTGCATTACACTACTTTGCAATCTCATATCCACCTCACTGTTAAGTTCTATTATTATCCCGCTCAATGTGGTAACTCCATTTCTTGGAGCACCCGTAATAATCTACGTAATAATAAACCGAAAAAAAATACCCTATTTTAGCGACTAATGATTGAAGCAAGAAACATATCTATAGGCTATAAGATTAACTCTGGCAAGAGCAAAATAATCCACAACCACCTATCATTCACCATCAAAAATGGCGAGATGACAGCCCTTTTAGGTGCAAATGGATGTGGAAAATCAACTCTAATAAAGAGCATTAGTGGCAATATAGAGCTACTATCAGGGGAGGTCTTAATCGAAGGCAGACAAATAAAATCATTTAGCAAAGTTGAGCTAGCCAAACAGATTGGTATCGTACTCACCTCACATGCAAAAGATGGAGGACTAACAGTTTTTGAGCTTGCAGCCTTTGGTCGATATCCATATACCGACTACTTCGGAACACTCAAAAGCCACGATATTGAAATTATTGAAAATGCACTTAAGCAAGTAGGACTTTGGGAGTTAAGGGAGTCATATATCAGCCAAATAAGCGACGGGGAACGCCAAAAAGCAATGATAGCAAAAGTGTTATGCCAAGAGTGCCAAACCATCATTCTCGATGAGCCAACAGCATTTCTCGATGTCAAAAGCCGACTTGAAACCTACTCACTTCTACGCACTATTGCGCGCACTCAAAACAAATGTATACTACTCTCAACGCACGATTTAGAGCTCACCCTACGAGGTGCCGATAGCCTAATGATACTATCAAAACATCAACCGCTTTGTTACGGAAACAGTGAAGATATGATATTAAATGGCAATGTTGCAAAACTGTTTAGCAACAGCGAATTCTCAAATCTAGACTTCAATGAGATGGATGGCTCATTCACCATTAGAGAAGAAATCACTAAACCATGCTACTTATCAGAAGGAGGCAACCCTGCAGCATTGCAGTGGCTTACAAACGCACTTCTAAAAAATGGCTATAAACCAACCACTAGCAGCAACTGCAAACTAACAATTGAGGTAACAAGCAACAGCGAGTATATAGTTAATGGCTCAAACCGTTTTAGCACTATCGCCGAGACGATTAGTTATATCATAATGATTAACGCCGATAATGATTAATGGGGGTCGTTACGACCCCCGTTAATCATTAAAATAAAGTTTATTCAACTCCTCAATCCGACTCTTTGACAAAGGTTCAATATCTTTTAAAGGATAATCAATTCCTAAAGATTCATATTTTGTGATACCTAGATTATGGTATGGTAACAGTTCTACCTTTTCAACCATTTTGTATGGTTTAAGGTGATTTGAGAGTTTCTCTATAAGCTCATCACTGTCAGTTAGTGTAGGCACTACAACATGACGTATCCACGTTTTAATCTGATTTTCCTCAAGGTAATCTAAGAATTGTAGAGTTTTTGAGAGTAGACTTTTTCCTGTAATCTGCTCATATTGGAGCTCATCAATAGATTTTATATCGAGAAGCACAAGGTCAGTAAATTTGAGTAACTCCTTGACCTTATCATTTAAGATTATTCCCGAAGTGTCAAGTGCAGTGTGTATTCCATCAGCTTTGCAGAGTTCAAACAACTGCTTTATCTCAACAGCCTGCATGAGAGGTTCACCGCCAGAGATTGTTACTCCACCCTTTTTTATAAAGTTGCGATATTTGAGAATTTCGTCCATAACCAAACGCGCAGACATCTCCTTAGGTGCATTTTCGCAGCTCCAAGTGTCAGGATTATGACAGTATAAACAGCGCAATGGACAGCCTTGGGTAAAGACTACAAATCTTATCCCAGGGCCATCCACTGTACCGAAACTCTCGAAAGAGTGTATTTTCATTATATTTTGCCGCTAATTGTACGTGAAATCACATCTAATTGCTGCTCGCGAGTTAGACGAACAAAGTTAACTGCATAACCCGAAACACGGATAGTTAGTTGTGGGTATAACTCTGGATGCTCCATTGCATCAATAAGCAACTCTTTGTCAAACACATTAACATTTAGGTGTTGACCTCCGTTAGGAGTGAAGTAGCCATCAAGCAAGTTAACTAGATTGTCAGTACGAGTATCAATATCTTTACCTAAAGCATCTGGCGCGATACCAAATGTGTAAGAGATACCATCATGAGCATGGTGGAAAGGAAGTTTCGCAACCGAAGCAAGCGAAGCAATAGCACCATTAACATCACGTCCATTCATTGGATTTGCACCTGGAGCAAATGGCTCACCAGCTTTACGACCACAAGGAGTAGAGCCTGTTTTCTTGCCATAAACAACATTAGAAGTGATAGTTAAGATTGACTGAGTTGGACGTGCATTGCGGTATGTTTCATGCTGACGTAGGTAGTCCATAAACTGCTCAGTGATTTTCACTGCAATTTCGTCAGTAGAGTCGCAGTTGTTACCAAATGGTATAAAATCAGCTCCCTCTCTTTCGAAATCAACTGCAAGGCCACGCTCGTCACGAATTACACGAACTTTAGAGTCGCGAATTGCAACCAAAGAGTCAGTAACAATCGACAAGCCAGCAATACCTGTAGCTCTGATACGCTCAACATCTAAATCGTGAAGAGCCATCTCGTACGCCTCGTATGAGTATTTGTCGTGCATGTAGTGAATGATTTTCAACGCATTAACATACACTTTTGCCAACCAACGCATCATCTCGCTGAAACGCTCCATAACCTCATCATACTCTAGGTATTCAGAAGTGATAGGCTTAAAGTGAGGAGCAACTTGATCGCCAGTACGCTCGTCACGTCCACCATTAATAGCATATAGCAGACACTTCACAAGGTTTGCACGTGCACCAAATAGCTGCATTTGTTTACCAATTTTCATTGCAGATACACAACAAGCGATACCATAATCATCACCATAATCAGGACGCATTAAATCGTCATTTTCATACTGAATAGAAGAGGTGTTAATCGACACCTTAGCACAGAAATCTTTCCATCCTTGAGGAAGATTTGCTGACCAAAGAACTGTTAAGTTTGGCTCTGGCGCTGGTCCTAAGTTGTAAAGAGTGTGAAGGTAACGGAACGACGTTTTAGTAACCAATGTACGACCGTCAACACCTTGACCACCTAATGACTCAGTAACCCATACTGGATCACCTGAGAATAGATCGTTGTATTCTGGAGTTCTTAAGAAGCGAATAATACGCAATTTGATGATAAATTGGTCGATTAACTCTTGAGCCTCCTGCTCAGTGATTACTCCATTCTCGATATCTTTTTGGATATAAATATCAAGGAAAGTAGATGTACGACCAATAGACATCGCTGCACCATCTTGATCTTTAGTTGCTGCAAGGTATGATAAGTATACAAACTGAACCGCCTCTTTTGCTGAAGTTGCGGGCTTTGTAACATCAAAACCATAGCTACTACACATTCTTTCAAATGCTTTTAACGCTTCGATTTGCTCGCTAGTCTCTTCGCGACGTTGGATAGTCTCAACAGTTATCTCTTGGATGTCTAGACGCTCTAATTGACGTTTTTTATCCTCGATAAGGTTTATTGTTCCATAAAGAGCAACTCTACGGTAGTCACCAATAATACGACCACGACCATAAGCATCTGGCAAACCAGTAATAATAGCTGAACGACGCGCAGCTACCATCTCTTTGGTATAAGCAGAAAAGACACCCTCATTGTGAGTTTTTCTGTATTTAGTAAAAATCTCTTTAGTCATTGAATCTAACTCATATCCATAAGATTTAAGAGCATTTTCAACCATTCTCCATCCACCTTTAGGGAAGATTGCGCGTTTAAGTGGAGCATCAGTTTGAATACCAACAATAACCTCATTGTCTTTATCAATATAACCTGCACCATAAGCATCAATCGCTGATGGGATTTTTGTTTCTGTATCATAAACACCTTTTTCACGCTCTACTTTAAACATCTCTGTAAGTTTGTTCCATACAGCTTTTGTTTTGTCTGTAGATGGCGCTAAAAAGTCGCCCTCCCCTGTGTAGGGAGTATAATTTCTTTGGATGAAGTTTCTAACGTTTACTTCATGATTCCATTCTCCTTCTTGGAATGATTTCCAAGCTTCGCTATGAGATTGCATAATTGTCTCCTTTTTTAAATTCGTTTATTATTTTGTTATTTTATTATATACATACCAGTAACCTAAACCTACAAACAATGCTCCTCCTATTATATTGCCTATAGTTGCAGGAATTAAGTTTTTCACAAATAGGTCAAGTATTGAGATGTCGGCACCCTCAAACATTGCAAGTGGGATAAAGAACATATTGGCAATAGAGTGCTCGTATCCAATAGCAACAAACACCATTACTGGCCACCATATACCTATTATCTTACCTGACGTTGTTTTTGACGACATACCTAGCCACATCGCAAGACACACCAACCAGTTGGCTCCGATACCCTTTAAAACAGTAACATAAAATGGATTTGAAGTTTTAGAAGTGGCTATTTTATTAATTCCGTTCAACCATGACTCTCCACTAATAGAGTGAGTAAGGTAAACTAAGAAGTAGGCGAAAAACAGTGCACCAATAAAATTCCCAATCCAAACCAAACTCCAGTTTCTGAACATCTTGCCGACTTTCTGCTCACCATTCATCACAGATGGGATAAAATAGGCGCAGTTGCCAGTGAATAACTCTCCGCCAGCAATAACAACTAGCATCAACCCTATAGGAAACGTAGCTCCCATTAAGAGTTTAATGATGCCAGGATTTTGCTCGGCAATACCAGGAAAGCCATACCCCATAAGCAAAGAAATTAACCCACCCATTGCAATATATGCACCTGCCATAAAGCTAAGAATTATTGTCTTTTTAAAACTAAACTCTCCTTTATCGTGTGCTGAGTGCGCAGCATAGGCAACAATTTCATTAGGTTTCAACATAATTATCTAAATTTTACTTAATCTTTATATTTATAAATAAAAAAAGGAGCATTTAAACCATTATCAGGTTAAATACTCCTTTTAAATATGCAAGTTTCTTACACGCAGCAGCAGCACATCGACTCTATAGAGCACGTTGAACAATTCTTTATTTATTTTCGCGACTTCGTATAACATATTATTTTTAATTTTCAGGGACAAAGATATTATTTTTTTTTTAATTTTCCACCTTTCCTACAAAAAAAGTCACGAAAGGAGCTATTTGTTCAACTTAAAAAAGTCAATATTTAAAAGATAAAATCACTAAATTTTCACACTAAATTTTCAAAACATTTGTTTTATTAGAATATTTAAATACCTTTGTGGTCTAAAGCTGTAAGTTTTTATTGAAGTTTTCTTTTGAATTAGGCCAGTTTTACATCTAGTAAAACTCTTTTAACGCTGAAGTTTAAGTCATTATAAGCCCTGCTTAAACCAGTCCGATTATGCACTATATTTAAATTATGCATTAGGCGTGATAGTAAAAATATTGTGTATTTTAGATTTTTTCATTTTTGAAACAAAATCCCCATGGCACAACTCAAGACATTGAGGCCAAAAGAGATAGCGTTTTATAAAACAGAAAATCGCAAAAGAAAAGTTATAAATGACATTTGAGAAATTAAAAATTTCAGAGCCAGTATTAAAAGCACTGATTGAAGAAAAATATAAAACCCCAACCTCTATTCAAATCAAAGCTATTCCAGTAGCTTTAGAGGGAAAGGACATGTTTGCGATTGCACAAACGGGAACTGGCAAGACAGCTGCCTTTGCTATTCCAATTATTGATCGCTTAAGTAGCATCAAAACAACACCTAAAAAACGCGAAATAAAGGCTTTAATCCTAACTCCAACTCGCGAACTTGCAATTCAGATTGAAGAATCGTTTGCCACATACGCTAAATACACCCCATTAAAACACACTGTTATCTTTGGTGGAGTAAAACAGGGTGCGCAAGTAGCTAAACTCAGAGGTGGAACTGATATATTAATCGCAACCCCAGGACGACTACTTGATTTCATAGGTCAAGGCGTAATAAATCTTAAAAGTATTACCCACTTCGTATTAGACGAAGCTGACAGAATGCTAGATATGGGATTTATACACGATATCAAACGTGTATTGCCATTGCTTCCTAAAAAGCGTCAGACTCTACTATTCTCAGCAACAATGCCTAAAGAGATTATTGCTATCTCTAAATCAATACTTACCAATCCTATGCGCGTTGAGGTTACACCAGAATCTTCAATCGTGGATGTGATTAATCAACATATATATTATGTAGAAAAACCACAGAGAGCTAAACTACTGATTGATATAGTTTCAAAACATAGTGATAAGTCAATCCTGATATTCTCTCGAACTAAACATGGTGCTGACAGATTATCAAAAATACTTAATAAAAGCAAAATAGAGTGTAGCGCCATTCACGGCAACAAATCGCAAAACTCTCGTCAAAATACCCTAAGCAACTTCAAAAAGGGAGCGCTTAAGGTTATTGTTGCAACCGATATCGCTGCAAGAGGAATAGATATTAACGATTTAGGAGTGGTCATAAACTACGATTTACCTGACGTAGCAGAGACCTACGTACATCGTATTGGACGAACTGGGAGAGCAGGAAAATCGGGGCTAGCCTATTCGTTCTGCTCAAAAGAGGAAAGGTCAATGGTTAAGGCTATAGAGAAGCTAACTTCTAACAAGATAACAACAGAACAAATTACTGCATAAAAAACAATATAGATAAATAAATTTAATAAATTATTTTAAAACATTTACAATGAACATTTTTGTTTCAAACATAAGCTGGGGCACTAAGAGTGATAGCTTATCAGAATTATTCTCACAATTTGGTGAAGTTTCATCAGCAAACATCATCACAGATCGTGAAACTGGTCGTTCTCGTGGTTTCGGTTTCGTAGAGATGCCAAACGATGACGAAGGTCAAAAAGCTATCGACGCTATCAACGGTACTGAATTCGAAGGCAAAGTACTTAACGTAAACGTTGCTCGTCCAAAAGAGCCAAGATCTGATAGCAGAGGAGGATATAACCGCAGAAGATACTAGTATCTACAGCATTATATGCTTACAAAGGGTTATCCAAAATATTCTGGATAACCCTTTGTGTTTTTGTGCGGTTTGTAATAGGGACAGGTCTTGTTTAGAAAAAAAACCTTCGTCGCTGATGCTCCTCGGGCTCACTTGCGTTCGCTAGGGATATTCATGTAGGTGATGTATAGCTTCGCGATAGTCGAGCATAGAAATGATGATAATGATAAATGACCAAAGCATCACTATCGGCGACCCTGTTTCGACCCAGAAAAAACAAAAAAACACACCCCACTTAATGGCTTTTTCTTTATGTGTTTTAGCTGTGGTGCATCGCACTCTAAATAACACCGCAGCGTACTCTAAGTACGTGAGGATTTATTTAGAGTGGGATGTGCCGCAGATGAAGCACAGAAAGAAAAAGCACCCCACTTAATGGCTTTTTCTTTATGTATGTCAGCTGTGGTGCATCGTGGGAAATATATCCCGCAGCGTACTATAAGTACGTGAGGACATATATTTCACAGGATGTGCCGCAGATGGCATGCAGAAAGAAAAAGCACCACGCCACCGCTACCAAAATATATAGGATAGCAGTACGGCCGTGATTATCCCCATCAAATCGGCTATTAACGAATAAGTTAAGGTATATCTTATTTTGCGAATTGCTACTGAGCCATAATATAGTGCAACAACATAGAATGTTGTGTCGGTTGAGCCTTGTACGATACACGAAAGTTTACCGACAAATGAATCGGCACCATAGTTGTTCATCGCATCAATCATCATTCCCCTAGCTCCACTACCGCTTAAGGGTTTCATAAAGATTGTTGGAAGTGCACCTGTGAACTCAGAGTTTACACCTATAAAATCCATAAATGAGGCTACCAGATTGATTAGATAATCCATTGCTCCCGAAGCTCTGAATACACCAATTGACACAAGTATAGCTACAAGGTAAGGTATGATTGTTATTGCGGTATTGAATCCATTTTTAGCTCCTTCGATAAAATTTTCATAAACATTTTGTTTTTTAACCAAACCCATCACTATGAAAAGTGTAATAATAGCCATAAGAAATAGGTTTGAGATAGTGGCAGCATACTCAGACATTATTTGCTTATTAGCTGAAGTAAAAAGATATGTAACAAGTGCAATAAATCCAAAAAATAGAACAGCAGGTATAAGTATCTCCTTTTGAGCTAGGTTTATGCGCTGTTTTATGGCCGTAAGAGTAATTGCGGTAATGGTAGAGATGCCTGTTGCAATCATTATAGGAACAAAAACGTCGGCTGGATTTACTGCACCAAGCTGAGCACGATACATCATTACGGTTAGTGGCAAAAGCGTCAAACCAGAGGCATTAATCATCAGAAACATTATCATTGAGTTGCTAGCTTGCTCTTTTTTAGTGTTTAAAGTTTGAAGCTGCTGCATAACATTTAACCCAATTGGAGTTGCTGCATTATCTAGACCCAGTAGATTTGCTGAAAAATTCATAAACATAGCACCCGTAACAGGATGCTCCTTTGGGATTTCGGGGAATAGCTTACCAAATAGTGGAGCTGACTTTTTAGCCATAATAGTCACAACTCCTGCACTCTCGCCTATCTTTAGAATACCTAACCATAAACATAGCACACCTGTTAAGCCAATAGAGATTTCGAAACCTAGCTTGGCGTAGCTAAAGGTGGAATCAACCATTGCTGAAAATAGTTCGCTATTGCCATTAAGAAGCGAGCTGATAGCTGCAACGGCAAAGGCGACAATAAAAAAAGATGCCCAAATGTAGTTTAGTATCATGTGTTTAGATTTTCTGATTAGATGATAATACTCTTAAAATATTACCTCCCATTATTTTTGCAATATTATGTTCTGAGTGACCACGTCGTAGCAACTCAACAGTGATATTAATAAAATTATTAGCTCCTATGAATCCTTCGATTTTAGCACCTCCATCAAAATCTGATCCCACACCTACACTATCGTAGTTGGTGAGGTTGATTACATGCTCGATATGCTCTACTAAATCGAGGATAGTTGCGCTTTCATCTTGCTTTAAGAAACCACCATATCCACATACTTGCACTACTCCACCCTTGTCAGCAATAGCTTTAATTGCGGAGTCAGAGAGGTTACGAGGATGATTAAAAAGCGATTTGCATGATGAGTGAGAGGCTATTAGTGGTTGGCTGCTAAGATTTAAAGCATCAAAGGTGCTCTTTTCGGATGAATGAGAGATGTCGATAGTCACACCCAGTTTGTTCATTCTCTCAATCACCTCTGCACCAAACATGCTAACGCCATCATGAATCGAATCGCCCGTAGCCGAGTCACAGATTGCATTTGCACCATTGTGGCATAGCGTAATATAAGCAACGCCTTCCTCTTTAAAGATATCTATATTTGATATTTCGTCACCAATAGCTAACCCATTTTCAACGCCCAACATTACACTCTTAATTCCGATGCTCTTTGCATTTAAAACATCCTCAATTGAACGAGCTACAACAATTTGGTTGTCAATCTTCGCCATATCTTGTCTAAATCTTTTTAATGTATCAAAAGCTTTGTCGGTGGCTTGATTAGGCGGTGTTTGTTGAGGTATGTAGGCTACAGTTATTGTTGCATCAAGATATCCCTCTTTCATCTTCGCTAAATCTACCTGTGCCACGCTATTTCGGATAGCAAAATCGAAACCTCCTTGATCATAAAGCATAGGTGTGTCGCAATGAGAGTCGATTATAGGATTTAAAAGATGAATATTTTTAGCTCTACGATAAAGATTTGCCTCTGATATAAAAAAGCTAAATAGCTTTTTCATCTCTTCTGACTCACCAGTAGTCGCTAGGTTTTCGGGATGAGACTGTAGTGCGATGATTTTGTGCACTGGGTAAGCCTCAACTGCCTCAATAACTCCATCTAAAGAGCGAGCTACAACCTTGAGAGCAGGAGCTACCTCTTTGAGAGATTGATGGTGTCGAGAGTTTACGCCTATCATACTCTTCCCTATTATGCTGTGCAGCATTGACCCCTCACTTATCTCAATATCGTGAACTGGCAAGTGTTTGTTGGTTAATATTGAGTGAGGAAGAGGTTTTTGAGGATACATAGAGGGTATATCTTGATATATTGAACCTCCAAGGGCAACATTTATAAGTTGACACCCTCGACAAATACCCAATATTGGCACACCAGCATCGATTGCAGCACGTAGCAGCATAAATTCTGAATAGTCGCGCTCACAACTCACTTCTGTAAGCTCAGGGATATTATCCTCCCCAAAGTAGCGTGCATCAATATCAGCACCACCGCTAAAAAGGATACCATCAACACCTCTAATTAATGAGATAGTCGATTGAGCATCACTATTGGCTGGCACAATCAATGGCACTCCTCCTGCATCCATAATTGCTTTTGAATAGGCAAAATGGAGAGCCGAATTTTCGTCAATTATATTGGCTGATATTGCAATGATTGCTCTCTGGTTAAATTGCAACGATTCATTATCATCAAACCCCTTCTTAAAATCAAAAATCATATATTTTACTTGTTAGATTACGCTCTTTTAGCTCATAAACACAAAGAGCGTGCTAAATAAGCATCATTAATCAACAACTACAGTAACTACCGACCTTGCACCTATTGTTAAAGAAGATAGTTTATGCTTGCCTGTATATTCAAGATCTTGTGTTTCAGAGGTTACATACATTTTACCTTTTGAAGCACCTCGACAATCTACATTTACACTCTTAGGCTCATCCTCGTAGTTGATAAACACCATTACCACTCGTTTACCATCGGTGTATGCCGAACTCATTAGCGATGTTGCACTCTCTAGATTCGAAATTTCGGGATTGCTAGATAGTGAGATTCGCCACATTCCTGGGCGGATAAATAGACTGAAGTTACCTGTAGTCCAGTGCATCTTTGTAGGTGCAATCATACCATCATTTTTTAAATTGCCTCTAGGTGTATTAGAATCAGCTTTTAGCTGGATTGGAACATCCTCTCCCAACGATATCGCAGTCCACCACTGCCAAGCGGTAGCATTTGCAATAGCTAAATCGGCATGTATAATTCGCGCTACATACAATCCTAAATTTATGCTCTTTTGTGGAGATGAAGGACCTGAAATTTCGTCATTCTTCTCTAAGATACAATACTCCGAAGCCCAAAACTTAGTGTCGTTGTTTAGCTCTGTAAGTTTCTGAGCTACTCTCTCTCTCACACCCACTAAAGTCTCTGCTGGATAGGCACTCCAATAGTCGTGAGCAGCGACACAATTATATATATTTTTGAGCCCCATAAGATTATATCTACCATCTTTTGAGAAAAAATCTTCGATTATATTGTCAGGCATAGCCTCGTCAGCATCACACTCAAAAAGGAACTTCATATCGGCAGCCTCACCTGTTACAATCTGCGTTGGGATATTATATTTTGTGATTGCCTTATCTAATTCAATAGTTAGTTTATGCACATCAGCGTTAGTAGCAAAACTTCCCTCTTGCCACTTATTTTGACCCCAGTCTATTTGAGGTTCGTTGATTGGACTTATGTAGCGAACATTATAACCCTCATCAATAAAATGTTTTGCAGTAAAAGCAAGAAATTCAGCAAAGTCGTCAAATTTATCCTCTTGTAGATTAATCATTTTGCGGTCGGGAGATAGAGTCGCTCCACTGCGAGTCATAAAATAGGGCGCTGAGTTGGTGAAAAACAAAAAGTCATCCACACCTCTCTCACGTGCAGCATTCATAAACCATTGCTGTCCTGCCTGTTTTGAGAAGTCATAACTGCCGTCTGGAAGCAAAAAACACTCCGTACGATTCCAATCACTTGTAACTTCGCCATTCTCACGATTTTCGTAACTACCTGCACCGATATTCACACGCCAATTGCTCAATCCAATTCCTATAGGATTTCCATCCTTATCTAACTCAGTACTAAAAAGCAGATCTGCTAACTGTTCACGCTTCTCGAGAGGCCAATTTTTGCCTACAAAGGCAATTCGCCATGCATCTGATGCACCAAAGTTGTCAATAGTCTGATACCTAGAGTTTTTATCTACTCTCATTTTGATCTGCTCATTGTCACTCTCTTTTTGCGGCATAGCCGATAGCATTTGAGAGCTCATTAATGTCACGCCTAAAAGCGCGATTATGCTTTTCAAGTTTTTCATTTGTAAAATATTAAGTTTTTTAGCTTTTGCTAGATACGTACAAATATAATCATTTTTTCTATTATACTGTTATATAATAAAAAATCAACCCAAATAAATAGGTTGATTTTTTTAACATCACGCCACCCTGCATTTTTTGCTGCGCAAAAAATGCTTTTAACGGGCGGTGGCGAGGCTGAGATCTGGACTGTCCTCGCGGACAGCGGGGGTCAGAGACCCCTTTGGAGAAACTTTGTTTCTCCTGTGCACATGTTCGATGAACACCTACATTAATCGTTGTCGGCGTTAATCATTACTCCATAATAACTACACGACTAAGTGTGTTATCGTCGTAGAACATATTTTCAACTCCACCGCGGTGGTCAATTTCTAATCGTGATTCATCTACTCCGAACTCGTTAACTAAACAGTCATATACTGCTTTTGCACGACGTAAGCTAAGTCCTTCATTCCACTCTATAGAACCTGTATGAACATCACAGTAACCTACTATTTTGAATACTCTATCACCAGGTATTTGCTTGATAGCTCTGGCAATATAACTCAAGTTTACACGCGATATTTTGGATAGCTTACTACTGTTAAGCTCAAATCGAATAACACTTCCTGCAAAGTAAAGCTCTTTCATTATCTTCTCTACAGAGATAGTGTCAACAACAACTCTGTCAACATACTCGACAACCTCTCTATCAACATATTCTGTCGTCACGATTGGCTCTTGCTTGTAGTGTCCAACGCTGCCAAAGCGATACAATACCCCTAAAGTAGCATTTATAGGGTATAACCTATGACGTTGGTAGGTCTCCACAATTCCAAAGTGACCCAAATTTGAAGCTGAGGTTTTAAGCGTTAGCTTTGCTGACCAATTATGATTGATTCTAAAGCTATTAATCAAACCTAAAGTAATATAGTCCTTACTATAAAAGGCTTCGCCATTATGAGGTATTGATGAGCCTGCTCCAATATATGGAATTATACGATAGAAACGATCATATTTATAACCCTTGATAATAGCAAACATATCAAATAGAACATCTAAGTGAATAGTTGATTGCGTCATTTCAAGGTTACCATCACTATCAGCAAAAAGATTGGCATACTCTGAATAACCAGTAACAGGCGCGTGGTTGTATTTTAGCTGCAAACCAACAAAAGGAGTAATCCACTTACCTACAGCAATATCATAAGTAGGTGCAACATCAAGAGAGAAACCCTCTAGCTTCTGTGGAAATATATGCCCCTCAATACCGATACATGCAGTAATAAACCAGTTATTACTCCACGAGGTCCAGTGTATTACGCCATCATCGTCAATTGTCTCATCCATCAATCTCTGCGCATAGATAGAGATAGAAAGAGACATTGTAATTATTAATAATAAAATTTTTTTCATAACCATTTTGTCTACAAATTGTAAAATAATTTCACAGGCGGAGATTCACTGCAAATATACTATTTATTTTGCAATAACCAAAAAATATGATTACGAAACACTCAAGAGGTCAGTCATATACGCTTTTGCCAACAGCACAAAACAGTAAGACACAAGCACTTATTAACGAGATATGATTTTGTTATTTTTTTCTTTTAAATTCAATAATTTGTCAATTATCTTATATTTTAGCCTTGAATGAAACATTTCATTATCAAAAAGCCGTCTATTATGAATATCAGAACCTATAAAATCATACATACCTTGACTTAACAGATACTCGGCATTACACAACGACGAACTACCATAATATCCTAACAAAGAGGTAATGTTAAGTTGAAAAAACACTCCCATATCCTTAAGCATCATGTATTCTCGTTTATCCATATAGCAATATCTTTCGGGATGAGCCAGAACAACAAAATAGCCACTTGACATAATTCTCTCCAAATTAGCTGTAAATCTTAAGGCTGGCTCTCGAGTAGATGTCTCTACTAACAGATAATTATCATATAAGGTAAGCATATTACTAGACAAAAGATGGTTCTTAAAACTTGAATCAATCATATATTCTGCTGCAAGGCTAATCTCTATTGTGCCCTTGTATTGTGACATAAACTCATCAAACCGCTCACGCAAGAACTCTTCATTACAAATAAACATATCCTCCATGATGTGTGGAGTAAACACAACATGCCTGACGCCCAATTTTTCATACTCATCTAGAATATAGTTGGAGTCAGATTCTGACGAAACACCATCATCAACACACGGCAGAATATGCGAATGACAATCCGTAAACCCTTCAAAAAAACCAGCATCTTTTAGAGATATTGATTTTTTAAAACTAAAATTAAACATACTAATATAATTCTTGATATTCACTTGCAATATTTCTCCAACAATAACAACGTTTGGCTATCTCGGTAGTGTCTGCTGAACGATCTTGACACGAACTAATTAGAGCCTCTAGTTGCTGCTCATCACTAAAATAATGGGCACAATTTTCGGTAGTTTCTCGATTGTATACCACGTCGAATGCCAAAATATCACATCCACAAAACACCGCCTCAACAAGAGATGGATTTGTACCTCCAGCACTATGCCCATGAATATAGAATCTTGCATTTGAACGCAGTGAGTAGAGTATATCTAAATCATAAATTGAATCAACTAGCTTAATATTTGCATATTTTGCATACTTAGCCCTAAGCTCTTTTCCGTAGCGACTTCTAGACCAATTACCAACCATCAATATTGGCATCTCAACCTTAGTAAAGGCTCCAAGAATCATTTCGCAGTTATTCTCAGGCTCGATACGAGCAACCATAATTGCATACTCCTTGCTTTTTATTCCATGATGCGCCAACACCTTTTTGGCAGTCTTAACAGGCACATTACGCTCTACGTGATCACCACCATAAGCAATAAACACCACCTTTTTCTTATAGCGCTCTTCAATATAATCAACAATACCTTGATTATCAGCAATAACAATATCCGAATATCGCAAAGCAAACTCTTCCGACAACCTTAAAAAGAGCCTTGCAACTCCTTTCCACTTTCCTCGCTTCCACTCTAAGCCATCAATATTAGTCACTAATTTTGCCTTACTGAATAATTTGAAAAAGGGAAAGAAGATTCCACCTGAAACACCCAACACAAGAGCTACGTCGTAACCTTTTAATGTTTGCAGAAGCGAAATACCATCATACAAAATGCTTTGAACTCCATTTGCCGCCATATCAACATACCTCAAATGAGCATCCTTGTACATCGATGGTCTATCGTAATAGTTACGTTTAGAACAATACACAGTGTACTCTATCTCCTTCGAACAATTTTCACCTATTAG
This sequence comes from Rikenellaceae bacterium, assembly GCA_044433405.1. Taxonomy (GTDB): domain Bacteria; phylum Bacteroidota; class Bacteroidia; order Bacteroidales; family Rikenellaceae; genus CAMQVM01. The sequence goes on from JAWXTQ010000011.1 coordinate 19,755, forward strand.
ATTCTCAACCAATGTTTCAAATCCACCGTAATTGGCAGGCACACCAACCGACCCTATTATTGCTACTCTCTTCATTTCTTGTGATATATATTTATTATCTCATTGCAGTGGCTCTCTATTGAATGACACCACTCTTGGGTTATTATTGAGTTATTAAAGCTCCTAAGCCTTGACCTATCGGCAATAAGTTCTGCGATTTTGTCTTTAAGCTGCACTGGCGTATCAAATACAAACCACTTATCGTAACTTGCAACAATATCTTTTGCTCCAACTCTTGACGAGACCAAGACAGGTATACCGTAGGATAGAGCTTCGAGTGTAACGAGGCTAAAAGTCTCATTCCAAAGCGATGGCACAACAAGCAGTGAATCTTCAGCATATATCTCCCCTAGTTGTTTTGGAGCATATTTGCCATTAAAACAGATATTTTTGCAACTCGACACACCATTAGCACCCCAAATCTGAGCTTTCCAATTAGTTACTGAGTTATCATTCAAACCTGATAATATTTTTTCAAGCATTGGAAAACCTTTGTAGTGGGTAGTATTTCCAATAAACATTATATTTAGCTCTTTATCATCACTAAACTCACGCTTAACCCTGCTATCAACAAGGTGAGAGTGAGTGACAGGGATTACTACCGAATCGTCAATATCAAGGTGCTCTAAATAGACACTTTTAGTTACCGAAGAGTTAAAATGAATGGTGTCAAAAAGCTCTAACATCTCTGTATAGCCAGATTGCAAAGTTGAATATGATTGTTTGGTTGACATAACGTTACTTTATAAATCTCTGAACTAAACCAATATCTTTAAGTCGCAGAGCAATTTTGGAATTTCGCAGGCGCAAATATAGAGTAGATTTTGCACTCTTGTTGCACTCAGCACAGCGTTGCTGCGATGCCCCACCACACATTTGACCTTTGTGGTTAATAAAATTAACCTTTGGGCATAATCCAAAATAGTCATGAGTTGTAAAGACCAACTTCACTCCCCTCTCTTTAAAAAAGAGCAATAGCTCCTTGGGTAAACCCATAAGAGTGTGTACATGAAACACATCTGGTTTAAAATTGGCATACAACGACTCCATCTCAACAATAGACATGCTCCTAATCGAGCGAAAATGGGCAGGAGTTTTAATCCCACAAAGAAGTGGAATTGGAAAGGTATTTATCAAACCAAACCTCTCAATCTCACCCCTAAAAGTTTGTTTCCATTTAATCTTTCTACTCCAAAATGAGTAGCCACTTGGATAGAGAAGCGCAACTTTATGCTGTTTACTCTCCTCAATCATCAGGTCAGTAGCGTATTTTGTCATTCCCCCACTTCTTTGAGGCGGAAAGCCGAGTGTGTAGTGTAAGATTCTCATAATTCACCTAAAATCTCAACCCATATTTTTATCATCTCAGATGATTGAGAGGTTAACTGTCCGCTATCCTTCTCAATATATTTTGAGATGATATCCAGCAAATAAGCCGTATAACTAATCCTAATATCTTTTATATGGTAATTAGCCTCAGTAGCTATTTTAACAATTTCACTACTAGGCCGATGATTTTCTAGAATATTACTCTGAGTAATATAGTGAAAATAATCCATGTAGGGAGGATATGTTAGTCGAGCATATTCAAAATCGAATAAAAAAAGTTCTCCTTTTTCCAAAAACATGTTCCACGGTGCAAAATCGCCATGATAAGCCGAAAACACAACCTCACCATCTCCATAATACTCTCTTACTAATTTTATTTTATCTAAAATCAGATTTGAGTATTCTGGTTTATGAGAGTCGATATACTCCTCTAACGACCTAAGAGAATTTGCAAAATCTGTAATTTCAAATCTCAACTTTTGAAGCGTATTAAGGTGCAAATTCTCCAAAAGCTCCCAATGTTTGAATGTGAATTGGTGTAGCGTTTTAGAGTGGTTTGTCTTAATTGTAGATTGAATAAAAATCACCTCATCAGTACGCAGAGATATCTTATCACAATAATAGCAAGTTGGGATATTATTAATTCCTGCATTTTGAAGATAACCCAACACTCTTTTGCCATTTCGAAGAAGCTTAATAACCTCTTTATTATTAGATATCTTACAGTAAGCAATAACCTTAGAACCCCTAAAAATTTGAATAACCCTCTTTTTATGTGCAGATGGAGTACCTTCAAATATTGAAAATTCAAAATTTTCAATATCCAACACTCTTTTTATCACCTCAACCACCTCTTTATCTAGCGAAATATTTACTCTACGCAAATGAATCGCATTTCTAAATAGTGGCAACCAATACAAATAAGGCAACAAAAGCACCAAAAGCCTACCTTTCAAACCACTAGGCTGATATATCTCAAGTGCCGTACGCATATGCTTAATAGGCATATCCCACACCTTTCCTTCGTTGTTGGAAAATTGTATGAATTTAGGATTATCATTCATTTCTATTCTCGATTTTATTGAAAAGCAATTCTATAAATTCACCTTTACATGACCAATTAAAACGCTCATTTATCAATTCATATCCGCTATCCCCTAACTCATTCCTAAGAGTAGAGTCTTTAATTAACTTACTTATTGCATCTCTCATTTGGTCTTGTAGTTGCTTAGGGGTGTGGGGTGACAATCTAATAGCACATTTATCATTACAAATCATTGCCATTCCACTCCAATTCAAACAAACTACCGGCAATCCAACACCCATTGCCTCCATTAAAGACCAACTCCCCCCCTCTCTAAGTGAGGGAAATAGAAATATATCAGAAGCCTGAATATTTTTTATCACTTCAGAACGAGACACGTGATTGAGTATCGTAACTCTATCTTGTAAATCGTATCTTGATATCTCTTTTTTTATTCGTTCTTTGTCAACACCATCACCAATTATCGTGTAGTGATAATCCAACTCTTTTAAATCAGCAACCGCTCTTATCGCAGTAATTATGTTTTTTGATGGAGTTAATCTTCCTGTTGTTATTACACCAACAACATTATTGCTATTGTTTTGTTTGGCCTCTCTCTTTTTGAGTGGCTCGATTGCAGTCTCTATGCAGTAATGTAACTTATCTTTGAATTTACGAGGAATAATTTCTCCTGTGTTTTTTGTTCGGCATATTATCGCTACTGATCGAGAACACACAAATCTGATAAATGGATTTATTATAACAGATTTATTTAAGAGCAATCTTAAATGCGCCTGCAATCGTTGTTTTAAGGGCAATAATTTAAAAAGTTTTTCAGGTTCACAATCTCCTCCTCCAATAGGCCCCCATATAAATGGTTTATTGAAAAAAGGCAATAAAGTTGGCATCCATAAACTACCAAACGTTAAATGCATCGTATAGTTGGGGTTATGCAGCTTAATTATTTGTCTGATTATTGGAACAATACCTATCTGCCAGCAGAAATAGTAGAAATACAGCCCTTTAGCTTTATTTTTGAATTTCTTAATTAACTTCGCTGTATCATAATAATAGAATTCAATATTATGCACCAACTCCTCAGGCAGATTAGCTTCAATGCTATATTGGTTATTTGCTTTTGTAATGACATACACCTTATTATGTCTAGCCATCTGCAAAACCCAGTTCCACCCAACCCCTTGCTCTGATCCTTTCTCAGGCTCGCAACCATAAGCTGATACCAATATCTTTCGCATCTCTTACCTCTAAATTTTGGTTGTAAATCTATCTATTATCACATTCAACGCCTCTCTAGCTAACTCATTTGGCGATTTTGAAGCATCAAGCATAACAAACCTAGAACTTGTTGCTGCCAACTTTGTAAGTTCACAATTCTGACGTTCTATCTCTTCTATTGAAAGCTCCTGCTTTCGACGATGTATTATCTCAGCATCAGTGGTTAATATAAAGACTATGCGAGGTTGTGGCACTAAGCGTGTAAAGGTTGTTCTCAACCAATATGGTAAATTAATTCTTGACCTATAAGGATCAACTAAGAAGTCATAAATATATCGATCGAAAATTGTAAATCTATCATTTTTTGCATTCTTTCTCAATATTATTACTCCTCCAATTAGATAGTCCATCCAATAATATACCATCCTTACTAAAGAGCTAAGAAATCCTACAGGTTTTGCTCTGTGTGGCCTCGAGAAATCAGTATCAGCCTCCATTATTTTAGCCTTTTGTGCAACATGCCCTAAATTAGGGAACATCGTTGGTCTATGATGATACACTTTACATTTGTCTTCAATTTCATGCACTGAGTAGATTGTAGCTAGACCTAAAGTTAAAGCATCTAAGAATGTTGTTTTGCCTGCTCCATCTGCTCCCATTACAGAGATAAAACACTTCGACTTACGCATGGCACACCTAGTCTTAAAAGTACATATATAATGATTCAAATAGCTAGTTAACGTCTTTAGACCCCTTGATTTTATATTATTAAGAAGAAGTATTCTTCTTAACCTTGATTTCTCGTTGGTTATTGACCTCACATCATTATCACACAACTTACCAACGATAGCTTCAGCAATACTAGGATTAAAGAGTTTAGATAACTCATCTATAACACTTAGCTTATTACACGAACAATAATTTAAGATTTCGGGAATATACCTCTCCTTAACAATTCCAACTGATAAAAGTGACCGAATAAATATTATCACGACGTTGTGCAATTCACTAGATCCTCTCACACTCTGTTGCGTAAGAATAGAGGAGTCATATAAATCATCAAACGAATTAGTTACTAACCCTCTATACTCATTACAATCAAACAAATCTAATTTAAACCCATTACCATGAGTATCAAAAAACGTGTAACATAAAATATATTGATATCGCTTCAAATCATAATACAAAAATCCATTAGATAAAAAAATTTCAAGTATTAGTTTCGAACTCGCTACCCAATCACTCTTTTTTATAGCAACGTCTACATCTGCACTATGATTTTTTTTAGGTAAATCTATATAATTGCGCACAACTAACCATTTTATCTTATTATGGTCAAGTGAGTTAAATATTTCTGTTAAAATTGCAGCATGCAACTCCGTCCAACCCTTATTCATATACTGAGTAGTCAAATTTAAAGATATTTCGACAATATTCTTTTATATTGTTCAACTAGCTGTCGCGTTATTATTTCCCAATTAAAAACTTTATCAATCAATTTTTTAGCATTCTGACCCATGACATCCCAATCTTTCTGACGAGCAACCAAAGTTTCAATTGCACTAGCAATGGATATAGGACTAGGTTCGCACTCTTCAAAAAAGTCATATGAATGATAATTAGACATATTACACCCTTTTGTCAAAACCATAGGTTTTCCTAGTGCCATAGCATCAAGCATAGCCATCGACATTCCCTCCGAAGAAGAGGACATAATATAAAGATCAAAACTATTCAAAGCATTATATTTATCCTCTTTGTAAACTTTATCGTAGAAACTAAAACTATTAGCACAATCCAACCTGTCACACAGTTCAATAAGCGTTGACTTATACCCCTTATGATCAGGACCCATAAATATAAAATGACATCTATTTTGTGTTTCTTCCTGCAACTCTTTAAATGAGTGAATTATCAGTTCTAGGTTTTTATCTTTCCTAAAAACACCTATCCAACCTATCTTTATTTTACCATCAAATGCTCTATCTCCGAAATAATCCTTTTTCATTTCTTTCGGAATTTCTTCAATTTCAATCCCGTTAGGCACTATAAAAGATGGCCTATTAGCACCGTACTTCACTAGCGATTTCCCCTCATTAGCACTAAGTATATGTAACTCATTAGCACTGTTCAAAAAAGGAAGTTCTAACAAATATTTAGCACTTATTTTTTTTACTCCTTTAGATGAAACTGGTTTTGAATATGTTCCATGTGTCATTGCTACAAATGGAATATCAATCTTATTTAAAAACCCTGCCAATATATTTTTATCAACAAACCATATCATATGAAAATGCACAATATCAATATTTTCTCTTTCCGAGTCAAATTTCTTTAATATTGGGTGATTATTTCTATTAAATGGCGTTAACCTAGGATACATCTCTATAGTAACAAATTTATCTCGTTTATAAGTAGTTGGCAACTTTACTCCATCGACAAAGGCCCAAATTTCACTCTGTACTCCTAGTAATTTTTGATATTTATTCAGAAAATAGACCACTCGACTCACTCCATTTTCACCATTGGGATTCACTTTACCGTGAACTATATGCACTACTCTCATACTCTTCAGTTTCGATTTTTTTATTTTCACCAATAAAATATTTTGTTGCAGCAAACAACATCATAATAGCCCAACCATATGCCACATTACCTAAATTAGCTGATATTAAAACAATAAATATCAATGATTCTAAAGACCATAACTTTATGCAGCAGGTAAATATAAAGACTAGTAATAGAAGATAACTTAATGCACCATAATCACGTATGCAACCAATCATTACATCTTTATCTAGATATGCCCCAGAATTATTAACATCTACCCCCTCGCCAAACAGAAATTTACTATCCGTGAGATCAAAGTTATTTATTGTGTTGATTAAAGGCACAACACGTCCTGCAGCACTGTGATCGGCATGTATTACAGCCACCCTATCTAGCGTTACTGCAGCTTCTAGTGTCACTTTTGCTCTCTGTAGTGGTTCGTAGTTTAAATAAGGAGCTGCAAAATAAAGCAACGCTATTAATGGAAGGACACTTAATATATATTGTCGTTTAATAAAATACAACGACAATATCCCTAATCCAACAATTGCTGTTCCGCTACCCATTGACACCATCGACCACACAAAGCCCATC
>JAWXTQ010000012.1:0-25955 GCA_044433405.1 Rikenellaceae bacterium
CAACCACCAAAACCGCCACCCATTACACGTGAACCAGTTACACCACACTCTTTTGCAACTTCGTTAACAAAGTCTAGCTCTTCACAGCTTACTTCATAAAGAACGCTCATGCCGATATGAGTACCATACATTTTCTTTCCTACAGTTTCGTAGTCGCCTTTTTCAAGTGCGTCACAAGCTGCTAAAAGACGAGCAACCTCATCAATTGCATAGCTAGCGCGGATATAATCCTCAGTTGTGATTTCGCCAATCACATCTTCTAACCATTCAGGTTTAGCATCGCGAAGGAACTCAACCTCTGGATGTGATTTTTGAATTGCAGCAACTGCTCTTTCACAAGACTCTCTACGACGATTGTAAGGAGAACCAACAAGTTCGTGTTTTACACAAGTGTCAACTAATACTACTTTGTAGCCATGAGCTTCTGGGTCAAATGGAACGTAAGCAAATTCGCCAGTTTTACAATCAAGGCGCATTAAATTGCCTTTCTTACCGTGACAAGATGCAAATTGGTCCATAATACCACACTTAACACCAACGTAGTTGTGCTCAGTAGCTTGTCCTACCTTAGCTAATTCCATAAGAGAGAAACCAAGAGAAAGCATATCGTTTAAAGCGAAAGCGTAAGTACTTTCAAGAGCAGCCGAAGAGCTCATTCCTGCACCAAGAGGCACATCACCTGCAAACGCAGTATCAAAACCTTCTATTTTAGCTCCTTTTTTTGCTAATTCGCGACAAACACCGAAAAGATATTTTGCCCAACCTTCTGTTGGTGCATCACCCTCTTCAAGTCCAAATTCAGAAGATTCGTTTAGGTCTAATGCAAAAGCACGAACCTTATTTGTTCCGTTGAATTTAATCTCAGCAATCATTCCTTTGTCGATAGCTCCAGGAAGCACAAATCCACCATTATAGTCAGTGTGCTCGCCAATAATGTTGATACGACCAGGAGATGCGTATACGCTACCTTCGCTGCCGTATAATTCAGCAAATTTTGCTCTTACTTGTGTTTTCATTCTCGTATAAATTATGGGGGCTCATAACAAGCCCCCTCTGTTTAAAATTAATCTACTTTAATGTCTGTGTTTACGTTTTTGTAACCAGCAAGTGCATACCAAAGGATATAAGCAGCACAACCTAATACAACAACATAACTAGTTAGGTAAGAACCAGCAACACCAGCAATCCATGCTTGGATAGCTACCATTACAGCACAACCAAATACCATAGTCATAAATGCACCTGAAGCGATAGAAGTGTATTTACCAAGGCCCTCAACTGCCATGTTAAAGATACCACCCCACATAACTGATGTGCAAAGACCTACTAAAAGGAATGCAAAAATACCTACTGGAACTTCTGCCCAAATTAAAGAAACATTAGCCCAGTCGATACCAGGAACGCTTACCATAACATCAGAAGGAGCAAACATACCAAATGCAACTAAAATGAAACTTGCTAAAGAAACAAAAGTAATCATTTTTTGACTAGAGATTTTACCAGCGATAGAACCACCAACAAAACGACCAACAAGCATCATTAACCAATATACAGCAACAATAAGGCCTGCAATACTAGCATCCATACCAAGTCCTGGAACAGCGTCTGTAGGATTAGCAGTTAAGTATTGAAGCACGTAAGTAGGAACACCCACCTCGATACCCATATAAAGGAAGATAGCAAGAATACCTAATTTGAAGTGACGGAAAGAGAAAGCGCTATGGCTGTCTTTTGTTGTAGAAGCAGCCTCTTCAACTGCTTGTTCTGGCTCTTCTATTTTTGAGAATAGAATCACTACAAATGCTAAAATAAAGATGCCTAAAGCGATGAAAAGAGCAGGAGTAGCATCAGCGATTTTAGCTTTTGCAGCATCGCCAATAAGAGCACCCATGATGATATAAACTGCAACAGCAGCTGTACTGTTAAACACACCACCGATTTGGATAAGTTGGTTACCTTTGTTACCGCCACCACCTAAAGTGTTAAGCATTGGGTTAACAACTGCGTTAAGCATACACATGCAGAAACCTGCGATGAACGCACCAATCAAATAAACGCCGAAACTTTGAACTGTGTCCCAGCCGCTAAGCCATTGAACTAGAATACCTGCAATACCTACTAAAAGCGCGATAAGTGCAGTTTTTTTGTAGCCTACTTTTTTGATAAGCAAACCTGAAGGAATACCCATAACAAGATAAGCGATAAAGTTTCCGTAGTTACCTACCTGAGCAAGAAGATCTGAAGCTCCAAATTGATTTTTTACGATGATAGCCATTGGCGAACATAGGTTCGTAACGAATGCAATCATTGCAAATAGGGCAATCATTATAATGATAGCTCCCCACTGTTTTGTTTGTGTTGTCATAAGATTTTTTGTTGTTTTAATTAAAATATTATTTCAATTACTTTACTGAAAATTTAAAAATAATGTGCTCCTCATACACCTCTCCTTTGTTTATAACAGCAGAAGGGAAATTTGGTTTGTTAGGAGCATCTGGGAAATTTTGGCACTCAATTGCAACTCCCTCTCTATTAAGGTGCTCTTTTCCTGCTTTTGAAAGCCCACACCCTGTTAGCCAGTTGCCAGTGTAAACCTGAGCACCTGGTTGAGTAGTCGAAATCTCTAGACAAATACCACTTTCAGCGCTATAAAGCTCAGCAGCAGGTGCCATAATTCCTTTTTTGTAGTTGTCAATTACCCAACAATGGTCATAACCATGGCCAATTACTAAAGGCTCGTAGTCAGCATCAATGTCACTTCCAATCTGTTTTGAAGATGTAAAGTCCATTGGAGTACCTGCTACTGGGGCAATCTCACCTGTAGGGATTTGAGTATCATCGGTAGGTAAGAAATTGCTAGCATTTAGTTTTAGGTAGTGCGAATGAATATCACCGTTGCCCTCACCGTTAAGGTTGAAATAGGCGTGGTTAGTTAAGTTTACGATTGTTTTACCATCAGTAGATGCGTAATAAGTAATCTCAAGCTCATTCTCGTCGTTAAAATCATACACTGCTTCTGCTCCTAATTCAGAAGGATAACCCTCTTCATCAGCTGCACTAACATAGTTGAAAACAACTCTGTCTCCCTCAACTCTTGAACTCCAAATTCGGTTTTGAAAACCTGTTGGGCCTCCATGTAGGTGGTTTGGTCCGTTGTTAGTGGCAAGAGTGTACTCTTTGCCATCAAGCGAGAACTTGCCGTTTGCAATGCGATTTGCATAGCGACCAATGCTTTTTCCTAAGCCAGCTCCGTCGCCAATGTATTTGTCGAACATTTTAAAGCCTAGCGAAACATCTCTCATTGCTCCCACTTTGTCAGGAACAATTACTGAAACAATTGCAGCACCAATATTAATTAACTTAACTTGCGCTCCATTGCTGTTTTGCATTGTGTATAGGATTACTGCCTCATCATTGTCAGTAAAACCTAGAATCTCTTGAGATATATCAATCATAATTACCAAAGTTTTGCAGGGTAAATACCTTGTTCTATAAGTTTATTAAGCTTCTCTACAACAAAAGGACGATCCTCTTTATAGGTAACGCCAAACCATTCAGCAGTGCTTTCTAACACTTTAAGTGTTGCTTTTCCAGTGCTAGTTAGCTCATTAACCACTAATGGAATAAAGAATTCTGATTTAAGCTCTGAACCACGTTCTGTTAAGAATGTTTTGAAAATCTCTTCACCATAGCTAAAATAGTCAGTAGTGAATCCAAACATATTCATAGAAACGATAGTCTCAGTAGATACTGGGCAGAACTCTCCATTATCATCTTTAAATTTAGCTCCGTTTTCGCCATCTTTCTCAATATGTGTACGCTCAACGATGTCAACTAAGTTGCCTTCGCTGTTTTTTGTACAAACACCGCGTGAAACAGATCCAAAATCAGACATAGTGTTTTTAAGGAGATAACCCACCATGCAATATTTGCCAACTGCACCCTCTAATCCAGAAAGGTAGCTACCCATAACTTTAAATGCGTCAGCACCGTAGAAGTCGTCAGCATTGATAACAGCAAAAGGAGTGTCAATTGCAGTAGCAGCCATCAATAGGGCATGATTAGTACCCCAAGGTTTTTCTCTTCCTTCAGGAACTGTAAATCCTTCTGGTAGACAATCAAGCTCTTGAAAAACATAATCAACATCTATATTGCCACCAAAACGCTCTTTTGAGAAGATAGCTCTAAATTCCTCTTCAAATGAGTGACGGATAACAAAGACAACTTTTCCAAAGCCAGCTCTGATAGCGTCAAAGATTGAATAGTCAAGGATAGCCTCTTTGTTAGGACCAATTCCGTCCATTTGTTTAAGCGATCCGTAGCGCGAGCCCATGCCGGCTGCGAGAATAAGTAATGTAGGTTTCATTTTACAATTATTTTAAATTTTATGTTTTTTAACAACTGATATTTCTCTTGATAACAAAAAGCAACACAAATATAGTTATTTTTTAAATTAAAATAGCTATATTTGCTTAAATAAAACAAGAGTAAAGATTGTATTTTAGCCAAAACAAATTGATTATCAGGCTTTTTTGAACGAAAGTTTTTTTTGAAAAAAATGATATTTCTAAAAAAAAGCATCTGTTTTTCATAAAAAAAGCGTGAATTTGAGCTAAAACAATCTTTAATTAAAGCTAAATTAACAAGAAAAATAAACGAATGAATAAATTTAATAGAGCCGTATCGCTTATAGTTAAAAACTATTTTACTCGATATAATTTAACTATAAATGATGCAAAAGATGGTAAATCTTATTGGCAGATTTTCATCTCTCCTGCTAGGATAATGTCATTTTATCTGGTTGTATTTTTATTAAGTTTAGGGGTATCAATGGCATTAATTGTTTACACCCCAATCTTAAACATGCTTAAGATTTACTCTACAGGAGTAGACCGAGAGCTTGTAATGAGCGGAATAACTCGATTAGACTCTTTAGAGAACGAATTGAAGGTGTGGAATATTTACAGAGAGAATATAGTGAGGATAATTGGAGGCTCAGCACCCATATCGACAATTGATTCTAGCCTGATGATATCTAACGACATCGGAGATAGAAGCTTGATTTTGCGCTCAGATGCCGATAGTGCACTAAGAGACAAGCTTTTATCAATCAACAAATCAGACATTTCAAACTCTACGCCACCAACAACAAGATCTACAGCCTCGATTGAGTTATTTATGCCTGTAAATGGCATGATAACAAAAAAATACAACCTCAGAGAAAATTTCAGAGGCATTGAGTTTACCACCACTGGGCAAGAACCAGTGCTTGCAGTTAATGCTGGACGTATAATAATAGTATCATGGAGTCCTAGTGATGGTAGCATAGTGCAGATTCAGCACGGGAACGGACTTGTTACAAACTACAAAGGATTGACTACTACAACCAAAGTTGCTGGCGACAATATTGAGGCAGGTGAGGTTATAGGCACTATAGGAGATATAGAGGAGCAGGAGAGCATGCGACCTCTGATTGTTGAATTTTGGCTAAATGGCAATAGTGTCGATCCAAGTAACTATTTAAAATTTTAAACTAATGACGCATAATAAACAACGCCTAGCTATACTCGGCTCAACAGGCTCTATTGGCAAACAGACACTTGAGGTAGTTGATAGCTATCCAAATCTTTTTGAGGTAAGAGTTTTGACCGCCAACAATAGTTGGCAGCTACTAGTAGAGCAGGCTATAAAATATCAACCAGATAGCGTAGTGATAGCAAATGAGCTTCACTACCAGAGTGTGGTAGATGCACTCTCATCACAACCCATTAAAGTATTTGCTGGCTCTAAAAGCGTGGAGCAAATTGTGGAGTTGGACTCTATCGACACAGTTGTCTCAGCACTAGTTGGTTTTTCGGGATTACATCCAACAATAAACGCTATAAAACACTCTAAAAAAGTAGCACTAGCCAACAAAGAGTCGCTAGTAGTGGCAGGAGAGATTGTTATGGGACTTGCCGCGCAAAACAATGTCTCTATCATTCCCGTAGATTCTGAACATTCAGCTATATTTCAATGTTTGACTGGTGAATATAGCGCAATCGAGAAGATTATTTTAACAGCATCGGGAGGACCACTTCTTCACAAAACCAAAGATGAGATTTACAACGCCTCAGTTAAAGATGTGCTCTCTCATCCTAATTGGGTAATGGGGCAGAAGATAACTGTAGATTCAGCATCTATGATGAACAAGGGATTCGAGGTGATTGAGGCAAAATGGCTTTTTGAGTTGCAGCCTCACCAAATTGAGGTTGTAGTTCACCCATCTTCGATAGTTCACTCGATGGTTCAGTTTTCCGACGGGGCAGTAAAAGCTCAATTAGGCACTCCTGACATGAAACTTCCAATTCAATACGCCCTGACCTACCCATATCGTCTAGACATGGAGCAGAGCAACCGTCTTGATTTCAGTCAAGTAATGAATTTTAGTTTTTCTCCTGCTGACATGGAACGATTCCCTGCTTTGGCTCTTGCTTATATGGCAATGGAGCGTAAAGGTAATATTCCTTGCATTGTTAATGCCGCTAACGAGGAGGCAGTGGCAGCGTTTCTGAACAACGAAATACCATTTGGCTTTATCCCTACACTTATCGAAAATTGTGTAAGTAAAATAAATTATCTATCTTCGCCCTCTCTGGACGACTATTTGTGTTGCAATAATGAGACACGCATAGTAGCGCGAGAATTAATAAATAACAAAAGTTAAAAAAATTCATGGAAGTATTAATACAGGCTTTACAGCTAATCTTAAGTCTCTCTTTATTAGTGGCAATACACGAATTTGGCCACTTTGCATTCGCTAAGATATTTGGTGCACGAGTAGAGAAGTTCTATCTATTCTTCGACCCTTGGTTTTCGATTTTTAAGTTCAAAAAAGGCGAAACTGAGTATGGTATGGGATGGATTCCATTTGGTGGTTATGTTAAGATATCTGGCATGATTGACGAAAGCATGGATAAAGAGCAACTTAAACAAGAGCCTCAACCGTACGAATTTAGAAGCAAGCCAGCATGGCAGCGACTTTTAATAATGATTGGTGGAGTGATGATGAATCTACTACTAGCAATCGCAATTTATGCTGGCATAAGCTACACTAATGGATCTGTATATGTCGATAATAAAGATGTTACCGATGGTTATTACTATAGCGAAACTGCTCAGAAAATGGGCTTTCGAAATGGTGATAAGATAATCAATGTAGGCGGTGAAGAGATTTCGAATTACAGAGAAATTGCAATGGCAATTCTATTTAACGATGTTGATTTTGTTGAGATTGAACGTCAGGGAATTAGACAACAAATTACTATCGACAAAACCTACTTCTCTGAACTACTATCTAAAGATAACTTTTTCTTAGAATTACGCCTTCCTAAAGCGGTAGTGTCGTCGGTTTTAAGTGGTTCTCCTGCCGAAATGGCTGGTTTGCAAGAGGGTGATAAGATTGTAGCTGTCGACTCAGTGTCGTTCAAATATTTTGATGAGTTCAAAGATATTATCAATTCAAAGGCTGGTGATACAGTCCTAATCGCTTATCAGCGCAATATTGATGGCACTCCAACCACTATAGAGAGACAAATCACTATTGCTAGCGACTCATTGATAGGTTTTGTACCTCAGGTAAGCATGTCTGTTGATGAGAATTTCTACAACATTACTGAGATTAACTATACTCTTTTAGAGTCTATTCCTCAAGGATTAAAATTGGCATTTAGTCAAATTGACAACTATATTAAACAGCTAAAACTTATCTTCTCACCTGAAACTCAAGCCTACAAATCGGTTGGAAGTGTTGTTTCGATGGGTGGAATGTTTAGCACCAGTTGGGATTGGCTTCGCTTCTGGAGCATTACAGCTTTCCTTTCAGTGGTGTTAGCAATTATGAACATATTACCTATCCCCGCTCTTGATGGAGGGCATGTATTGTTCTTGATTTACGAGTTGGTTACACGTCGCAAACCGAGTGATAAATTTATGGAGTATGCTCAAACAGCTGGTATGATTTTACTATTTGGGTTGATGTTTTTAGCTTTAGGAAACGACATATACAAACTATTCCAATAAGAAAAGTTTTTATTAACCTTACCAAAAACAGGCAGCTTTGAATTAAGTTTAAGGCTGCCTAATATTTTTTTTAGATGACTAGCGAATACAAAACTACGGCTGTGGTGCTTCACTCAATAGCTCATGGCGATAAAGGCATGATAGCCTATCTCTACACACGTGAGTTAGGGAGGGTTGCCTATTACATGTTTGCTGCACGTAATGGCGCAGTACGCATTGCAGGGCAAAAGATATCTTTGCAGCCTCTATCAGTGTTGTCAATAGTTGGAAAAACTACTTCGCGAGGAGATCTTCACAGAATCACCCAAGCACAAAGTCATCTTATAACAGCAGGGATTTATGGCAATATAGTTAAAAGTTCGGTTGCACTATATATGAGTGAATTTTTATATCGCGTTATTAAGGAGAGTGAAAGTGCTCCACTCCTTTTTGATTTTATTATAGGGTGCATTAAGAGTCTTAATATAATGAGCGACAAGCAAGCTGCAAATTTTCACCTCTATTTTACAGTTAATATAGTTAGATTTATGGGATTTTACCCCTCTAACAGCTATTTTGATGGGGCATTCTTCGATATACCTCTAAGCAAGTTTGTGCTTGTCCGCCCTCAACACTCTCTTCACTTTGATGCTACTACCACAAATCTACTTTCTAAAGTTATGGAGCTAAAAATAGATAACCTAGAGAGTTTAGAATTGTCGCGTAATCAAAGGCGCGAATTGTTAGCTGCTTTAATCACCTTTCTCGGATACCATCACGAAACGATATATAAAATAGACTCGCTTAGGGTGCTTAAAGAGCTATTTTAGTTGTTGGTTAGGTTGATTTTGCTTGAGCGACTTTCACTGTGAAAGCCGCTCAAGCAATACCAAGCAATGCTCTAGAGCTTTTAGTTAGTTTTGAAATTATACTTAATTTCTTTTAAATCTTCGTTTGCTTTTGCTATCTTGCTTTTCATGTCTGCTTTAAATGCAGCAACTTTAGCTTTTACTTCTGGTGATGCAGTTGCGATAATTTGAGCTGCTAAGATAGCTGCATTTTTTGCTCCATCTAGCGCTACAGTTGCAACTGGGATTCCTGATGGCATTTGAAGGATTGACAAGATGCTATCCCAGCCATCAATAGAATTTGAAGATTTGATAGGCACGCCAATTACAGGAAGTGGTGTTGATGCTGCAATTACGCCAGGTAGATGAGCTGCACCGCCTGCTGCTGCTATAATCACTTCGATTCCTCTTTCTTGGGCATTTTCAGCAAATTCAGCCACTAGTTCTGGTGTTCTGTGTGCTGATAGAGCAAATATTTCGAATGGGATTTCCATCTCGTCTAAAAATTTTGCTGCTTCACTCATTACTTTCATGTCTGAGGTGCTACCCATGATAATTGTTACTTTTGGTGTCATAATCAATTTTTTAAATAGAAAAACTTTGTATATATTTGTGCAAATATATTAAATAATTTGAATATAATGACAACTGTAAAACTACACGACAAAGAATTTGTTCCGTATATATCTGCAGCAGAGATAGATATCGTGGTTTCTGAGATAGCAACAAAACTTAACACTAAATATCAAAACTGCGAACAACCGCCTGTTTTTGTCACTGTTCTGACAGGTGCATTTGTGTTTGGGAGTGATATTTTGCGAAAGATTACACTTGATGCACAGATATGCTTCACTTCGGTATCTTCCTATAAAGGAACGGTGAGGAGCGACAAATTAGAGTGTACACTTGATATTAAATGTGATGTCAAGGGGCGTGATGTAATTATTTTAGATGAGATTGTTGATAGTGGTTCTACTGTGGCATTTCTAAAGCAGAAGTATCTAGATGCTGGTGCTAAATCTGTGGCTATCGCTACACTAATTTACAAACCTAAAACTAGAATTGTCGAGGTTGATATTGACTATTTTGGTTTTGAGATGAAAGAGGATAAATTTATTGTAGGTTACGGTTTAGACTACAACGAAAGGGGTCGTTTATTAAAAGACATATATTCACTAAAATGCTCCGAAGAGAGGTAAAACATTAGTTTTTTATATTTTCGAGATATTACACATATATAAATTATGAATAAATTCACGCATGCTGAATTAGATGGTGGTTTAGTGTTGCCATTAGTTGAAGAATTCTACTCAATTCAAGGTGAAGGGGGCAATGTAGGTAAAGCTGCTCATTTTTTGCGCCTAGCAGGGTGTAATGTGTGTTGCAAGTGGTGCGATGCAAAAGAGAGTTGGAATAGCAAAAAGTTTCCTCTACTTAGAGTTGAAGAGCTGGTGGCTAAAGTGGTGGATAGTGGTGCTATTAATGTTGTGATAACTGGTGGCGAACCACTACTACATCAGTTAGATTACTTAACCACTGAGTTGCACAAAGTAGGAGTCTCTATTTTTCTTGAAACTAGCGGATCTTCTCCCTTTAGCGGAGATTTTGACTGGGTGTGTTTATCTCCCAAGAGAGCTCGCCTGCCTATTAATGAGGCGTATGAGAGAGCTACAGAGCTTAAAATGGTGATTGAGGATGTTGACAGAGATTTTGAATGGGCACAGGAGTGTGGTGTAAAAGTTTCTGAATCAACACTTCTACTACTTCAACCAGAGTGGAGCAAAGCCGATAAGATACTACCTGCAATAGTAGAGTTTGTAAAGAAAAATCCGCGTTGGGTAATTTCTCTGCAAACCCATAAATACATGAGAATCCCTTAACTAATAGCTATTGAACTTCGTCAATAGTTATTAGTTTATTTACAATAGCATAAATTGTCAAACCCGCAGGATTATGTATCTTTAGTTTTGATGCTATATTTTTTCGGTGGGTCATTACTGTGTGTATCGAGATAAATAGGCTCTCGGCTATCTCTTTATTGCTGTGTCCGAGGGCTATTGCTTTAACTATCTCTTTCTCACGTGTGCTAAGTTCTGTCTCTATTTTGCTCTCTATGCTTATTAGTTTATGCAATGTTTGCTCAATGCTACTTGTGCTATCGGTTAGTGATATAGTAGCATCATACCCTTTGAGTTGATTGCTGCTAGAGATAAAACTCTGAAGAGCAACAAATCTTACATCTCCCGCAGCAAGTTGCTCTGGTGATGTGATACCTAGATGCATAGGATTTATTATCACCACATCAATATGTTCTGCCTCTATCTTTTCTGCTATTGTAGTTATATCCTCTAATTCTGTGACATTCATACCTAAAGAGTCAATATCCAACAAAACAGACATTACTCCTCTTCTAATTATCAAAGATGGATCGGCAATCAATATATTTAATCTATTTTGTGACATCTTTTAACGCTCCATTTTTCTAATTAGTGGCACTAGCAACCTATCTTCAACTAGGCTGTGCGATGTTAGGTCATTAGCACAACTTAACACATCATGTATTACGCTAACTAAATCACTGCTATCACCTGTGTAGTATTTTATTATAACATCTTTAAACTCATTTAACGGCCTATCAACATGATCGTGTTTTTCACTGAATGTATCAATTGAGAAACCCTCCTTTTGGTGACCTTGTAGTAGCTCATCTATATATGGAAAGACTATCTCCTCCTCAAAGTATAAATGCTTTTCAACTTGCGTTAAGTAGTCATCGAAGTATTGCAAAATAAGCATTGAAATCTTATCATCACCTAAAGAACTAACCAGCTTAGTTCGTATCTCAGGCAGTCGTAGCTTAATATAGTAGTCATGTGAATTGCGCAGATACTTAACCAAATCTTTTGTAACTAGATTATCAATAGATGGTTTATAGCCTCCTACCTCTTGTCTAATTAGCAAGTTTACCACCGCTAGGAAAGTATTTGCATCAACATTGCTCTCTTGACACACCTCTGCTATGCTTTTATCGGCTACTCCGAGAGGCATTCCAAATCTACTCATCACCAGAAGCATTGAGTAGTTGTCGCAAATTAATGCTGCCATTGAATCGTTTTCTAAGTATTTTCCTGTTTTGTACATATAATAAGTTGTTTTATGCTTTTTGCAAATATAGTGAACTTTATCTAAATTAAAAAGAAGAAATAAAAAAATCGGAAAGCTCTTTAATGGGCCATTGGGGGGGTACGCAATGACCAAATCTGGAAAAAAGTCAATAGTATCCCGATTTCTTACAATAGTGTAATTATCCGACAATCATTACATTATAATAGCATTTACCATTTAAATACAAGAAATATCTTACTTTTCATTTGGAACGTCTTACACGTCAATTGTATATTTATATCCGATTAATCAACAAGACGACAAACTGACGTGTCTGTATAATACTAAAATATTTAATATCTTTAGAAATTTAAAATGTTGGAGCTGGGATTTATAACAAAAGAATTGCTGTGCCTTTTGGAGCAAGTAAAAAGGGCAACCGCCCAATAGGGAAATATTCTTGAGGTGCAGGGTTCAGTAGATTCGACAAACAACACAATTTAAATAATATAATTATGTATAAAAAATCACTACTTATTGCATGGGGTATTATCTATTAATTAGTCCGTTGGGGAACAATGGTTGTAGTTGGAACCTTGATAATAATAACCTATATTGGATTATTTACCTATGAAACCAAAGATTTTCATAGGTACGTGGGAGCTAATTCATGGAACTATGCAAATGCAGATTATTATTTGATAAGTAATATTATTGATGCTATATGGACACCTCCTGTTTTTATTATGTCTATATATGCAAGAAGAATAAAAAAAGGGATATACCTAGCTATAATTTTTAGTGTATTTCTACTTACAAAGGTGTTTAATAGTACATATTCAGCAGATAATCCACCAGAGTGGGTTTTACACATCTTTAATTTTTTTAATTAAATCTATTGGTGTCCGACTAAAAAATGATATTTTAATGTAATTATTTAAATATCAACAAATTACATAAGAACTCAAAACAGTGGGCTTACAAAAACAAACTTTACTTTAACCTCTGCCCAAATTTGGTGTGTCGTTTGATTTTGCACTAAAATGAGTTCGCGGAGTACTCCTTGTACTTTAGAATCTCATTTTAGGGTAAAAGCAGGCGGCAGAGCAAATTTCCCCAAGAGTTTAACGGACACTAATGTTTAAATATCAACATATTAAGAATTAACACTACCAAAACTTATTGTTTGCTTGGCTATACTCAAAACCAGCCGATTTTAGTTTGGCTGTCAATTCATCTTGGTTTATATTCATATCTTCACACAACTCTGCAAGTGATGCGTAATTGTCTCTAAGCTTCATATTTATAAAGCTAAATAGCATAAATGGATCGCTAGGAATCATTATATTAAATTTAAATTTTTACAACAAAAAAATAGACTGCCAAACATATTTGCTGGCAGTCTTATTTCTATTTAAATGCTTAGTCTATTTTTTCAAACACTTCAGCACCTTCACTACAAAGAGGGCAAACCCAATCGTCACCTAGCTCCTCAAATGGTACACCTGGCGCGATTCCGCCTTCTTCATCACCTAATGCTGGGTCATACACCCAACCACATA
Organism: Rikenellaceae bacterium; assembly: GCA_044433405.1. Taxonomy (GTDB): domain Bacteria; phylum Bacteroidota; class Bacteroidia; order Bacteroidales; family Rikenellaceae; genus CAMQVM01. Next base: position 13,556 of record JAWXTQ010000012.1, read on the forward strand.
CTGTGCATTTGTACTTTTCCATAATCTAATTTTTTAATGATTTAATAATTAATTTTATCTTATACGTTGACTTTAAGGTGCTTTCTTTTAAAACTTAACTCCAGTGTAGCTTTGAGGTGATATCTTACGTAGCTCCTCTTTTACACTCTCACTAACATCAAGTTTTGCGATGAATTCAGCGATAGAGTCTCTATTTATCACATTGTTTGTACGAGTAAGCTCTTTAAGCGTTTCGTATGGATTTGGATAGTTCTCTCTGCGCAAAACAGTTTGGATAGCCTCTGCTACTACAGCCCAGTTTTTCTCTAAATCGTTTTGTATAGCGTCATTGTTAATGATTAACTTGTTGATTCCACGCTCTAAAGAACCAAGTGCAATCATTGTGTGAGCGATAGGTACACCAACATTTCTCAACACTGTAGAGTCGGTTAAGTCGCGTTGTAATCTCGAAACTGGAAGTTTTGCAGATAGATGTTCAAATATAGCATTAGCAATACCTAAATTACCTTCTGCATTTTCAAAATCTATTGGATTAACCTTGTGAGGCATTGCCGAAGAGCCAACTTCACCAGCTTTGATTTTTTGTTTAAAATACTCCATTGAGATATATGTCCATATATCGCGAGAGAAATCGACTAAAATAGTGTTTATACGCTTAAAGCCGTCAAAAATAGCGGCAAGATTGTCGTAGTGCTCAATTTGAGTTGTGATTTGAGAACGCTCTAGACCTAAAGTTTTGTTTACAAAGTTGTTTGCAAAACCTATCCAGTCAATATCAGGGTATGCAACATAGTGGGCGTTGAAATTACCTGTTGCACCTCCAAACTTAGCAGGACAAGGCACAGCTCTAAGAAGCGCTACTTGCTTCTCTAGGCGTTCAACATATACCATAAACTCCTTACCCAAGCGAGTAGGTGAAGCTGGCTGACCATGCGTACGCGCAAGCATTGGAACATCTTCCCATTCAGTAGCTAGTGATTTAAGCTTCTCAATAATAATTTGTAGTTTCGGGAAATAAACATTGTTTGCAGCATCTCTAATAGTGTATGGAGTTGCGGTGTTGTTGATATCTTGAGATGTTAGTCCAAAATGAACAAACTCCATGCACTCGCCAAGCTCAAGTTCAACCATTTTCTCTTTAATAAAATACTCAACAGCTTTAACATCATGATTTGTCACGCTTTCGATCTCCTTTACACGAGAAGCATCGTCAGTGCTGAAAACACGATATATGTCGCGTAGAGCCTCGTATTTTGATTTATCAACTGACTCTAATTGAGGCAGAGGAAGCTCACATAAAGAGATAAAATACTCTATTTCTACCAAAACACGATAACGAATTAAAGCGTACTCTGAGAAGTAGTGTGAAAGCGATGATGTTGCTTTTCTGTATCGGCCATCTACAGGCGAAACAGCTGTTAAATTATTTAATTCCATTTATTTACTAAAATAATATTTTGAAAAACTCGTTAATTAATTGGTACAAATATAGATAAAGTTTTTTATATTAGCTTAAAAATAATTTTTTTTAGGTAAATATCTTGTAAAAACCTCTTTAGAGAGTTGCCAAGCAGAGCCTGCACATGGCTCACAACTTCAATAACTATACCATTTGAATTGCTAAACGGGGTTATTACAAAAAAAATAGCTATATTTGCAATGTTTAACTAATTTTATTTATGGAGCAATTTTTAGGGTACATTTTAGGTACAATAATATTTTTTTATCTGTTAGGTAATATAGGAAAGTTTCTTCTTAAACTCTTCATCGCACGCAAAATGAAACAGTTTTCTAACGGCAACAACAGAGGTGGCAGCTTCTTTAGTGGAGGCTTCAACACCCAGAGAGAGAGTGCACCTAACAACGATAAACACAAAGAGGGAGAGGTGTTTATTTCTGTCAATAGCCCCTCACAAAAAAAGATAAAAGACAAAGTTGGTGAGTATGTTGATTTTGAGGAGGTTAAATAATACTCTTAAAAATATCTAGCGCAAATAATTATAACAAAAAATAACTTATGAACAGATTTAAAAATTTAGTGGCGGTGTTATTCGCTGCCGTGATGTTTATCGCGACAAGCTATGCTCAGCCACGTAGCGAGCGATTGTTTGAGAAGGGGTGGAAGTTTTCGCGTCTTGATAGCGAAACTTTCAGTCAAACAAACTTCAATGATAGCGACTGGCAAGATGTGAAAGTGCCTCATGATTGGGCTATTTATGGTCCTTTTAGCATAAACAATGACAAACAGCATGTAGCCATCGCACAAGATGGTCAAACTGCTGCAATGGAGCATGCTGGCCGTACTGGCGGATTGCCATTTGTTGGAGTGGGTTGGTATCGCTACGAGTTTGATGCCCCAGAGTTTGGTGATGGCAAAAGAGCTACTATCGTGTTTGATGGTGCGATGAGTAATGCACACGTTTATGTAAATGGCAAAGAGGTGGGTAATTGGCCATTTGGCTACAACTCATTCCATTTCGACATCACTGATTATCTTAAAAAGGGAGAGAAAAATCTTCTAGCTGTACGCCTAGAAAATGCTGTAGAGTCGTCAAGATGGTATCCTGGTGCTGGTCTCTATCGTAATGTAAGGTTTGTAGTTACTCAAGATGCCCATATACCTGTTTGGGGAACTCAAATTACAACTCCAACGATAACCGATGAATATGCTAAAGTTGAGATTAAAACCAAATTAGAGATTCCTCAAGGCAAAGATTACAACAACTACACTATCAAAACTAACATTGTTGATATGGATGGCAAAGTTGTAGCTTCAGGAGAGTCAAAATTAACAAAATACAACAAAGATATCTTCGAGCAAGAGATTATTATCGACAATCCTCAACTTTGGAGTATTGAGAACCCAAATCTCTACTACGCTGAGTCAAAGGTGTATGAAGGTAGCGAGTTCAAAGATGAATACACTTCACGCTTTGGTGTTCGTACAATCGAGATTATTCCAAACAAAGGTTTCTACTTAAACGGAGTGAGAACTCAATTTCAAGGGGTGTGTAACCACCACGACTTAGGTCCTTTAGGAGGTATTGCAAACATGGCAGGTATTCGCCGTCAGGTTCGCATACTAAAAGATATGGGTGTTAACGCAATTCGCACTTCACACAACATGCCAGCTCCTGAGCTTGTTCAAGCTTGTGATGAGATGGGGATGATGCTTATGGCTGAATCTTTTGATGAGTGGAAAAGCGCAAAACTTCAAAATGGATATCACAAGATTTTTGATGAGTGGGCTGAAAAAGATTTAGTTAATCTTATTCATCAATATAGAAATGCTCCAAGTATTGTGATGTGGTGTATCGGTAATGAAGTACCAGATCAGTGGAATGGCCCTCAAGGCTCAAAAATAGCTTACAATCTTCAAGCTATCTGCCATCGTGAAGATCCAACACGCCCAGTAACAATGGGAATGGATGCTCCTGATGCGGTAACTACAAACAATATTGCTGCTCTATTTGATGTAGCAGGTTTCAACTATCGCCCATTTAAATATGAGGAGAACTACAAACGCTTACCTCAACAAATAATACTAGGTAGCGAAACAGCATCTACTATAAGCTCGCGTGGAGTGTATAAATTCCCTGTAGAACGTCGTTCGATGGCTAAATATGACGATCATCAAGCTTCATCATACGATGTTGAGCATTGCGGTTGGTCAAATCTTCCAGAAGATGATTTTATTCAACACGAAGATCTTCCATACGCAATTGGTGAATTTGTGTGGACAGGTTTTGATTACATTGGTGAGCCAACTCCATACTACTCTGATTGGCCAAGCCACTCTTCGCTTTTTGGTATTGTCGATTTAGCAGGTCTACCAAAAGATAGATACTATCTATATCGTAGTCACTGGAACAAAGACGAGGAGACTCTTCACATCCTACCTCACTGGAATTGGGAGGGCAGAGAAGGTGAAGTTACACCAATTTTTGTATACACTAACTATCCTACTGCAGAGCTATTTATCAACGGTAAGAGCCAAGGAAAACAGACTAAAGATTTAAGCGTTACTATTGCAAACAGTGGTGACGACAAGTCAAACGCAGAGTTTAAACGTCAAAAACGTTACCGTCTAATGTGGATGGACACAAAATATGAGCCAGGCGAAGTTAAAGTTGTAGCTTACGACAATGATGGCAATGCGGTTGCTGAAAAAGTTATGCGCACTGCTGGTAAACCAGCTGCTATCGAACTAGTTGCAGACAGAAACAACATCACAGCTGATGGCAACGACCTATCGTTCATTACTGTTAAAGTTGTTGATAAAGATGGTAATCTATGCCCAGATGCAAGCAACCAAATCTCATTTACAGTTAAAGGAGATGGTAGCTATCGCGCAGGTGCAAATGGCGACCCTACATCACTAGAGTCATTCCAAACACCACAAATGAAAGTGTTCAGCGGAATGATGACTGCAATAGTAGAATCAACCGAGAATGCTGGTGAAATAGTCCTAAAAGCTAGTGCAAAAGGGCTAAAAAGCGCAACTATTAAGATTACTACTTCGAAATAATCGAGGTTATTGGTGGAGTGCTTAGTGGTTTTCACCTCTTTAGCGGCTTTCACCGCATGAGCTAAAACTCATACTTGTAGCAATAGATTTTTATTTCTTAAAGAAATAAAAATCTATTGCTATTTTTGGCTACTCAAAAAATTGAAAGTCAAAGCGTACCAGAGCCTATCAAAAAAAGAATTGTGTTTAAGTTTTTTTAGAAAAAAACCTTCGTCGCTGACGCTCCTCGGGCTTTTCAGATTGAGAGGTTTTCAACTACACTATTTCTCGTCGTAGGCGAGCTACTGCAATGCCGAGCATTTCGCGGTATTTTGCCACTGTGCGACGGGCAATTTGATACCCCTTTTCGCGAAGTATCTCCATTAATGCCTCATCTGTTAGAGGTTTTTGTTTGTTTTCGTTTGCTACACAATCTAGCAATATTTTCTTAATCTCACGCGATGAAACCTCCTCGCCATTTTCGGTATACATTGCCTCAGAAAAGAATGATTTTAAAGGGAAGATACCAAAGGGTGTCTGTATATGCTTACTATTTACAACCCTAGATATTGTAGATACATCAAGACCTGTTTTTTCGGCAATATCACGCAAAATCATTGGTCGAAGTTTAGCTTCATCGCCATCTTCAAAATAGGCTCTCTGAAACTCTAGGATAGAGTGCATAGTCAACATTAGAGTGGCATCACGCTGCTTGATAGCTGATATAAACCAACGCGCTGAGTCTATCTTTTGTCGGATAAAACCAATAGTATTCTTATCCTCCTTGACGTCATCTCTCTTTTTACTCTTTTCCTTACCCAATTTCACCATATCCTCTAAAATTTTCACATAGGTAGAGTTTATTTTTATGTCAGGAGTATTGTAACGATTAAGCGACAACTCAAGCTGATTATCATCATTCTCAAGCACAAAGTCGGGAATAATCTGAATAGTTGGTTCAGATTGAGTCAGCTCTGCATATTGATTTGCTGGTTTAGGCGATAACGACACAATTGACGATATAACCTTGCTAAGTTGCTCGTTAGTGATATTCATTCGATTCATTATCTTCTCGTAATGCTTTTTGGAGAACTCATCAAAGTAGTTATTTATAACTTTATAAGCTAAGGCATTATTAGAGGTTTTCACCTTTCTTTTAAGTTGAATAAGAAGGGTCTCCTTTAAATTTCGAGCACAGATACCCGCAGGTTCAAGAGTCTGAATCTGCTTTATTAGATGTTCAATATGCCCATCTTCCACCTCTAGAGAGTACATAAATGCTAAATCGTCAACAATATTTTCGTTAGTTCTATTAAGATAGCCATTACTATCAAGACTACCTATAATATAAGAGCAAATCTTACTATCAAGCTCACACAAATCCAAATACCCCAATTGCCCCTCAAGGAATTCGGTTATTGATTGCGAATTGGATATTGGTATAACCCCCTGCTTATCATCTTTTGAAAAGTTATTGGCATTAAGTCTATAAGATGGAGTAAAGTCCTCTTTTATCTCATCAATATTAATCTTTGTTCGACTAAGGATATTCTCATCTTTCACTTCCACCTCCTCTAAGACTGGATTTTCCTCTATCTCTTGTTTGATTCTCTGTTCTAAAAGCACAGTTGGCAACTCTAAAAGTTTTATCATCTGAATCTGCTGAGGCGAAAGCTTCTGAAACAGTTTCAGCATTTGTCGGTTACTAATTGTGGTCATATTATCAAAATTATTTGTATCATTTACGTCTAATCACATGGTTTGCTCAAAAATTATGCCAAATTTACTAATCAACCATACACACACCCTACTCCTTCTTGTACACCTGGCCTGGTAGAGTCGATGTTGCATCAAAATCACCCCATCTTTCATATATATAGTCAAGCATCTCATAAACACCATCAGCTTCAGGTGTAGTTACCAATTTTAGGCGTGTCTCCTTAAATGATGGTAGCCCCTTAAAATATGAGCTAAAGTGACGTCGCATCTCTAACACCCCTATACGCTCACCTTTAATCTCCACAGAGCGCGCTAAGTGGCATTTTGCAATTTCAACACGCTCTTTAACCGAGGGTTGAGGCTCTCTCTCTCCTGTTGATAGATAGTGTTTTATCTCACGAAATATCCATGGTCGACCATAGGTTGCTCTTCCTATCATTATTCCATCAACTCCATATCTATCAAACATCTCTTTAGCTATTTCGGGTGATGTAATATCGCCATTTCCTATAATAGGAATATTTATTCTTTGATCGTTCTTAATCTCTCCAATCAAACTCCAATCGGCACTTCCTTTATACATTTGAGCACGTGTTCTACCATGTATAGTAAGAGCAGCAATACCCACGTCTTGCAGTCGCAAGGCTATTTCATGGATATTCTTACTCTCCTCATCCCACCCCAAGCGCGTTTTTACGGTGACTGGCAAATTGACAGAATCAACAATACGACGTGTCATTTCCACCATCTTATCAACATCTTTCATCATACCACTACCTGCACCACGTCCTGCTATTTTGCGCACTGGGCAACCAAAGTTTATATCAATCAACTCTGGTGATGAGGTCTCTGCAATTTTTGCAGCTTCAACCATTGGCTCAATTTCGCTACCATATATTTGAATTCCAATAGGGCGTTCATAGTCATAAATATTAAGTTTCTCAACACTCTTACGTCCATCTCTTAGCAATCCATCACACGATATAAACTCGGTATACATCATATCTGCACCTAATTGCTTACACATATATCTAAACGAAGGATCAGTCACATCCTCCATTGGGGCTAAAAAAAGGGCTTTGTCAGGCAATTCAATATTTGCTATTTTCATAATATTCATTCTATGTTTAGCTGCAAAGGTAAATATCTTTTATCACAGTGCCAATATATTGGCATTAAAAGATGTTTTTATTATGTTTATAGAGGAATATGATTTTTTTACCATCAACAAATAAATAATGATTATATTTGCATGGTTTAAATATCAACTATGACACTATTAGAGACTATATTTCTAGGATTTGCACTTAGTTTAGATGCTTTTGCTATAGCAATATGCATTTCGCTATGTGCTAATGAGCAAGATGTTAAACGAGTGTATCGACTATTGTTAATTACTGCAACTTTTCATCTTCTAATGCCACTAATTGGCTATTTTATGGCAGAAGAGGCAACTATTTATTTTGCTGGATATGATAATTGGATTGCATTTGCACTACTGGCCTCACTTGGTGGAAAAATGGTATACGAATCGTTAGAGAGGTCAAAAAATAGCTGTTGTGCCAATCGCTCTATCAATATTTTAACACTAAAATCAACCATTCTAGTTGCATTAGCACTAAGCATTGATGCAGTGACGGCTGGTTTTTCACTTGGCATACAGCAACTAAATATAATCAATGGCCATGAATTAGGGAGCATGCTACTTGCTGGGGGAATATTTGGTTTATGTGCTTTTTTTATACCTCTGTTAGGTTACAAGATTGGACGAAGGCTAGATATCTCTTTTGGCGATAAAGCTGAGATATTCGGAGGCATTGTTTTGATATTAATAGGCATAAAAACATTAATTTATTAAATATGAAGAAACTTTTTACCTTACTCACATTTTCTTTAATCCTTTTAAGCTCTAGCGCATTCGCATCAGATAGCGACACTACAGCTACAACAAAACGAAAAGTCAAATACTCTTTCGGAGGATTTCTTGATTTAAGACTAATGTATGATAGTCACGACAACTACACTGCACGTAATGGAGCAATTTACTTCTACCCTACTGCACCAAGTTACGACACAGCAGGTGAGCTAATAAACCAAGAGAGCCAACTACGCTTCTCGCCTTTTGCTTCGCGCTTAAATTTTGCAATTAGCGACATTGAGATAAAAAATGCAATTGCTAAGGTGTATATAGAGGGTGATTTTATGGGCTCTAGCAACGATTATCTTCAAATGTTCCGTATGCGTCAAGCTTATATGGATTTTGTATGGGATCACAGCTCACTACTTGTTGGTCAAGCTTACAACCTAAACTTTGTTGGGGAGGTAATTTCAGGAACTGTCGATATCGCAGGTGGACTACCTTTCAATCCACTTAATAGGGGTGCACAAGTGAGATTCTCACAAGCACTATCTGACAATGTGGAGATTAGAGCCGCAGCCGAAGTGTTTGATCAACACAAAAGTGTTGGCCCAGTAAACTCACAATACAATGCCGTATGGCCAAACTTTGATGTTCAGCTAGTTTACGGCGACGAAGAAGCCCTTTACGGAGGTATCACACTAGGCGGAAAAGTGTTTAAGCCAAGAAGTGTTGATGATAGTGGCTACAAAACCAACCAAACTATTAGCTCTTTTAGTATTAGTGGATTTTTGAAGTATAATTTAAGAGGCTACAACTTTAAATGTTGGTCGATATATGGTGGAAACCTTACTCACCTAAGCTTTATTGGTGGTTACGGAAAAGTTGCTGAGGATGCAAGAAATGGAGACTATAGCTATGCTAATATCATCACTTCATCATCATGGTTTGATTTTGAAACTCCAATATATCCTTCACTATTCCAATTTGGACTATTTATGGGTTATCAAGAAAACCTAGGCTCTACAGTAGCTCTTGACCTTCAAAAGGATGATGATGGTGAATACCTATATGGATATTATAGAGATTGCGAATTACAATCATACGGACGAGTAGGAGTTAGAAGCTACTACTATCCAATCCCTAAGCTTGCAGTAGGATTAGAGTACAACTACAACTTTGCAAGCTGGGCAGAAGAGGTTGACCAATATTTCCACGCTACATCACTTTACGATCTATCAATAGATCATCGAATGATTTTATCGTTGAAATACACGTTCTAGAGAGTTTTTTTCTGGGATGAGACTTACAGGGTCTTACATAGCGACTTTCACTTACATGAGCTAAAGCTCATGCCCTGTAGTAATAGGTTTTTATTTCTTATCATTAGTGTCCGTTAAACTCTTGAGGAAATTTGCTCTGCCGCCTGCTTTTGCACTAAAATGAGATTCTAAAGTACAAGGAGTACTCCGCGAACTCATTTTAGTGCAAAATCAAACGACATACCAAATTTGGGCGGAGGTTAAAGTAAAGTTTATTTTTGTAAGCCCCCTGTTTCGAGTTTTTATATAATTTGTTGATATTTAAATAATTACATTAATATATCATTTTTTAATCGGACACCAATAATTTAAAATAAAAAAAACGGGTATTATTAAAAAATAGTTATATTTGCAGAAACTTTAAAACTATTTTAATTATGAAAAAACAATAGACAATAAGCTCTTTTATAACTATTTAATTCAATTGGATTTGAAGATTGAATTCAGTAATAATTAATTTTAATAAAATGAAAACAACATGAAAACTAACGCTATTTTATACACCTTCATCCTCTGTATTGTAGCTTTGTCATGCAAAGATGGGGATAAACACTATTTCAATGGAGAAATAATAGAGGTAGATACAACAAATATAATCACAAAAAATGTAGAAAGCCACCTAGTGTCACTAAATGGTGATGAGTAACCAGGTGCGGTTATCTCGGCACACGACTCATTGTTAATTATGTGGAATCCATTAGCTACGGAGAAGTTTTTTAACATCTACAATGTCGATTCAGGTGAGAAAATTGGCTCATTTTGCAATAAAGGTCGTGGTAATATGGAATTTGTGTCAACTGGATTTGTGTATCAGCTCTTTAAAAAGGATGGTGATTTAATGACTCTACTTAATAATATACATCGAAAGGAAGTTTACGTTTGGAATATTAGCGAATCTATCAACAAGCAGACAGCTGTATACGATACGATTGTTCCACATGATAATAATCTCTTCCTTTGGCAATTTTATCAACATACAGGAAGCACTTTTGAATATAAAATTTCTATAAAGAAAGATGAGTATAACACGAGTACTCCATATTATGAAAAATACAATCTCTTTACAAATGAGTTAGAAAAGAGTTACCCACTATATAATGTAGATAGTGTACAGATTAATTCATCAATGGTACCCCTACTATATTCATCAGATGCTATTAAATCAGATGGAAGTAAGATTGCTGAAGCTATGAGATATTTCCCACAGATAAATATTTTAGATACTCAAACGGGTGAGTTAACTGGCTATAGAACAGAGAAAAATCCGACATTTTCTTTCATAGATAGCAATACAAAGGCACTAGAGGTATTCTATACACATGTTTATGCTGACGATAACTATATATATGCAAACTACATAGGAGAAGAGCCTATATATGACCCCGAAGCTCCACATAGTAACAGAATTCATATATTTGATTGGAATGGAAATATGGTTTATGAACTAATAACCGATCTAAGGTATAGCAATCTATGGGTTGACCCTGTGAGAAACCGATTATATACTATAAGTGGAAGTACGAAAGAAATCTATTTCCTCGATTTAAATGAGTGTTTACAATAGAAGTTTACTTAAAAAAACAACCTATCATTCGATAAATGATAGGTTGTTTTTTTATCAAGAGCGTGAATCAGCTCTATTACGACTCCTATAATACTCCTCTAACTGCTCAACACTCCAGAAGATATTATAGTCGCAATCTTCTAACAAGAATTCAATCTCATCATTGCTATCTACTACGCATTCCATAACTTGCTCTGAGTGGTTTTTTAGTAGCTTTTAATCGCTTACTAAACGAGAATTTAGGATTTCTTGTGTCTGTAGACAAAATCATATTTACTGACATGCTATTATTGCATAACATCCAGTTTCTAATACTGACATAATCCACTTTGGTTTGAGTTAGGTCAGTGACATAATCTACCAATTTTTTCTTGATTAAAGCCCAAATCTGAAGCTCAGAAAAACCTGTACGGTTAGATGTTTCGGTAATTGTTAAAAAGGTATTCATTTTAAGTAGTATTAAATAATATATTGTATCATATATCTATCACAAAATAGATATAATGCAAATATATACAATATATTGTAAAAAATACAATACTTCAATGCATATAAAAAAGAAATTATTAACATTATAGCCATAACTATTTAATAACCTGAATTTTAAACAGATTAAATCTTGGATAATTTTACAATTTGCATTTCATAAGTTATTAAAAAATGCTCCACCTACTCAAATATCTTATATTGACTCAAAACGGTTTTTTTATGTAGTTAATGTTTAATATTATATCTTTGTAGTCTGAATAACAACATAAATATTAAAGAGAGTGGAAATAAAGAGAGCAAATTTCATCTGTAGCAGCAGTAAAGTAGAACAGTGTCCGAAAGAGAACGTACATGATATTGCACTAATAGGGAGGTCAAATGTGGGTAAATCGTCACTCACCAACATGCTTTGTGGGCAAAAAATGTTAGCTAAAGTATCAGCAACACCTGGAAAAACTCGCCTAATAAACCACTTCTTGATAAATGACGACTGGTATCTAGTTGACCTACCTGGATATGGTTATGCTAAAACATCAAAAAATAACCGAAAAGAGTTTGCAAAGATTATAACCGACTACATTGAGAGTGCACCAAACCTACACTATCTATTTTTATTAATAGATGTTAGGCATGCACCGATGAAGATAGACCTTGAGTTTATGGCCTATCTTGCAACTCATGAAGTACCATTTGGAATTATCTTCACAAAAGCAGACAAACTCTCAAAAACAAAGCTAGAGGCATCAGTAAATTTTTACAAAGCCGAACTATTAAAAGAGTGGGAAGAACTACCTGAAATGTTTATAACATCATCTGAAAGCCGCCTAGGAAAAGAGGAGGTGTTAGATTTTATTGGCAATATATTATAATCCGAAAAGTCGGTGAAGTGCTTAGCGGTTTTGCTTGATTTATGCGGTTTTCACCGCATGAGCTTTCGCTCA
>JAWXTQ010000013.1:0-25256 GCA_044433405.1 Rikenellaceae bacterium
CTCTCTAAATAGAGGGGCTGAGAGGGTAGTTGAGAGCATGATAGCGAAGTGAGGTGTGTCGTTGGTTGAATTGATGCAACGGCCATTGGGGTAATATCATAATAGATAGTTACCACATTGCCACTTCTAAGCAGAGGAAAGATATTCCTATCCATATATATATATGGCACTCCGTGGCGTAAATCCATAAGGTGCTTATTTCGGCTATCTACAAGAGTAAGCCATCTATCGTCTCGCCTCTTTCTACTCCAACTCTCCTCTGGGACGGAGTCAATAATATTTAAAACTTCGTCCCGATAAGGCATATCTGACTCCTCTACCAATGTTCTTAGATTATCCCAGCTCCTGCTTGAAAGTTGACTATAAATTAATGAATCAGCAACATCTAGCTGCTCAACTAGATATTTACGCATAGCAGTAGCTCTCTCTCTTAATAGCTCACTATTCTTATAAGTACCCCCTTCAGGTGAAGCACTACATTCAATATTAACCAAACATATCTTTAGCATAGAATCTCGCTCAATCTTATCTACTAGCGAGTCTAACTTGTTTATGCTATGATGATTATCCATAAAAGTTGAGTCGATAGAAGCACCATTCTTGTTAAAATAGATGGATATCTTCTCTCGATTCTGACCAGATGCAGAGAGTGACAAAAAGAGTAATGGTATTATTAAAAACCGATTCATATACATATTTATTAATCCACCACCTAATTCCAACTTCCTTGCCAATCAAATTTGATATGGTTAGTATTAATTATGGTATTTTATAGATAATCATAGCTTTAGTAGAGGATATTTGTGCTTCTGTATTTTGTACAGCTATAGCTTTTTATTACCTTTGCAGCGAAAATAAAAATAAATTTATATATGAAAGTTGCAATAGTTGGCGCGTCGGGCGCAGTTGGACAAGAATTTTTAAGAGTATTAGAGGAGCAAGAATTCCCATTAGATGAGTTGGTGTTGTTTGGTTCGAGCAGAAGTGCAGGCAATAAATATAGTTTCAGAGGCGAGGAGCTTGAGGTTAGGGAGTTGAAACACAATGATGATTTCATGGGTGTTGATATAGCATTTACCTCGGCAGGTGCATCTACCTCTAAAGAGTTTGCCGACACAATCACCAAGCATGGAGCTATTATGATTGATAATTCAAGTGCATTCCGTATGGATAATGATGTGCCTTTAGTTGTTCCAGAAGTTAACGGCAAAGAGTCTTTCAATACGCCACGAAATATAATTGCAAACCCTAATTGCACAACAATTCAAATGGTTGTTGCGTTAAAAGCTATAGAGGAGCTCTCTCATATTAAAAGAGTTCACGTCTCTACATACCAAGCTGCAAGCGGTGCAGGAGCTACAGCAATGGCAGAGCTAGAGAACCAATTTAAAGAGATTGTTGATGGAAAAACACCTACAGTTGAAAAATTTGCATACCAATTGGCATACAATGTGATACCTCAAGTTGATGTATTTACTGAGAATGGCTACACAAAAGAGGAGATGAAGATGTATCATGAAACGCGCAAAATCATGGACTCTGATATCGAGGTAAGTGCAATGTGTGTGAGAGTTCCAGTAATGAGAGCGCATAGTGAGTCAATTTGGGTAGAGACTGAAAACGAACTATCACTTGAACAGGTGCGTGAGGCGTTTGCTAACGCACAAGGAGTGGTAGTTATGGATAACCCAGAAAATAAAGAGTATCCAATGCCACTATTTTTAGCAGGAGTTAATCCTGTCTATGTAGGACGTATTAGAAAGGATATTAGCAATCCTAAAGGGATAACTTTCTGGAGTGTTAGTGATCAGATTAAAAAAGGAGCTGCTTTGAATGCTGTTCAAATAGCTCAATATATTCTGCAAAACAGATAAATTCATTTTTTTATAGTTTTGCAACAACAAAATTCACTTCTATGGCAAAACGAAACGAATTATTAGATGCAGTTAGAGCTAATTGGTCTGGAAATAGGCAGCTGGATGGCAAGTTTGTCAACATACATCGCAAGCCGCCTGCTATCAAATCAATAGCAAAATGGGATGTCTCTTTTAACAAGGAGCGTTCAACGATCAACTTTGGAAAAAGCTGGCAACCTAAAACTGTGCCTTTTAAGGGCGTTTCTCAGATGCCACGCAACTCGTTTGTGTGGCTAGGCCACAACTCGTTTATTATAAATGTCGCAGGGGTGGTGATTGTCTTAGATCCTGTATTTGGAGATATACCTTTCGTAAAACGCAAAAGTAAACTCCCAATAGAGCCAGAGAATATTTCAGATATAGATCTTCTCCTTTTAAGTCACGATCACTACGACCATGCCGACAAAAAGAGTGTAAAAACGCTCTCTCTAGCCAACAACCACATGAACATCATTTCAGGGCTAGGAGTTGGAGAATTAGTTAGAAGCTGGGTTCCGTTTATAAAAGTGACGGAGATGGGATGGTATCAGATATATGAACATAATGGCGTGAAAATTGTATTCTTACCGTGTCAACACTATGGCAAAAGAAGCGTTAACGACTCGGCAAAAAGATTATGGGGTGCATTTTTGATTGAATGTGACGATTTTAAGATTTATTATAGTGGTGACACTAGCTATGCAGGCCACTTTGCAGAGGTAAAAGAGCTTTTTGGTGATATTGATTATGCCTTTATGGGCATCGGAGCATACAAACCACGTTGGTTTCTAGAACGTAACCACATGTCGCCGATAGAGGCAGTAGTTGGAGCCGTTGATATGGGTGCAAAATGTGTAATACCAATGCACTATGGTACATTCAAACTCTCTAGAGAGCCAATTTTTGACCCACCATTAGTATTTAGAGGTGAGGCGCTCTTAAAAGGGATAGATTTTAAGATTCCCAATATTGGCCAAATAGTTGACCTTTAACTAGGGTTGGATATCGGTAAAAAATAATTTATTAGTTTTTTTTAAATATATTTTTTTGTATCTTTGTGCACAAATGATGAAGGAGCACGTTTGAGGTGCAGAAAATATCTAAATTTTACACTAAGTGGGGGGTAAATCTCCCTTTCAATTTATATGACTTCGAAAAATTATAGCAATTCTGACAGAGAAAAATTAATTTTCCCAGAGTATGGTAGACATATTCAGAAAATGGCTCGCGGATTGATGAAAATCAGTGATCGCGACGAGAGAACGCGTCAAGCACACATTGTGGTTGATGTGATGGGTAATCTTAATAATGTGCTTCGTGATACGAAAGACTTTAAGCATAAATTATGGGATCATCTATTTATTCTTTCGGACTTTAAATTGGATGTAGATTTTCCTTATGAAATACCTGATGTTGATGAGCTTAACTATAAGCCTAGCAAAATTGACTATCCAAAAAGATTGATTGGGTATAAGCAATATGGGCGAAATATCCGAAAAATAATTGACACTATAGTAGCTTCAGACGATCAAGATAAAAAAATAGAGACGGCTGCCGATGTAGTAAAGTTTATGAAGCTTAAATCGTATGAATTTAATCAGGATTTTCCTTCTGATGAGGTGATAATCAACGATTTTCAAATTTTTTCTCGCGGAAAAATAGATATTGACGAAGAGGTGCTTGCTGGAACTAAAATAGTTACAAAAAAGAAAGTAATGCAAAAAAGAGACAACGGCAAACAACACCGCAATACTCTTTCAAATAACCACTCACAACAAAGAGGCAGAGTTAAAACAATGTCTGCACCACAACACAAGAAGTTCCAAAGAGCTAAAGAGGTATAAAAAACACAATGTTACTATCGTTTAACAATATCAACTTAGTTGAGGCAGGAGTAGATGAGGCTGGACGTGGATGTTTGGCTGGCTCTCTCTTTGCCGCTGCGGTAATTCTTCCTAAAGATTTTAGCCATCCACTGCTTGACGACTCCAAAAAAATGAGCGAAAAGAATCGTTATATTTTGAGAGACGTAATCATCAAGGAGGCTACAGCATGGAGCGTCGCAGAGGTAACAGCTCAAGAGATAGACGAGATAAACATCCTTAATGCCACATTCTTAGGCATGAATCGCGCAATAGAGTCGCTAAGTGTCACACCACAAACGCTCTTGATTGATGGAAATAGATTTCGCACAGAGCTAGATATTCCTTTCGAATGTATCGTAAAAGGAGATGGAAAATTTGCATCAATTGCAGCGGCTTCAGTGCTAGCAAAAACATTCCGTGACGACTACATTATAAAAATGGCAGCCGAATATCCCGAATACGAATGGCAGAAAAACAAATCATACGGCACTATAGCCCACCGAAATGCAATAGCAAAGTACGGATTATCACCAATTCATCGCAAAAGTTTCAAAGTTAAGTGCTAGTGAGAGTTTAGGTTAGTTTGCTAGGGTTGGTTTGTTTAGCTAAGCGGTTTTCACCGCATGTGCTAAACACATGCTTGTAGCAATAGATTTTTATTTCTTATACTTTATGCCTATGGCATGGCAACGAAATAAAAAACTATTGCTATTTTTGGCTACGCCAAAAAAGTGAAAACCGAAGTATCCCAGAGCTTATAAAAAAAATAAGAATTGTGTTTAAGTTTTTTTGTAAAAAAACTTAACCAAGCTATTCTTTATCAATATCGTTTATAACCTCTTTTAGGCGCTCTATAATCAATGGATATAGAGGTGAATCTTTGTAGCCAGTGTTGTTTTTAAGCAGGTCGGAGACTTTCATTAGCGAGTTTTTGTAGTTGCTCATTTCGCCGCTAAGGGTTGCTCCTTTTATTGAGGAGTTTCTAATTATTGTCATTTTCTCCTCTCTGAGAGTGTCGACAATGCTGTTTAATATGGTGCAGATATTATCCATTAAGGCGTGGCCGTTGATATAGATGTAGCAATTTTCGCGAGTTACTCCTAGTAGTTTTACCTCCTCTGCAAACTCCTTAACTTTAGGAATTAGTAGCGGGTATCTCTCCTCTAGGGAGTGTAGTTTGCGCATTACTCCTCTCTTTAACCAATTTAAGGTACTTACCCCTTCGTTGCGAGTATCAAGAAAATTCACCCTTATTGCATTACGAAAATCAGCCAATACAAATATGTGTTTTTCTTGTGAGAGAGCAGAGTAGGCATACCACAGAAATAGAGGGTATATTACCGACGAGAAGCTCTCGATTAACTTGTTAATATCTAATAGGTAGCGGTCGTTTTTTGATGCTCTAACCACTATACGTTTAAGCGATGGGGCGTAGCAGAGCAGATTCTCGATAGAGTATGCGTAGGTGTGTACGATAAATTTATTTGAGAGAATTTGTTGCGATTGAGGTGTTTTGCCTTGAAATAGGTAGTCAAAATCGCTATCCATACACAATATCAGATTTCTGCCAGCATTTTGAGCCATTGACATCAAGACGCGTTTGCCTTTAGCCATATCGTCGCGACTAGGCACATTAACCTCAAATTGCAGTTTCGAACTCTCAAGTTCTGATAATATTTCGCGCCAGAAAGGAATATCTTCATAACCCTCGACATACACCATGACTCTTCGCACATCTCTATCCTGAGGGCGTGAAATGTGCGAAGCTGCATCAATGTATGATGAGGTAATGAAATTTTTAAACGCTTTTCTAGCCATATCTTTAGGCTCTAGTTGCTATTTCGCTAATATCTACAACTCTATCTAACCAACCATCCATTATTAGTGCTGGAGAGTGGGTAGAGGTGATTAGCTGTAGTTTAGGGTTTAGGATAAGGATGTTGTTGATAAGCTGACGTTGCCAAATATGGTGAAGTGATATCTCAGGTTCATCCATAATGAGTATTGACTCCTCACCTCCTTGTGTTAAAACGGTAATAAATATTATTAGTAGCTGTTTTTCACCTGACGAAAGTTGAAAAGGTGTCACTAAACCACCAGGAGAGTCAAATAGTAGATCGTCACTATCACGTACAATGCTTTTGCCGCTCTCCTTAAACATCTGGTCGATAAGATCAATAAATATCTCTTTGTTTTTTGTAACCTCTACCGCTACCGACTTGTCTGCACCATCGAGTAATAATTGTATCACCTTTTTGCCCAGATTAAGCTGAAACCTCAGAAATCGCTCCAAGCAACGATATAGTTCCCAATCTAAATCTGTAACTACTTGTGAAGAGGAGAGATGTTTGACCGCTTCAGATATTTTAAGAGGCATATCGAATGTTGAGATAATATCTATATTTTCGAGATCTGAAGGTTTGTTCTCCTTAGAGCTAATTGTTGAGCCATCACAAAAGGTTACAGTGATGCTATCGTATGGTTTCGAGCTGTATTGAGGTGCGGAGCTAGACTTCAAGACCTTTGACAATGCTTGAATTAGAGTGCTCTTACCTGTTCCGTTGCTTCCAGAAAGCACATTTGCTCCTTTCTGTAGCGACCAACTAATAGATTGGTTTCCACAAAACCCCTCTAAAGTTATCGACTTGATGTAATTGAAATTATTTGTGCTCATTGCTCTTTGGCATTAATATTGACACTTTTTATCAACAGCAAAAGTAATAAATGTTTTACTTATATCCAAAATATGGAGAAGCTCAATAAATTAAATAATAAATTATGAAAAATCCAATAAAAACTTTAATTTTGACCTCTGAAAATGAGAAGTAAAGGGCGCGATATTTTTTATAAGTTTATTTAATATAAGTTGCGCGACAGATAGACTATTGCATTGTTTAACCTAAATTATGATTTAATTATGAAAATAACTAGTTGGCAGAGGATTGAAAAACTATTGGAGTATACGCGCTTAAATACCAATGCGTTTGCAAAAAGTATACAACTAAAACGCTCAGAGAATTTATACCAGATAAAAAAAGGGAACAATGGTATAAGTAAAGAGTTAGCAAACCTTATAAATGAGAAGTATCCAGAAGTGAACAAGTTGTGGTTGCTCACTGGCGAGGGTAATATGCTTTTAAGTGAGGTTGTTATGTCGCCAAATAACCAACATACACGATGTGCAGCAACAAAAATTCCATATTACGATTTAGACATATTATCGGTTGCAGGAAAGGAGATAGGTATCTATCCTAACTCATATTATGAAGTTCCAATGGCAGGTAATTGTGATTTCGCAATTAAATATAATAGTGATAAAATGTCACCAGTTATTGAGTCGGGTTCGATAGTTTTTGTTAAGGAGGTAGATAAAAAATTAATCCTACCAGGTGAAATTTATCTAGTTTTAACAAAGTCTTATGCCACTATTAGGTATGTAGATTACCTGTCTGATGAGCATAAAATTATAAGTTTACGCTCACAAAGTCAAAAAGATAGCGTCAACATCCATTTTGAGGACATTGACGCTCTATTTGTAGTTAAAGGTGTTTATAGACCCTTTTTGTAAACTTTTGTGAATGTGTGATTACTTTACAGCGATAGACTCTATTTCAACCATAACTCCAAGAGGAAGTTTTGCAACTTGATAGCAAGCTCGAGCTGGCATGTCGGTTGTGAAATATCCTGCATAAACACCATTCATAGCGACAAAGTTGTCCATGTTGTCTAGTAAAACAGTAGTTTTTACTACATCATCTTTGGTGTATCCTGCCTCTGCTAATATTGCATCAATATTTGCTAAACATTGAGCTGTTTGCTCCTCGATTGTTGTAGAGATTGTTCCATCAGCTGGATTTACTGGAATTTGACCAGAAACATAAAGTGTATCACCTGCTAAAATAGCTTGTGAATAGGGACCAACGGCTGCTGGTGCGCCTTTTGTTGCGATTACTTTCTTCATAATTTTTAATTTATTTTGTTTTACTTTTTAATGATGCTGCAATCTTTGCGTAACCTGCACTATTTGGGTGCAATCCGTCTACATACATCTGTTCGTTTAGTTTGCCATTTTCGAGTAACAGACCTTCCGATAAATCTATATACTCAATATAGTTATATTTTGTTGTGAGTTGTTTTATTTTCTGATTCAAACTCTTTACTCTTGTCTCCATATCGCGTCGTGGAAGTATCCCAGCAAGCAATATCTTTGCTCTGCTCTGTTTAGCGTTGATAACCTCAACAAGATTGGCTAAACCTGCTAAGATTTGCTCGTCGCTGTGTTTAACGCTTAGGTTGTTTGTTCCAATCTTAAGGATGATAGTTTCGAATGTTTGGAAGTCTAATTCGCCATGCTCCACTCTCCATAGAACATTCTCTATCCTATCCCATCCGCACCCCATATTGAGGTAGCTTGAAAGGTTGTCACTCCATATTTCATCGGCACGTTGAACCGAAAAACCCTCTACGCCTCCCCATTGGTGCACAATTGAATTTCCAATAAAAGCATTAGTTTTATTGCCACTCTTACTCTGGTTTATGATGTCGTTATGGCGACTCATCCACTCGTATGTGGCAGGTTCGCGACGTTGTCTTACGCCAATTGTAGTGACTTGATCGCCTTTAGGCATGTTTAATATCTCACGTAGCTCCTTTTCGTATGCTTTAGCATAAACTAACATTCCGTAATCAGATGGATGAACATAGTCAACTAAAGCCTCGGTAGGCATATTTAGAGATTCAAAATCCAGATGATATATGTTCTCTACTCCCTCCTCTTTTAGGGCATTAAAAGCATTTTTTTGAGCCACTACAGTGTTCATAGTTAAACTATTTTGTGAAGTTACGCTCTCTCTATTTGAGTAGCCTAGATGGTCGGCTAATAGAATTGGAGTCGTAGGCCGTTTTTCGCGAATTCGCTTAACCTGTTTGCATATTAGCTCAGTTAAATCGTTGATAGGAGTGTATTGAAGATTGGGCATGCAGTCGAGTATATATATTGCTGCATCTATCTCAATAATCATATCTATAAGTGCATCCTCTAATTGTCCATTTCCAGAGAAACCAAAATTATAGAGAGGCATATCCATCTCTCTGCTAAGGATTGATGTCCAAGCCATGCCTGGTCGTGATGCGCAAGCACCTTGCGTGATTGATGTGCCATAAGCTACAATAGGAAGCTCTTCTCTAACAGGAGAGAACTGAAAGAACGAATCCTCTTTAACTCCAATCGAGAGCCATTTTACACCATTGTATGTTGGAAGGGTCATTTCATACTCAAACCCCTTGTCGCTAGGTGCATTTGAGAAGTTTGTTACGTTGTAGTCGTAAGTTGTGGTGTCAGAAAAATGAAATCCGCCTACCATTCTTTTAACTTTCCCCTCACTATCGTATGAATACATATCCAAGCCACTTACTCCCGTTGAGGGCATGTGGTGCATTGAATAGTCTGAGCTTGATAATACATATCGAACCTTGATTGTTGGTGAGTTAGTGCGAAATCTAATAACTAAACCTGCGCTGTTTGTAGATAATTTCCACAATGCAGGTCGCACTTTTTCCTCGAAACTATCAGGAAAACGATTATAGAAATTCGCTCTCTCTTGCTCCTTCCAATATTGACCTTCAAGTGGGTTTGCCTCGGCTTGCTGCGGGTTATACCACTTAAGTTGAGCAAATGTTGATGTTATAGATACGCAAATCAACGTTAGTGCTAAAAATATTCTTCTCATTATACTTTTTTTTTATTTATATAGTTGTTAAAACCTTTTTAAATTTAGGGTTTAACTCACTCCTATCTTTACGTAGTGGTATAAAATGCTCCACACCACAAAGCGAGCTCCTTTGCCGATAAACATATATATTGCCGAGGGTTTGAATGGTGTCTTGTAGAAGCCTAGCGCAATGGCAAGAACATCACCTATCCCTGGAAGCCATGAAAATAGAGCAAGAGCTGCACCATATTTATCCACCTTAGCTTTCTGTTTCTCTAGTGTTTCGGGCTTGACTTTCATATATTTCTCTAGCCACTCCCACTTCCCTATATAACCGAGATAGTAAGATGATAATCCTCCAAGCCAATTACCCAGTGTTGCAACAATTGTTGCGATGATGGCATCACCACCTGCTGCCAGTAGAGCAATTAGCATCACATCCGAGCTAAAAGGTATAATCGTTGCAGCCAAAAAAGCTCCAATAAACAAACCGATATATCCATACTCAATTAGCCACTCCATGCTACTGTTTTTTAAAGGTGAAGTTGTTTTGTAGTAGATAGCTAACCACTACAGTTACTACTGTCATTACAATATTTGCCAGCGAGGGAAATAGATGCAATATCAAAGTTAAAAACTTCAATCCAAAATATTTTACTGCAATATTTAATCCAACAACTGCTATATATTTAAGTTGCTGAGCCCTTTTCTCTCCCTCACGATCTTGAAAAGAGATGTTTCGCGAGAGCCAAAACCCAGTTACTAAGACTATTGGCATTGTTATAAGATATGCTGCAATTTGTGGTGATATAGTTATAAAACCTAGATGCAGATTCTCAGAATTGAGAATAAACTTAAATATTAGGTGATACAACAAGGCATCTAAAACGAGATTTACTCCCCCACAAACTGCATATCTAAAAGTTTGTATTGGGATAAATTTTCGTATAAATGGAAGATAGAAGAAGTCTACAATTTTCGTGATTATCCTCTTCATGATTATCTATTATCCCTCTTTGAATCGGCCATTAATAGCTCCTCTAGCTTAGAGTCTAACGCTTCGCCCTTTAAGTTTTTAGCTATTATTATCCCCTCTGGTGAAATTAAGAAGTTTGATGGTATTGAGTATACAGCGTACTGTTTTGCAGGCACACATTGCCACTGTTTAAGGTCAGAAACATTTGGCCAGCTCATTCCATCTTTCACAATCGCCTCTTTCCACTGAGTTATTGAGTTTTCGCTATCAAGCGACACTGCATAAATTTCAAATCCAAGTGGTGCAAATCGTTTGTAAGCAGCAACTAGATTTGGCGACTCTGCGCGGCATGGAGGACACCATGATGCCCAAAAATCAAGAAGAACATATTTGCCCTCGCCTACAAGCGATGAGAGAGCAATTACTGAGCCAGTTGTGTCTGCAAGAGCAATATCCATATAACGAGCTCCAATTGCAGAGTTGTTCTGTGCAGCGATATTTTTGTTTACAGTGTTGATAAATGTACTATTTTGTAACTCTTGCGCCATTGCATCGCGCAGTTGAGTAAGCTCTTCGCCACCTAATGCGTATGAAAGACGTGTAGAAAGTGCGTATGCAGCTACGTAGCTTTTTGGATTTGCTTCGACAAACATCTTTACAGAGTCAACGTATCTTGATATTGGAAGAAACTCTCTTTGGTAGATATCGTTCTCTTCAGAGCCACTTACAATATTGCTACCCATCTCCCCCATGATTTTAATATCAGAGTTTTCAATGAAGAACTTAGCAAATGCCTCTCCATTTTTCTTGCTAACAATCGATGCTAAGGCAGGTTCGTTTAGCTCACCTGTAAAGTTAAAATTGCCATCAATGACCTCGGTTGAGTCTGCTAACTCTCCTGAAATAAAGAGATAAACCTCTCCTGTTAGATTGCTAATTTCACCAGATATGGTGTAGCCTGTAGTGCTACTACAACTTGACATAATTTGACACGCAATTACAATTAGTGTCAAAACATAAGATACCCTTTTCATATACTTTATTTTGTTTAAGATTTCTTAAATCTATAATAAACTAGTGGGTATAATCAACTCGCTAGTTTTTATTTTTTTTGAATTTTTTACCTATCCCTTTAAAAGGATAAACTTTGCTTTCATTACCCGAAATTAAACGTTTTATGTTTTTGCGATGGGTTAGAACCAAAGTAGCAGCAACTATACACCCCATGATTATTGCAGCTGTGGACTTTTCGTTAAACACAAAAATTAGGAAGAAAGGCAATGAAATAGCCCCGAATATAGAACCTAATGATACGTAGTTTGTTAGAAGGAAAGTTATGATAAATACACCTAGTGCACATAATACAGGGTATGAGTAGACTGCAAATACAGCACCTGTGATTGTAGCAACTCCTTTCCCTCCCTTAAATCCAACAAAAATAGGGAAAATATGACCAACTACAGCGCACACAGCAAGCCCCATCTCGTATATAAATAGTCCGTTGTCACTCATCTCTACATTTGATAGGAGTGCCAATTTTACTGCTACGAAACCTTTGAAAAAGTCGATGATGAATACAGGAATTGCTGCCTTGCGCCCAAGGACTCTTAGAGTGTTTGTTGCGCCTGCATTTTTGCTACCGTGTTCACGTACATCTATGCCGTAAAAACGCCTTCCAATCCAAACAGAACTAGGTATTGAACCTAAAAAGTATGCTAATATTAGTGAAAAAACTATAAAACCCATAATAAATATATTTTACGACAAAAATAACAAAAATATTTGATTAAACAAGATAAAATCGTATTATTCGTGTCGTATTTTAATCTCTAACCATAACCACACAACTAGTAGCTCAGCCATTTAGACCGAGTACTCTATAATGCACATCTAGCTATTGTCTTCCCTCTACGAGAGAGTTATTCCGCAGTAGTGTCGTTGCTAGTTTGAGGCGTTGTAGTGGTGTTTGTGTTGTCACGGCGCATGTTGATAGTTCCGTTGATTAGAGCGTTTTGTTTTACCACGAACGCTTTAGATGAAACGTCACCATTTACAACTGCATTTTCTGAGATACTACAAAGGTTATTTGCAGAAACATTGCCACTTACTTGTCCATTAACATCAATATTCTCAGCTTTGATATTGCCATCAACTGTGCAATCAAATAAAATAGCATTAAACTTAGCATCAATATTCCCTACCACTTCAGCGTTGAATATCTCTACATTCTCAGCCTTGATATTGCCATTTACTGTGCCTTTGATTAATACATCACACGAGCTGATAATATCGCCATTAACAGTTCCCTCTACTACCATATCATCGCTAACTGTAATCGAGCCATCAATTATTTGCCCTGGTGTTATATAGGCTGTTAATTTTGGTTTTGCCTCAACTTTGGCCTCTTTTTGTGGAACTGATGGCGGTTTTGGCATTGAATCTATAGCTGTCTTTATCTCCACTGGCTTTGCTGATTCGAGTGGTTCATCATCTTCTAGACGTGTGAGTCCAAACGACTTTACAAAAGATTTGAAATAGTTCTCGTCTTTCTTTTTTGGTTCTGATTTCATAATTCCTAGGTTTTGTAATGTTTATTATTAAATAAATATTTTACTGTTCAATTGTCTCTATGCTCTCTAGAGTAGTAGTGTCAGCTGGAATAAAATCGGCTAGATTAAAGTCGGTCATTGCTTTGAATAACTCAGTGGCTATAATCTCTCCTCCGCTCGCTGTGAGGTGGGTATAATCTTTTGCTGCCCATCCTTTTTCTGTGAATTTACTCATCCCTCCAAGGTTTTGCATTACCTGAAGAGTGTTCCAAAACAACACTTTACTGCCTATTGCTGCTAGCTGTTGCTGCTGGTTAAATTCTGTCAATCCATCCATTATCTCTGCCTTACCTTGATTGAGGGTTGAACGTTCGGCTACACTCATAAGCAAAATCGGAGTCTCTGGGTAGCAGCTCTTGATGTGATTGATAATGTTAATAAAGCGTTTATCGTAATCTTTGTAATCTTTCACTTTAGGGTTAACGATATTGAGTCCATACTCAATGATTATCAAGTCGTAATCTCTAATTGCGCTATACTCACGGCTCAATTCAGGAGAGATATGCGACATTGTTAATCCGCTATTTCCGCGTAGAGAGTAGTTGTCAACCCCAACTCCCGCAGTGTCACTCTCTAATATCGCCCCATATAAAGAAGCCCCTTTGACGTTGTGGAATAGATATTTAATCTTCTCTATTGGTTGATTAATAGTGATAGCTTGTAGCCTATCGCTCGATTCAGGGTGATATGTAATTGTGTCGTTGCTATCGTTTAAGATAACTTTTATCTCCACACTGTCGCGATTGATAAATAAAAGTTGAGCTTTTGTAGTGGTGTTAGAGTATTTCTTAAAGCTAGTTTTTGTTTTATACTCTACCCATGAGCCCTCCGCAGGAGAGAATATCGTTCCTGAAAGTAGATACTTCCCTTCTGTAGGTTTGGTGTTGATTTTATCCACACTCCAGTCGTTGCTGTGTTTGTGCTCAACCGTTATTCTGTAGCGTGATGCAGGTGAGGTGATAGGCACAAATCCTACTCCCGCCCCAGAGAATCTTTTCTGTAGCAGAGTGCGTAAATCCATTACCATTATATCTCCCTCTATAAACGAATCGCCAATTACAGCAATATGCATAGGTTGCTTCTCTGCATTTAAAAGAGCTCTGATTAACCTCTGTTTCATTTTACCTCCCTCGGAGTAGTCATGAATCTTAGTGTCATAAATTATGGAGTCACTCAGATTGGGAATTATCAATCCTAGGCTATCAGCTATAGTCAAGCTATCTTGTGATGCTACATCACTCTGTCTGAGTACGGTGGTGTCGGCTATATTCACAACAATAATATCGCTTTTACCTCTTTTAGGGAGGCTATCACCTCTAACTAAGCAGCTGAAATCATCAGCAAAATAGGGCATAATATCAGAGAATATATTGATCTGTTTAAACCCTATGCCCATTATCTCTCCAGCCCTAAAAACCGAAAAGATAGATAGTGCTGCAATTACACTGGTTATAACCAGTGGGATGTATAGAAGTCTGTTTTTCATCTTGTTTAATCTAAAACTGGAAGTAGATAAATGGTTGTATCTCTCCGCTACTTATCTGCATAATAACCCAAATAGTGACAACTAGCGCAACAGTTTGAGCTGCTAAATTAGTCTGTTTAAAGTAGGTTTCAAGCTGTTTAAATCTCTTGTCACTCACATAATGAGTAATATATCCTATGGCAAGTAGTATGACAATATTTTTATATCCTATGATAAATTCTAGCCAAATTTTACCCTGAAAATTCACAAAAATTTGTTTAATCATATTTACTCCTGTCGAGAATGAGTCGGCTCTGAAAAACACCCATCCTAAACATACAATATGAAAGGTTATTAGTATAGATATAGCTTTGCGAAAGTGAGAAATCTCGTTCTTATCTTTTTTTAATGTTGGGAATTTGCTCATCAGAAATTTATGTATGCAAAGCGCCACTCCGTGAATTGCTCCCCACACAATAAACCTCCATGCAGCTCCATGCCAAAGCCCACCGAGTAGCATTGTAATCATAAGGTTTATGTAGGTTCTAAATTTGCCTTTTCTATTTCCACCCATTGAGATGTAGAGATAATCTTTTAGCCAACTACTTAGCGAAATGTGCCATCTCTTCCAGAACTCGGTTATAGAGAGAGCCTTATATGGTGAGTTGAAGTTGTCTTTAAATGTAAATCCTAGTAGTAGTGCAATACCGATTGCAATATCCGAATAGCCCGAAAAGTCACAATAGATTTGGAGCGCGTAACCATAGATGCCAACTAAATTCTCGAATCCAGAATAGAGTAGTGGCAGGTCAAATACTCGATCTACAAAATTGAGACTTATATAGTTAGATATAACCCCCTTTTTTAGGAGACCACAAATAATCAGGAATACGCCTTTACCAAAATCCTCTTTACTTATCACTATAGGATTACGAGTGATTTGTGGAGTAAAGTCGCGTGCTCTAACAATCGGCCCTGCAACAAGCTGAGGAAAGAATGAGAGATAAAATAGATAGTCTATCCATTTTTCAAGTGGTTTAAGCTCTTTACGGTAGATATCTATAGTGTAACTCATTGACTGAAATGTGAAAAATGAGATTCCAATAGGTAAGAATATCTTGCTAAACTCTAAGTTAGATTGAAAAATGGAGTTGACCATATCGCCAAGCATCGCAGTATACTTGAAATAGCACAATATTGATAGGTTAGCAGCTATAGATGCAGCCAGAAGCAACTTTCTAGTGCGTTGATTAGTGCTATTATGGATAAAAAAGCCTAAACTGTGATCGGTAAACGAGAGTAATACAAGAAGTAGAAAATAGAACCCACTAGTTTTGTAGTAGAAGTAAAGTGAGAATATACTAACATAAATAATTCTAAAGTTGAGTCTCTTGTAAAGTATAGCATACCCAGTTGAGAATATAAGCATAAAGAACAGAAAAAAACCCTTTAAAAAAAGTAGCGGTTCTTCAGGATTGTATGTTAATTGGTCTATTATATCGTTAAAAACCATATTGTTGCATTTGCTAATATAAATAATAGAACTGTCTATTATTGGTTGTCCTTTAATATGAGATAATCGTCAAGTTTAAAAGATAATCTTACTTCTATTTTTAATCTTAAAGGTGAATGATAGAGTAGTTCTCTATCTTTTTACGTTTATCTAGATGCAAATATAGTAAAAAATATCGAAACCACAAGATATTTAGAATAGTGATTAATTCTTGGTAATTTTCACCGCATGAGCTTGCTTGTTTATAGCGGTTTTCACCGCATGTGCTAAAGCACATGCTTGTAGGGGTAGTTTTTTATTTCTTATGCTTCATGCCTATGGCATGGCAACGAAATAAAAAACTACCCCTATTTTTGGCTACGCCAAAAATTTGAAAGGAAGCTCACAAGTGACATCCCTGAACCATTTTTGAAAGCTTAGCTATCGTTAACCATTCAAAAATACTCCATTAATGCCCTTTGCTGGCAAGAAATCCTCGTCGCTTATGCTCATTGGGCTCACTATCCTAAACCTCGACCATCGCGAAGCCACACATTACATACATGAGAATGCCTAGCGAACGCAAGTGAGCCCGAGGAGCGGTAGCGACGAAGGTTTTTTTACCAGTGGTAGGCTGCTAGGAGTCTTTTTTAGCAAATTGGCGATAGCGGGGAAGCTAAAAATGGCTCATAGTAGTCTAGCGCGTGGTTTTTTTCTAAAAAAAACTTAAACAACTATTTCTTAATATTCACATCTAACTGAGGGAATGGGAATTCGATACCCTCTTTGTAGAATCTCTCATATATCTCTTTCGTTACAGAGAAGTATAAGTCCCAGTAATTTTCTGAGGCAGTCCAAGCGCGCACAACAAAATCTACTGAGCTATCAGCAAGAGCATTCATTGCAACAAATTTGTCTCTATCTTGCATCACTAGTGGGTGTTTATCAAGAATGTTTTTAATAACACTCTCTACCTTATCGCTCTCTGTGCCATAAGCTACCGAAACGCTCCAATCAACTCTGCGAGTAGACTCTTTAGAGTAGTTGTTGATAATTCCAGTTGAAAGGCCGCCATTTGGGATAATAACCATCTTGTTGTCGAATGTGTTTATAAGAGTGCTAAATAGAGATATCTCTTTTACTATGCCAAGGAAACCCTCTGCCTCTATCACATCGCCAATTTTGTATGGTTTAAGTAGCAGAACCATAACCCCTCCTGCAAAGTTTTGGAGTGTGCCGCTAAGAGTCATACCTATTGCTAAACCGGCAGATGCAAATATTGCTAAGAATGACGAGGTGTTAATTCCTAACACCCCAACAACTGTAAGTAGCAGCATTGCTGAAAGCGAGATATTGATAAGGCTAAGAATAAATTTTGAAAGCGAAAAATCTACTTTTCGTTTTTCGAAAATAATAGATGTAACTTTAGTTAGTTTCTTTATAACCCATCTTCCTGCAATGTAGATGATTGCTGCAAGGACAATCTTAGATAAAATCTCAACGGCATTTGTGATTAAAAATGTCATTAAGCCATCTACTGATGTGGATTTAATTACCTGAATAATATCTCCAGGAGTTTGAGGAATTGAGTCAACCAAATTGGTGACTGTAGTGCTTGTAGAGTCTGTCATTTTACTATATATTTTAGTTTAAGAAAAGTTAATTTGCATATTAATACCCTCTAGAATGGATAACCAATCCCGAAGTGTAAAGCAGTGTTTTGGAGATCAAAATTGTGTATCCATCTCTCTCCTGCGCTCCATCCAGGATTGTGTAACTGAATACCCCAATCTAGCCTTAATACAAAATATCCAAAGTCTAGACGTGCACCAATGCCAGTATTTAATCCTAACTCCTTATAGAAGCTATCCCATTCAAATCTTGCAGCACTATCATCCTCTCCTAGGCCATTGTACCAGATATTTCCTGCATCTAGAAAGACAGCCCCATTCAAAGGACCCCAAATTGAGAATCGGCTCTCGATATTTGCTTCAAACTTAATGTTACCAACTTGGCTAGGGTAGGCATCTGCATCGGGTTCTTCTGTTTCGCCAGGGCCTAAGGTGCGGATTTGCCAACCGCGCATGCTATTACTGCCCCCAACGTAGAACAATCTTTCATAGGGCATACTAGCGCTATTGCCATACGAGTAGCCGCCACCGCCATAAAATCTATAGACAATCGAAGTGCTCTTTTTAGAGTTTAGATTGTGGGTAAAGGTGAAATCAATATCACTTCTGACGTATTGAGAGTATTGTATTCCAAATGCTTTGTAATACTCATACGTGTCGCTCTCCTCTTTTGTAGAATTTAGTGTTCTAGATATGAGGTTTAATAGATTACCACTAGTTTCTACATTAGCTCTTAAATTTACGGTGTTTTGTCTCTGCGAAGATTGAGTCGAGTATCTAAATGAGCTGAGAGTACCAAAAATCATCTGCGACATGTAGCTGTTGATTAGATATGGGTTCTCTATGCCATCAAGAAAATCATCACTAATCCATGGCACTTTAAGAATACCCACATTTAGAGGCTTGAAGGAGTAGTTAAAATAGTTATTACTAATCCATGAGTAGCCAAATGAGCCATATATAATGGTTTTGTCGTAGTCAGTGCGACGTTGAGAGCTGTACGTAAGATCAAACGTAGTCGATGTTGATAGCAGATTACGTCGATATTTGTTAAATAGTTTTGGTACAGCAAGCCATGGAAGAGATAGCGAACCCCCAAATCCAAACTCGTAAGAGTCGCGACTTGACACATTTCTCATAAAATCATAAGCTCCTGTTGCGTTAATATTGATTTGCTCAGCGTGTTTGAATAGATTTCTGTTGCCGTAGCCAATTGTTAATGCAGTACCAGTGTAGTTGTCGTTTGTTGATACCTCAAAATCGGCTTGATAATTTTGCTTCTTTATTGGTGCACACAAAATAGTACAATCAATATATCCCTCAGGAGTCGCTATTCCACTAATTGAGTCTGATGATGAGGTTACGTATGTCACAAAATCATCCTCTGTGCCCTCAATCTCATTAAAGAGAATATTTACACTCTTGAAAAACTTAAGGTTTTGAATGTTTGAACTGGTATATTCTATCTCATCTCTCGAATATATTAGGTTTGGATAGAGCGTAATTACGCGTGCCATCACGTTAGGGTGGAGATTTCGCTTAGTTCCCCTAGCGTAGATAAAGTTTAGCACTCCTGCGCTAATTGTGTCATATTGTGTTGTGTCTACCCCAACCATGTGTTTATAGTTGGTGTTGACGTAGATGTTTCTAATTCTGTATATCTTGTTGCTTTCAACCTCCCCATTTCTTGATATACCATCAATTAATATCTCAACCTTTGCTCTGTAGGGAGTGCCTAGTGTGTCGATGCTATAGCTGATATTGCTTGTTGAGAATTGATAATAACCCATGTTTTCGAGCTTTGCAGCAATGCGACTGCTCTCCTCACTCATCTTTAAACGGCTCAGTGGATCTCCAACCTTAATTAGAGAGTGTATCGTATCGGCTAAGATGATAGGTTCGAGCGACTCATCCTTAAATGTGTATCTGACTGATGATATGGTGTATGGTTTGTCAGCTGTGACATTATAACTCACAAATGCACGCCTATCTTTGAAGATTACTGTGTCGTTCAGTTCCGAATTGTAGTAGCCATTAGCATCCATATACAACCCCATCTCATACTTGATTTTATTGGCTGCTGATAGGTCGTATATTACTGGTGCTTCTCCAACTCGACGCAAAAAGCGGTTGAATCCGTTGTTTTTTGCAGTGTCAGATAGACTGTGTATCCACAAGAAAAAGTTTGTTTTTAAAAGTCGTTTATTGGGAACTTGTGAAAGGGGAATAAATCGGTTAAGATCTGAAGGTGTTACCTTGTATTGTCGCGAGATAGAGTCTGGATACTCAATCTTTACGCTGTTTTTTGCGAGCAAATAATCTCCAGCCGGCAACTCTTTAGTTATATTGCAGGCAGAAAAAAGTGATGATATTAATACTATAATTGTTATTCTGATCTTCACTCTAATTCATAGCTCATAAAAGTTTATAAATTAACCACCTAAGAGTGTCCAGTTGTCTTAAAACACTCTTAGGTAGTTATCTGTATTCTAGTTGTTGTTTCGGCGTTTGCGTTCGTGCTCCTCTAGGTAAATCTTTCTTAGTCGAATAGATTTAGGAGTAAGCTCTACATACTCATCGCCTTGTATATACTCTAACGCCTCTTCTAGAGAGAAAATTATTGGAGGTGCAATAGAATTTTTCTCGTCTGTTCCGCTAGCACGCATATTTGTGAGTTTTTTACTTTTTGTAAGATTAATCACAATATCGTCTGGACGACTATTTTCGCCAACAACTTGTCCGCAATAGATCTCCTCTCCTGGAGGAACAAAGAATTTACCGCGATCTTGAAGTTTGTTGATTGCATAGGCGTAGGCATTACCTGTCTCCATAGCAATAAGTGAGCCATTTGTGCGAATCTCAAAGTCTCCTTTGTAAGGCTCATATCCATTAAAACGGTGCGACATAACTGCCTCACCTGCTGTAGCTGTTAGTAGGTTACTACGTAATCCGATAATACCACGTGAAGGAATCTCAAATACCAATCTGTTACGTCCATCATCAGTTGTATCCATTGACAACATCTGCCCTTTACGTTTTGTTACAAGCTCAATTGCGCGGCCAGCAAACTCCTCGGGAATGTCAATAGTTAGCTCCTCGATAGGTTCGCATTTTGTGCCATTAATCTCTTTAATGATAACTCTAGGTTGACCAACTTGTAACTCGTATCCTTCGCGTCTCATAGTTTCAATCAAAACACTTAAGTGAAGTACACCTCTACCATACACTACAAATGAGTCGGCAGTTTCACCTGGTTGTACTCTAAGAGCTAGATTTTTCTCTAATTCTCTCTCTAGACGCTCTCTGATGTGGCGTGAAGTTACATATTTACCCTCTCTACCATAAAATGGCGAGTCGTTAATAGTAAATAACATACTCATTGTTGGCTCGTCAATAGCGATTGGAGGTAGTGGCTCTGGTTGTTCAAAATCGGCAATAGTGTCGCCAATCTCAAATCCTTCAACTCCCACTACAGCACACAACTCACCACACTCAACTCTTTCGACTTTCTCTTTACCAAGTCCACTAAATAGCATAAGCTCTTTGATGCGGCTTTTGATAAATGTCTCACCATCTCTTTTGCAAAGAGTAACAGGTTGATTTGCTGTAAGAGAACCACGAGTCAATTTACCAATAGCTACCCTTCCTACGTATGATGAATATTCAAGCGATGATACCAACATTTGTGGTGTCCCCTCCATTGTTTCAGGTTCTGGAATATCCTCTATAATTGCATCTAATAGGTCGCAGATGTCGTTTTTAGGCTCTTGCCAGTCGCGTGACATCCAGCCGTTCTTTGCGCTACCATAGATAGTCGTAAAGTCAAGTTGCTCCTCAGTTGCATCTAATGCAAACATTAAATCAAACACCTCTTCATGCACAGCGTCAGGGCGACAATTCTCTTTGTCTACCTTGTTTACAACCACGATTGGCTTTTTGCCAAGTGAAAGTGCTTTCTGAAGCACAAATCTGGTTTGAGGCATTGCACCCTCAAAAGCGTCTACAAGAAGTAGAACCCCATCGGCCATGTTTAATACTCTCTCAACCTCACCTCCAAAGTCCGAGTGACCAGGAGTATCAATAATGTTAATCTTATAATCTTTGTACTTTACAGATACATTCTTTGCTAGAATAGTAATTCCTCTCTCACGCTCTAAGTCGTTGTTGTCAAGAATTAAATCTCCGCTTTTTTCATTTTCACGAAATAGATTTCCTTGTAAAATCATCTTGTCAACAAGAGTAGTCTTACCATGGTCAACGTGCGCAATAATTGCGATGTTTCTTAATTTTTGCATTATAAATATATAAATTTTTCCTCGCAAAGGTACGTAAAGTTTTTTAAAGAAAGTCATTAATAATAAAAATATTCAATCTTTTACTATTTGAGTCACTTTACTTTGGCTGATTGTTTGGCTACCTTGCCCAGCGGTTTTCACTTACATGAGCTAAAGCTCGGGAGTTTGACACTTCCCAACAAATAAAAAAAATGCAAGTAATTGAGCTAGGTCAAAAGTCGTGAATATAATTCTAATTGGCAAGGTTTATTTTATCTTCCGATTTATAGATGATTTGTATTGGGAAAGGTTTGCAGCCATAGTGGTATTGCAGATAGAAAAAAGCTTTTAATCCAGCCATAATAACCAAATTCGCGAATTCCTCCTAGTTTACTAAAGTTAGGTTTTTCTAATTTAGTGCTCAATTTCTCACAAATAGCTTCGATATCAATCTCTTTTGTGTCTCTAATATCGTTAAGAGCACACTACACACGATGCAGTGTACGGGAAACGTCACACACGCATTGTAAATAGTATTAAGACAATTGTCTTAATGTAAGCATATAGCATGGTTATGCAATTATAAGCGATATTAGTAACATGCATAGTTCTATGACAATAAATAACGTGAAGTAAATAACAGTTACAATTGGATTAATTTTTTTAAAGACAAATGTTAGGATAAACCACAAAAGTGCAGGAGTAAATAGAATATATAGTATTTCTAATAAAGAAAAAGTTAAATTAACAATAAATATTTGATTTGATATTTTGGTAGCGTTTATAAAGTTGAGAAAGTAATCCAAAAACGGAATTAGGCAGATATACACATGAAATTGTATATATTTTGACATAAATTTAGTTGTTGTTTCCACTTGAGTCTTTTTTATGAGTTAAAAAACCAAGTTCTATCAGTAATCTTATTTGATAGAACTTGGTACAAAGTTAACAAAAATAAATATATTAATCTAACATTATAGTATCTGTTGATTTGTATATAATCTGGGTAGGAAATGGTTTGCAGCCATAGTGATGTTGTAGATAAAAAAATTCTTGTAAGCCAGGCATTATACTTTTATAATTAGATGTTATATTTTCCATGTTTTTTTTATAATTATCAACATTATTGAAATCAGTAGGATTAGACATTGCATACGCTGTTGTGATAGCAATATTTTTATAATCTAATTTCATGCTTATATCATCTTTATCCGCCCCATACCAATCAGTAAGATACATTGTAGTTTGAAGTTTATATTCAGTTTCTGATACAGGAGTAATCTTAAAATCAATGTCAACTTTTTGTATTCCTCCCATTAAACCAAAATAATCATGCTTCCATAGATTTTGAAAAGTACTAAAATCGGGTTTGCCTAATTCGGTTTTTAATGTATTTGATAGAGTGTTAACATTAATCTCTTTCCCTTTTTTTGCATCATTAATTGTTTCTGAGACTTTTGAAAGGTAATTATTATAATATGCTTCAAAAACATCACTTTTTTTTAATCGTTTAGATTGCTCGCTATTTTCATCGAAAAGCAACCCTTTATATTTTTGACCATTAATAGTGATATCTTCCAATCCCTCACCTTTAAGAAACGCATTATTTACACGATTTTCAATATCGTCTTTATTGGATAGTGCTA
Source organism: Rikenellaceae bacterium (assembly GCA_044433405.1). Lineage (GTDB taxonomy): Bacteria > Bacteroidota > Bacteroidia > Bacteroidales > Rikenellaceae > CAMQVM01. The sequence continues at coordinate 23,565 of JAWXTQ010000013.1, forward strand.
ATCTGTTTGTAGATTTATATTCTGACTCTACCTCTTCGCGACTCATTTTACTTAATCTTTCGATGTTTTCGGTTGCATTGTCGTTATTTAGGGTATCTATCAACTGTTGTTTTGTAAACTTGTGCGCCTCAGTAGCAAATTCATGCTCTTCTGTGGCGAGTTCTGGCTGTAATTTACCCCAACTAACATTGATTTTTCGATTAAATAGAGTTTTATTCTTCGTGGTTTTTTCTTTTTCTATGCCCATTAAAGATTCTATATAACCAGCATATTTTTCAGTGTCATACTTTGGTTTTGACCATACAGAGTTGGAGCTCGTTGCAGTCTGTGGCGGATGAAGGGTCTCATCCTTTTCTTCATTCTCTTTTTCTGGTTGCGAATAATACACCTTACTTCTCCACTCACCATTACCAAGTTTGAACCTAGCTACTTTTCTTCCATCCATCATTTTGTAATTAATTGTTTGTTGATTGTGTGTTCTAGATAACACGTATTGTTTGTTGGATGCAAATATATAATACAATAGTTTCAACACAAAATCATAATGTAATGATTTATAATGCTTACATAGAATTGTAACCGCAATGAGAGCACACTATCCACAATGCAGTGTACGGAAAACGTCACACTCACATTGAGAAGAAGGATAAAGCAATCTTTGCTATATGATTAAAAGTGATTGATCGCTTACTATGCACTATAAAACGCATTCATAAGTAATATGAAAATGAGAGCAATAAATTGCACAACTACAAATAAAGAAAAATATATAGTTGTTACTGTTGGATGAATTTTCTTGAATATTTTAGTGATAATAAGCCATAGCAAAGCAGGAATAAACAAGAAACTTAACCCCCAAAATATAAAAAAAACAGTATTCGAATAGAGATAAAATATTTTATGCGGAATAATACAAAGGCATCTCCTTGTGAATATAATAATCGTAGGGTATATACAGATATACGCAAATATATAGATATATCTAGATAGTTTATCAGTTGTTTTTTGATTGTTACTCTTTTGTTGTGCCATGATAATCATGTATATATAATTGACCTAGATGTATTACTTTCTATAATATATCTAGGTCAAAGGTAGTGATTTGAATTCTAATTGGCAAGATCTATTTTATCTTCCGATTTATAGATGATTTGTATTGGGAAAGGCTTGCAGCCATAGTGATGTTGCAGCCAAAAGAAATCATCAAGACCTGGAATAAAACTTTTTTTGTTTAAATTGAATTCTTTAATATACAAATAAGGAATAATATAACTATCCATAGGATTAGGGGTAAAAAGAGTTTTTCCAATATCCTCTAATGCATCTTTGAAATCTACATGTTTATTAATGTCATCCTTGTCAGCACCATACCAGTCATTGATATTCATTGTGGTTTTTAGATTGTATTCACCATTTGATGCAGGTGAAATTTCTAAATCAATATCAATATTTTGAGTACCGCCCATTAAGCCGTAATAATCAAAATCATTAATTTCTCCTGAATTACTAAAATTTGGGTTCCCTAGTTTGGTGCTCAATTTCTCATAAATAGCTTCGATATCAATCTCTTTTACATCACTAGCTTCGCTAATCACCTCTTTCATACATGAGAGGTATTTATTATAGTAAGCTTTAAAAGTACCATTATCCATTAACATTTTAGATTGCTCGCTATTTTCATCGAAAAGCAAC
>JAWXTQ010000014.1:0-24541 GCA_044433405.1 Rikenellaceae bacterium
TGCATTAGGTACATTAATGGGTGGTCCGATTGGTGATAGAATAGGGCGTAAATATGTAATTTGGGCATCAATATTGGGTGCAACACCATTTACTATTGCCATACCATATATGAACCTTGCAGGTACAATAATTTGTAGTTTCGGTGCAGGTTTTATGCTTTCGTCAGCATTTCCTGCAATAGTGTTGCTAGCACAAGAGCTATTACCTAATCGAATCGGAATGATTTCAGGTCTATTCTTTGGTTTTGCTTTTGGATTTGCTGGTATTGCAGCAGCATTCTGGGGTAACTATGCCGAGACAAATGGTGTGATTGCAATGTTTGATACAGCTGCATATATGCCACTTTTAGGAATGGTTGCTATATTTCTACCTAGAAGGTAGAGTTGCGTATCTAGATTGTAAAACCTTATAGGTTTCATTGCTCATAGAGGCTGTCTCGAATTTTATTCGAGGCAGCCTCTTATAGATTTTTTAACCCCTCATAATCTGAATATTTCTGTATATTTACACATTAAATCGGAAATATTCAAATTATGGGAGGTTTTTTGCCCTTTTTGAGCGTCATTTTACTACTTATCCATCTGTGATATAGTTTATTATAATATTATTGGTATTCATTCTATCGCCATGTATTCTACTTTAAATAGTGGAGTATATGGCGTTTTTTGTAGTTATTACAAAAATCAACCATGTTAATTTAGTTGTTAGTAATTATAAGAGATGTTAGATAGGGTGGAGTAGGCTAATGTTTACTTTTGTAATCAAAATAAGTGTGTTTTACGTTTGTAAATCACAGTAAATACACCCATCTAAACACATTAAGCAATAGTATACAATACACACTATATCAGTATATTAACCGTAGTTAATTGATAATTAATATAAATCAAGTAATAGCCTTAGTTTTAGAATCAATTGTAAATAAGGTTATTGAAAATAATACAGTAAATACATATCGCTATATATCAGTACATTATAGAATTTACTTGATATTAAATATTAAAAATAAAAAAAGTTTTAAAAAAGTCTTTGTTTACAAAAATAAATACGTTACTTTTGTAAAATATTTATACAATTTAAATTTTAATAAAAAATGAAAGAGAGAATTTTAGAATTAATCAGAGTAAATGAGATTACAGCGTGGAAATTTGCAGAGTTATTAGGTGTTCAACCCTCTAGTATCTCACATATAATTTCAGGCCGAAATAAGCCTAGCTTTGACTTTATTAAGAAGATACTGTTAAACTTCCCTGATATCGACCCAGATTGGCTTATTTTAGGCAAAGGAGAGATGTTTCGCCAAGTAGTCATTGATACTATTGTAGAGAATGATGATGTTTTTACCTCAATTTCTTTAGAAGAAAACAATGCATCTGTTGTTGATGAGATTACTACAATTAAAGAGGATGATGAAAATAATATTGATTTGTTTACAAATGTAAAGCAATTTGAAAATAAAGAAGATAGTTGTGAAAAAGTTAGTGAAATTACAAATGTAAAGCAAGATAAATCACCAGATATTTTCCCAATCATAAGCGAAATTAGCGATAACGAGGAGACAATAGAGAAGATTATAATTTTATATAAGAATAAAAAATTTTTAGTCTATAACGCGCTGTAATATACTCATCTATAAATACTTTTGCGTATTTACATTTGTAAATATAGATGAGTTTACACACAAAAGAGGATTTTCTCTTAACCCTATACTTTAGTATAAATTAAAAGTGTTAAAATTTCTCATATTTAGACACAACTTCTATTGTCCCTCCGAATATGTGATTTATTTAGACTTATCTCTTTGTGTGAATATTGCTAGAAATATCAACACTTATTGTTGTTGGCTTTAAAAAAAATCATTTTAATAAAGAACTATAAAATTAAATTGTGTAAATAAAAATAGTTTATGTAAATTTGTGCCATGTTTTTAAAAATAACAATATAAAAAATGGACGATAGAATTAAAATTAAGGAGCTTTTAGCTACTGCTCCTGCCAAACAACATGTAATAGTTAAAGGTTGGGTTAGAACAAAAAGAGGTAATAAAAATGTCAATTTTATTGCATTAAATGATGGTTCTACTATTAATAATATTCAGTGCGTTGTTGAAGTTGCTAATTTTGAAGAGGAGTTGCTTAAAAGTATCACAACTGGAGCTTCTTTGAGAATTGAGGGCGAATTAGTCCAATCTCAAGGTGCTGGACAAGGAGTTGAAATTCTTACTACAAAAATAGAGGTGTATGGAACTGCTGATAGTGATAAATACCCTCTTCAGAAAAAAGGACATACACTGGAGTTTTTACGCGAAATAGCGCATTTACGTCCTCGTACTAATACTTTTGGTGCTGTTTTGCGTATTCGTCATGCCATGGCCTTTGCAATCCATAAATTCTACAATGATAAAGGTTATGTTTATCTTCATACGCCAATAATCACTGGTTCTGATTGCGAGGGTGCTGGTCAAATGTTTAAAGTGTCGACTTTAGACTTCGAAAGTATGCCTAAAACAGAGCAAGGCGAAGTTGATTATTCACATGATTTTTTTGGTAAAGCGTGTAATCTTACTGTATCTGGTCAGCTAGAGGGTGAATTAGGTGCTACTGCTCTTTCTCAAATATACACATTTGGCCCAACATTTAGAGCTGAGAACTCTAATACGCCTCGTCACTTATCTGAATTTTGGATGATTGAGCCAGAGGTTGCATTTTTCGAGATAGACGATAATATGGCACTTGCTGAGGAGTTTTTGAAGTATTTGATTAGTTATGCTCTTGAAAATTGTGCAGACGATCTAAAGTTCCTAGAAAGTATGTATGATAAAGAGCTTACTGAGCGATTGAGATTTGTTGTAGATAACAAGTTTGTTCAGCTACCATACACCGAAGGTATCGAGATATTAAAACAGTCGGGTCAGAAGTTTGAATTCCCTGTTGAATGGGGCTTAGATTTACAAAGTGAACATGAACGTTACTTGGTAGAAAACCACTTCAAAAAACCAGTTATCCTTACCGATTACCCTAAAGAAATCAAGGCATTCTATATGAAACAAAATGATGATGGTAAAACAGTAAGAGCAATGGATGTGCTTTTCCCAAAAATTGGTGAAATCATTGGAGGTTCAGAGCGTGAATGGAATTTAGAAAAACTTACACAACGTATCGAAGAGCTTAATATCCCACAAAAAGATATGTGGTGGTATTTAGATACTCGTCGTTTTGGTACAGTTCCTCATAGTGGATTTGGATTAGGATTTGAAAGACTATTGTTATTTGTTACAGGTATGTCAAATATTAGAGATGTTATTCCTTTCCCACGTACACCTAAAAACGCAGAGTTTTAGTTCAATCCCTTGATATAATATTTGTCACCCTTAATTAGCTAATAATATAGCTATTTAAGGGTGATTTTTTAATATAGTATTTTGAATGATAATATATATTATGTTAAATAGAATAAAGAAAGGCTAATCATTCAAAAATGCTCCATGAATGCTCCTTACTGGTAATGAATCCTCGTTGCTTTCAGCTCCTCGGGCTCACTTTCGTTCGCAAGGTAAGTATGAGCGAAAGCTCATGCGGTGAAAGTCGCTAAATAAAACAAAATAAAAGCTCTAAATTTCTTAGTGAAATTTAGAGCTTTTATTATAAGTATATAAGTTACTAACTAGCGATTGTTAACAAGTCCTGTAACATAAGTAATTCTATTTTCGAACCAAGTTATCATACTGTTATAATATGAAGAGAATGTTGTTGGACTATGATTTGTCCATATCTCAGCATTAGTATTGTAACTAGGAGTAACTGTGTGATAATACTCTTCTGCATATTCGAAAAAGTCTAGTTTGTTATTTGTAACAAAATCACTCCATTTCTCTTGGTAGATTGCTACGAACTCTGGATCTTTAAAGAATTGGTTGAAGAATTTAGTTATACCAGCACTTGAGCTATAAGAGAAGATGTCTACTCCACCTCCACTAAAGTGTTGTGAACCGAATTCATATCCACAAGTCCAGTCAAAGTCCCAAATAGGACCCATTACAAACTTACTATTTACATCTTTATGTATATATGTACTTTTTGGGTGAATTGTAACCTCAAGGTTTTCCATAAGTTGGTTAACTAGCATAAATGAAGCAACGCTCTCGATGTCGATTACATCTTTGTATCCGTTATTTGGGAAAGTCGCAGAAGCGATTAATGCTTCTAGTTCGTTAAACTCATCCATAATTACTTGGAACTCAGCATCACTATTTACATCACCATCTTTTAGCATAACTGGAAGAGAATAGTAGCTAGAGTATTGTTTGTAATCTTCATCCATGTATGTATCTAACTCTAAGATATAGCCTTCATCAGAAAGATCTACCCTACCTTCATTAATCTCGATTTGCTCAGTAAATGTGTAGCTACCTTTGTACTGGCCATTAATTGTAACATCAACAGGAAGCATGTGGTTTACGTGTGGTACATCTAGATACGCACCAGCTTTCATTGCCATTGAATTAAGCATTAGGGTTGGGTCGATATAGTTTGCTAGTAAAACCCATTCTTTTGCTGCTGTAAGTCCAAAAATGCTAGCTTTGCTATCAAGTTTTAATTTGTAAGGTTTTTTAGGATATGACCATGTAGAATTACCACGTCCTTTGATACGAGTTGTTACCTCTTCAAGATCGTCGTAATCACTTCCTCCGTCAATCCAAATTGTAGCATCATAATACTCTTTTAATAGCACCTCTGATCCATCATCAACTGTGATATAGATGTGAGGAATTACTGAGTAATCTACGATAGTAAGATTCAAAGTAAATGTCTCAACAGTTTCTCCATCATCTGCTTTCAAAGTATACTCAACTGGCTCAGTAAAGTCTGTTAGAGTTTCGCCACTGATTTGTGGAGTTGTTCCGACTAACACCTCCTCTGCATTAGTTGTGTAAGTTAATGTTAAATAAGGTGTAGATGAAATTACCTCACTGTTGACATCATTACCCATATCATCATTTGTGACAGAAATAGCTACATTCTCATAGATGTTAGGATTGTAGGTTGTCTCGATGTTAAACTTAATGTAAAGTTTTGTAGATTCGGTAGTTGTTGAGTCTTCAGTCTCTTCGTCAGTTGTTTGATCATCGTCAGTTAAAACTTCCTCCTCTTCTTCAATTGTTAAGTCGGTTTTGTCGCAACTAACAACAGCCATGCCTAACATAAAAATCGTAAGAATAATTTTTATTCTTAACATAGATTTTTTCATGATTTTAGATTTTTAATTATTAATAAATTTTCGCCAAGTTTAGAAATAATTATTGAATTATCCAAAAATATTATAGGAATATATAAAAAAACTTGTGTAACTTTCCTTATAATATATACTCTATCTCTTTAAATAGGTATCTCTTGTTCTCTCCGTTTTCATGTTCTACAATTAAATCACCTTGTGCTAGTACGTCAACTATTTTGGCGGTGAAAACTTCTGAGTCAGGGGTTTTGAAAAGGTGTGGTTTGTTGAATCTATATAGGTATGAAGTGTATTGATTATCAATTATTTGATAGTCGTATAATGATAGCAGATTATACTGTTTTGTAAGGTGAAGAGCAAAGCTATTTAACACCTCATTACGGTTGCTTTCACACCCAGTAATATTGATAATTGAGGTCGGATTAGGGGCATCACTTTTAAATATTTTCTGATTTATGTTAAGTCCTACGCCAATTATAGATTTATTTAACATTCCGTTACTCGATAGACAATTTTCTATTAATATTCCGCAAATTTTTTCATTTTCTACATATATATCGTTTGGCCATTTTATCTTTGGTTTGATATCCATATCCTCTAGTGTGTTCACAATTGCCAGTGATACAATTTTTGAAATATAGAACTGTTGTGATGCATTTAGAAAATCAAATTGCATCACCAATGAAAAGGTGAGATTTTTGTTAGGTTCACTCTCCCAGCTATTTCCTCTCTGACCGCGTGATTTAGTCTGCTCTTCGGCAATAAATATTGTCCATGGAGTCTCACATTTTGCAGCTAAGTCATTTGTAGATGTTACGCTGTAATTGTATATAATTTCTATCATTAAAATGTTTTTTAGAGTATAAAAGTATCAAATTTTTTCGTAAATTTGCACTTTAAACTAAAAATATATGAGTTCAGAATTTTTACAACAGCTAAACGATGTTCAGAAAGAGGCGGTTATAAATTACGACGGAGCGGCATTAATTATTGCTGGAGCTGGTTCGGGTAAAACGCGTGTTCTAACATTTAGAATAGCTAATATGATAAAACAAGGAGTAGCACCCTACTCTATTTTAGCCCTTACTTTTACTAATAAGGCTGCTAAAGAGATGCGTGAGCGTATTGCTAAAGTCGTTGAGCCTGAAAAGGCTGCTAGAATATGGATGGGTACTTTTCACTCTATTTTTGCTCGCATATTAAGAGCAGAGTCAGAGCATTTAGGTTTTAATAGCAATTTTACGATATACGATTCTGCTGATAGTCAAAATCTTATACGTACCATTATAAAAGAGAAGAATTTAAACGACGAAAAATATAAGCCCCGCTCTATATCGTCGCGTATATCTTTGGCAAAAAACAATCTTATCACTCCTGCAGCTTATAACTCAATGACCTCATATATTGCTGAGGATAGAGAGTTAGGAATTCCAAATTTTTTGGATGTATATCGTGAATACATGGTGCGTTGTAAGGCAAATAATGCAATGGATTTTGATGATTTGTTGCTCTATACAAACATCTTATTTAGAGATTTTCCACAAGTTTTAGAGACTTACCAAAATCGCTTTGGCTATATATTAGTCGATGAGTATCAGGATACAAATGTTGCTCAGTATCTAATAATTAAACGTATAGCGCAAAAAATCGGCAATATAGCAGTTGTTGGCGATGATTCGCAAAGCATATACTCTTTTAGGGGAGCTAAGATAGAAAATATCTTAAAATTTAAAAACGACTACCCCAATGCAGCTGTATATAAGTTAGAGCAAAATTATCGTTCAACACAAACTATCGTAAACGCCGCAAATTGTGTAATTGCAAATAACAAAAACCGATTAAAAAAGGAGTCGTTTTCGAGTGGTGATGTAGGAGATAAAATCAAGGTTTACAATCTATTTACCGATAAGGAAGAGGCCATTAATGTGGCTAATGACATAAAAACAGCAATCCTTAAAGAGGGTAAATCGTTTAACGATTTTGCGATACTTTATCGCACTAATGCACAGTCGCGCACCTTTGAGGAGGCGCTTCGCCAACGTTCTATTCCTTATAAAATTTATGGTGGTTTTTCTTTCTATCAACGTGCTGAAATTAAGAATCTCTTAGCCTATGCAAGAGTTCTGGTTAATGCTAGCGATAGTGAGGCTTTGTTGCGTGTTATAAATTTCCCTGCTCGTGGTATTGGTGGTACATCTATAGCGCGTATCTGGGAGTGTGCAACTCAGAGCAATCTAACTACCTTAGCTACTCTACAGAAAATAGCTACGGGGGAGATTGTTATAAAGGGGCTAAATCAAAATAAGATTATTCCTTTTGTTGCATTAGTGAATAACCTAACGGCTGTAGCACTCCAAAAAGATGCCTATGAGGCGATGAATGAGATTTGTTATGCTACAGGTATAATCTCTCTTTATAAAGAGAATAAGAGTGTTGAGAATCAATCAGCACTTCAGAATGTTGAAGAGCTGCTAAACTCTCTAAAACAGGCGTGCGATCAGCGAACCAAAGAGGGAGGCGAGACTTTGTTGCTCGGTGAATGGTTAGAGAGTGTTGTGCTTATTACTAGTGACACTGAAGATCAGGATAGTGATGATAACGTTACCCTAATGACGGTTCACTCTGCAAAGGGATTAGAGTTTGACCAGGTGTTTATTGTAGGTATGGAGGAGTCTCTTTTTCCGCTAGAGGGAAGCAGTGGTAGCCTTGCTGATTTAGAAGAGGAGCGACGACTATTTTACGTTGCAGTAACTCGTGCAGTTAAGAAGTTGACGCTCTCGTATTGTCAAAATAGATATAAATGGGGCAGGTTGGTTAACTCTGCGCCTAGTCGCTTTGTCAAAGAGATTGATTCTGTCTATCTTGACATGGAAGATTGTGAGCAAGATGAGTATGATAATGCTATAGAGAGTGCTTTTTCGTCACCACAACAATCAAAACCTCAATGGCAGCAGTCACAAAATCGAACTTCAACATACAGAGATAGTTCACAATCAGCTAAGCCTAAGACAGTTGTTGCCCCTCCACCTATTGAGCGTGATATGTCGCGTTTTAAAAAGGTTGCTAACACCTCTACCCCTACTACTAACCAAACGAGCAATAGCTTTAAAGTGGGAGATATGGTTAGCCATCAATTGTTTGGCGTAGGGCGAATAGCACACGTTGAGGCAACCTCAAAAGGGCCAAAAGTGGATGTATATTTTACCAAAAGCGGCAAAAAGACACTACTCTCCAATTATGCTAAACTAACATTAGTTGAGTAATGTATAACAGCTACAAATATTAACTTTTAAAAATAAATAACTATGACAACAACTAAAAAACACGATATTACGTGGATTGCAGTTTTGAGAATTGTAGCGTGTTTGCTGGTGGTACTAGCTCACGCATGTGACCCCTACGTTAGTGGAACTTCTGTAGAGGGATTTAATGCAGGAGCAATGTGGGGAACGCTTGCTCGCCCATCCGTTCCACTATTTATAATGCTATCGGGAGTGTTGCTATTGCCAACATCGTTGCGCCTCACCGATTTCTACAAACGTAGGCTAAATCGCATTTTAACACCATTTATATTTTGGAGTATTGTATCTCCATGGTTATTCTACATCTTAACACAATCTATAGATACTGTTAGTCCAACTATAGAGGCTGATAGCCACACTCTTATCTCTACTATTCAAGCTTCATATATGTGGATATTTAACTTCTCTTTCTCTACAATTCCATATTGGTATATTTATATGATGCTTGGTGTATATCTTTTTATACCTATTATATCATCATGGATTAAGGAGGCTACCCAGTCAGAGCTAAAAACTCTACTTTATATCTGGCTTTTCACAACTGTCATCCCTTATATTCAAGCTGCTGCGCCTCTTCTTGGCTATCAAGGTAATTATGGTAGCATGGGGCTTTATGGCGAATGTTCATGGAATTTATTCACTACATTCCACTATGTATCAGGCTTTTTAGGTTACGTAATTTTAGCTCACTATTTGGTGAAATATCCTCTTAAGTGGAGTCTTAAGGAGAGTTTGATTTATGGTGTTATAATATGGGCTATAGGTTATGCTATAACGCTGTATGGATTCCATTTCACTCGTGACAACTACCCTGATAACTTCAACATGCTTGAGATAATTTGGTCATTTACAAGCATTAATGTGCTTATGATGACACTACCATTCTTTGTTATCTTCCAAAAGATTAACTTCAAACCTAGTGGTCTTATCGCTGTTTGGTCGGAAGCAACTTATGGTATTTTCTTAATCCATTTTGTGATTGTTTATTTAGTTTTTGAAACTATATTCCAAAATTTTTTATTCACTCCATATATTCAAATCCCAACTGTGGGAATCATTGCATTTTTGTTAACTTCGTTAGTGGTGGTATTACTTCGAAAGAGTGCGTTATTTCGCAAATTGACGTAATAATTTAAAAATATGTTGAGTATGTCATGACTGCTTTCACTGCATAAGCTTAAGCTCACGCCTATAACAATAGCTTTTTGTTTCTTTAAGAAATAAAAAGCTATTGTTATTTTTATTTGCACAATATTCGAGTATGTGATTACTTTTATAGGTATTTGTTGGTTTTATAGAAATATTTACATATTTGCACTAATATCTTTATGATTAGTAGGAATAATATATATCATTTTTTATTTTAGAACTGATGTTGTATGTAGATGATTTCAATAAAGTTAAGCCCTATGCTGATGTTGAGCTTAGTAAGATGGGGTATGAAAAAGGGGATAAAGTTTTTGTCTCAGCTAGATATGATTTTGCAGAGTCATTTAGCAAAAGCGGTTATGCAAGAGTCTCTATGAAGCTTCCAGGAGAGGAAGCTATGATTGTGCCTGTTGTTGCGCCATTTATTTCATATTATTTGTCGGGTTATATCAACACTAATTGGATCAGACTTAAAAAAGTAGTTCCCTATATAGAAATCACTAGTGATAATAGAGAAACTATGATTGAAATACTTGAGCAGATAAGATACCAAAATGTGATTGATGATTTTGATTTTCACATACTTAAGGATGTTGATTTAGATAATGGTATTGATTATATCTATGTAGAAAAAGATGGAAAAGTAGGAATTGTTACACAATCATTAAAAAAGATGCTTCCCTTAACTGAAATGAATTTAAAGAGAGATGATATGATAAATAAGCTAAAAAATTGGTATTATTATCACGTGAAATATCCTAAGATATATAGAAAAGAGGTGTATGAAAATCAGTATGATGAAAATTATTTCTAGGAAGAGCTATACACGCTCCTTGCGGAATGCAGGGAGCGTTAACTCATATCATTAGCCATTAAACATTATCGGCGTTAATCGCATAGGTTTCAACCATATCGAGAATTTCATCACCGTAAACTTTAATCTTTTGTTTGCCAATACCTGATATCTCTTTTAGCTCCTCGGTTGTTGATGGCAAGGTTGCTTGTATCTCTATAAGGCTACGATTGGTGAGTATTACGTATGCTGGTTTGTTGATTTTGCGAGAAAGTTTCAATCTCCACTCAAGAAGTGTGTTGTAGAGCTCTTTGTGGATGATATCATCGCTAATGTTTTTGCTAGTTTTCTTGCTAGAAGAGCTATCTTTTGTTGCTGATTTTGTGACTATTTTGTATTTTCTTCTCTGGAACTCTTGGCTGTCAAAGCCTTCGGCACATAACCTTATTGCACACTCCTTTATTGATATCTCTTCCAGAAGAGGAGTGATTATTTTTGTTAGTTGTTTTTTTACCTCTTTAGAGTCAGTAGTGGCATAGGAGGCTTGTTCTATTGTGCTTTTTAGGGGTGTTAATTTTTCAGAGAAGTATTCTGCTGACTTTGTCAACCTTTCATTAATGTAGCTATCGCTGCTATAATCTGGGCTAGACTCTATTGCCTTGTTTAGCTGTAATATAAAGTTATCTCCTACTTTCTCTAACTCACTCCCCGCTTTTTCTGAAACACTCGCTAGGGCTGATGTTAGCTTTGGATACTCTTTGTCAAGGAACGAACTAAATAGACGTGAGAGGTTGAATGTTGATCTAACAATAGTTCTAAAAGTAAAAATATCCCTTAAGATATTACCAAAGTAGCGTTTTTTGCAATAATCTAAATCGCTCTGTTGCGGTTGAGAACTTCCAATCCTATCGTTAAAACCATCTACTGCCCTATCTCTAACTATTGACGAGTAGTTAATCGGGCTTTTTAGTATCATACCCTCAAAAGTTCGACATCTACTGAGTGCAACATACACCTGACCATGCGCAAAAGAGCTTTCGGCATCAATTATCGCTTTGTCAAAACTTAAACCTTGGCTTTTGTGTATGGTTATTGCCCAAGCACATTTTAGAGGGATTTGAGTAAAACTACCCTTCTCTTTCTCTTTGATATCGCCATTGCTGCTATCGACAATATATTCCATATTTGACCATTTTGTTGGTGATACAACTATCGGAGTCGATGAAGTGGTTGGTTTTACTGTTACACTATCTTTGTTAATATCTATTATCTGACCAACTAATCCGTTGTAATATAGCTTATCTGAAGATGTATCATTTTTTATAAATATAACCTGTGCTCCCTTTTTTAGCTCTACGCTTTGATCGTTCGGAAAGCTCCAATCAGGGAAATCACCATCAACTTTAGAGTTAAAATAAAAAGAGTCGCTATCCAATAACTCTAAGTTGTGTCTATTGATGTTGTTAGCAGTGTGGTTATGAGTAGTTAGAGTTATATAACCATCGTCAAGCTCTGTTTTGAAATCAGGCAAGTATCTGCTGTTAAGTTGAGATATTGTGTCAGGTGATACATTATTCTCTCTTATGCTATTTAATAGCTGCATAAAATTTAGGTCTGTTTGGCGAAATACCTCTTCTAATTCGATTGTTATGTAGTTGCAGCCTTTAAGGGAGTTACTCTCGAAGAAATAGGGATGTTTGTAATATTTTGATAATAGTTGCCACTCCTCGTCCTTGCATATAGGCGAAAGCTGTTGTAAATCACCAATCATGAGTAGCTGCACGCCACCAAAAGGTCGCGCATCACGACGAACCTCTCTTAATACTTTGTCTACAGCATCTAATGTGTCGCATCTAACCATGCTTATCTCGTCAATAACCAATAGCTCAATCGAACGAATCAGGGCTAACTTGTTTTTGTTCATTCTTCTATATCTGCTATCGCCTGTTTGTGCTGAATCGGGTAGATGCAATCCAAAAGGGAGTTGAAATAGAGAGTGTAGCGTTACTCCTGATGCATTAAAGGCTGCAACACCAGTGGGAGCTGTAATCACATATCTCTTATTTATGCTTTTAATCACATTTCTAAGAAATGTAGTTTTTCCTGTGCCAGCTTTTCCCGTTAGGAATATATTGGTGTCGGTTGCTTTAACAAATTCGGTTGCTAGCTCTATCTGAGGATTGGTTTTTAACATAATTTTTTACTCTTTAGGTGGCAAATATACAAATTTAGAATCACTCAAAAAATAGTTAGAAAAAATAACTAAATTGTGTTTTTGTTTTGGTGTTTCGCTTTTTTTTAGTAAATTCAAACATTGTTTTACAGTAACTAAATATATAAAAGTACTTATTTTCAGTGGTTTATACGCTTATTACGGAGCGTTTGCCGCCGATGATGCTAGCTTTATTCGATGAAAAAATGTTATAAATGAGAATATAATGTCATTAACAGAGAGTTTGAAAAAATATTTTGGTTTCTCTCAATTTAAGAGCAACCAAGAGGAAATCATCAAAACATTGATGAATGGAAAAGATGTGTTCGTCTTAATGCCAACAGGTGGCGGTAAGAGTTTGTGTTATCAATTGCCAGCCATGATGATGGATGGTGTTGCTATCATAATATCACCATTGATTGCGCTTATGAAAAACCAGGTTGATGCTATGCGTGGATTTTCGCTAAATGATGGTGTCGCTCACTTCCTTAACTCCTCACTTAACAAAAGTGCAATAGCTAAGGTTAAAGAGGATGTTTTAGCAGGAAAGACAAAATTGCTATACTTTGCGCCAGAATCACTCACTAAAGAGGAGAATATTAATTTTCTGCGCAACATTAAAATCTCATTCTATGCAATTGATGAAGCTCACTGTATCTCAGAATGGGGTCACGATTTTCGTCCAGAGTATAGGCGCATTCGACCTATTATCACCGAAATTTCGACCGCACCTATTATTGCACTTACGGCCACTGCAACTCCAAAGGTTCAATTAGATATTCAGAAAAACCTAGGAATGCAAAATGCTGTGACTTTTAAATCGTCGTTTAATCGTCCTAATCTATATTATGAGGTACGTTCTAAAAACAATACCATTAAAGAGATTATCAAATTCATAAAACAAAACGAGGGTAAATCGGGGATTATATACTGCTTAAGTCGAAAAAAAGTAGAAGAGATTGCCGACACACTTATAGTTAATGGAGTTAAAGCACTGCCTTATCATGCAGGTATGGATGCACACACTAGAGCCGACAACCAAGATAGATTTTTGAAGGAGGATGTCGATGTAATTGTTGCAACTATTGCTTTTGGTATGGGTATCGACAAACCTGATGTTCGCTATGTAATCCACTACGATATACCTAAGAGTTTAGAGGGGTATTATCAAGAGACTGGCCGTGCTGGTAGAGATGGTGGCGAGGGAAAATGTATTGTTTTCTATAGCTATAAAGACATTCAGAAATTAGAGAAATTCATGCAAGGCAAACCAGTCGCAGAGCAAGAGATTGGTAAATTATTGCTTATGGAGACAGTATCTTATGCTGAATCGTCGGTTTGTAGGCGTAAATCGCTACTTCACTATTTCGGGGAGGAGTATTTAGAGGAGAATTGCGGCTCATGTGACAATTGTCTTAATCCAAAACCAAAGTTTGATGCCTCAAAATCTATAGTGTTGATGCTTCAAACATTACAAGTAATTGGCGATAAATTTAAGATAGATTATCTAGCTAATGTGATAAATGGCAAGAGCAGTAATCTAATAAAATCATACAAACACAACGAGTTAGAGCTATTTGGTAAAGGCGAAGATGAGCCATTAGCTTACTGGATTACAGTTATTCGTCGAGCATTAATTCTCGGTTTAATTGACAAAGATATTGAGAACTATGGCCTACTATCAATAAGTCCAAAGGGGTTAGAGTATATAAACTCTCCTTATGAGGTGATGATTAGTAGAGACAATGAATTTGAAGATGGTGTTGATAATGATGGAGGAGCAATTAATCGTTCAGCCTCTATGGGGGCAGCTGACGAGGAGTTGTTTAAAATGTTAAAAGAGCTTCGCAAAACTGTTGCTAAACGCAAGGATCTACCACCGTTTGTGATTTTCCAAGATCCTTCTCTTGAGGATATGGCTAATCAATACCCTATCACAATGGAGGAGTTGCAGAACATCACAGGTGTGGGTGTAGGAAAAGCTAAGAAATTTGGAAAAGATTTTATTGAGTTAATAGCACGATATGTCGAAGAACGCGACATTATTCGTCCTCAAGATATGGTCGTTAAGAGTGTGGTTAATAAGAGTACCAACAAAGTGTATATTATACAAAGCATTGACCGCAAGATGGAGCTATACGATATAGCCGATGCTAAAGGTTTGACACTTGATGAACTTCTAGACGAGATTGAGGTGATTGTTAACTCTGGTACAAAGATTAATATTGACTACTTCATCAATATGGAGATAGACGAGGATAAACAAGAGGAGATTTACGACTATTTCAAAGAGGAGGCTGTAGATGACTCTCTTGATAGTGCAGTTAAAAACCTTAGTGGTGATATTACCGAACAAGAGATTCGTTTGGTTAGAATAAAAGTGTTTAGTGAACTAGGCAACTAGTTAGGGATTAAAAATGAGATATATTAAGAGACCTATATTTATATTATTGGTTGTAATAGCTGTTATCTTCATATTTTCTAACGGCTTGAACTACATAATCGAGAAGTTTCACATTAATGGTTATTACGCTGCTACGTGGGATTTTGCAAAAGAGTATATTTTTAACAGAGGTGGCATTGCTTGCTACCTCTCGTTAATGTTTTTGCAATCAACCAGCGTGTTGCTTGTCTCGTTAGTTGCTGTTGCTGCAATCATTGCTCTCGCCCTTTCGCTCTATTCCAGAAATAGGATAGATGCTCTATCATTAGCATTAGGAGTGGTATATCTAGCTTTCAGAGACTACACCTCTGATGGTTTCTTAGAGGTTATCTCATCAGCTCTATTAATTAGTTTGGTAGTAATTTTATCAAAACTACTACCTCTTCGAAAGGTGATTGGCAAATTGGTGCTTCTGTTACTGATTGCTGCATTATTGTTTGTTATATCATTCGATAAGCAGGTGATATTTTTTGCCGTAGCGACACTACTCTATCTTGTAGTGTCAAATTTTCTTTTACCTATGTATCGCGAGCGTATTTTATCAGCAATAGTGTTTGTAATTGCCAGTGTGACGTTTGTTCTTGCAGATTTTAACTCAAAATATGATCCGATGGCTGATTACACCTTAAAAATGGAGCAAGCAGCAATCCTAGGTCAATGGGAAAAGGTTTTAGAGTTAAATAGAGGTGCGAAGGTTCGTAATGTGCAAACATGCTATTATACCAATATAGCTCTTCTAAAAACAGGCAAGCTCAGTTCACAACTGTTTAGTCACACTCAATATGCTGGGAACAAAGGCTTTGAGTTACCAAACTTCTTTCATCGTCTTAATGATGTTGTGTATGATGCTATAGGTTTGCCAAATCTAGCTCTTCGAAGCACTTACGAAAATTATTCGTTTTATGGTAGAAATCATGCAAATATTGAGCGACTGGCCTACTACTACAAAAGGATAGGCAACAACAAAGTGCACGATAAATTTATTGCCCTATTACCCTACTCTGTAGAGAATGACAACAAAGAGCACCACACAACCATTGGTGTCGATTCAATACTTACCTCTAAGTTAGACTCAGTGTTAGTACCAACTCTAGAATTGATAGTAAAAAATGATAAAGAGAATAAGAGCGCTTTCGAGGTTCTTATGGCGTGTTATGCTCTAGAGGGAAGAGTTGTTAGGTTTGCCAACTATATTGATAGTGCTATGCGCTTTTTCCCAAATGGATTACCTCAATATTATCAAGAGCTGCTAGTTGTGTATGAAGAGTATAAATTAAGAATGGAAGGCAGTGTGGAAGAGCTACCGATTGATCAGAAAGTGAGAGATGCTTACACCAATTTTAAAAACAAAAAGGGTCAAGCATACTCACAATCTTATTGGTACTACTCTTCGAATGTTAATCCTGCTGAGTATAAATATTATCCAGATTAGTATGAGAAATAATATTATAAATAATACACTTATTATATGTGCTTTTTTCATTCTTGCCTCTTGTAGTGGTGGTTACTCTTCGGAGCAGGAAGTTAATAGCCAGATTAACATATATCCCGATTATAGTTCGGTGGTTGTTCCGCGCACTATTGCTCCTCTTAATTTTACGGTGCAAGATAGTGCGGATTATTATCTTTTTGAGTTTATTGACTCCTCTAACAAGAGTCTATTTACACTAAAAAACGGAAGTGGAGATAGTGATATTCCTATTAAAAAATGGAAACAGGCCTTGTCAAATGCATCTAATAGCTTTATTGTTATTAAGATAGCTGTAATCAAGGGAGGTGTAAGGTATAATTATCCTGTCTTTAAAATAAACATCTCGGATGATGCAATTGATACTCATTTGGTTTATAGATTGACTAATCCTGGGATGTATGGTGCTAATATGGGGATTTACCAACGTGATTTAAGCTCATTCAATGAGTCGCCAATTATCGAAAATGACCCAGATTCAAGAGGGTGTATGAATTGCCATACATTTTTAAATAACTCGCCAGAGTCATTTATGTTTCACATGCGTCAAGAGTACGACGGCACTGTAATTACTGTCGATGGCAAAAGCGAAAAGTTTGATCTCAAAACTGGTGATATGATGACTGGTGCAGTATATCCTTCGTGGCATCCTGGTGGAAGATATATAGCCTTTTCTGTTAATCAAACACGACAATCGCTTCACAATAGCGGAGATAAAATCATTGAGGTGTTTGATTTAAATAGCGATATAGTTATATATGATATCAAAGAGAACAAAATGTTTAGTAGCGAACTAATATACGACAAAAGCATGGTTGAGAGTTTCCCATCTTGGAGTAAAGATGGTAAATACCTCTATTTTGTCTCAACAAACTATATGGCAACTAGAGATTTAGATCCTATTGATTTAAAGTACAACCTCTATAGAGTTAGGTTTGATGCTCAAACAGCTCAATTCTCCGATTATGAGTTGATGTTTGATGCCCAGGCAATCGACAAGAGCGTAACAGTTCCTCGCACCTACCATAACGACACAAAAGTGTCGTTATCGCTAAGTGACTATGGGAATTTCTTTGTGTGGCACAACAATAGCGACCTCTACTCTTTTGATATTGAGAGTGGTCAAATAACAGCACTTGTTGTTTTGAATAGCGATAAGAGCGATAGTTATCGCTGTTTTTCAACCAATGAAAATTGGGTCGTGTTTACATCACGCCGTGACGATGGGCTGTTTACTCGTCTCTATATCGCCCATTACGACAAAGAGAGCGGTACATTTGCTAAGCCATTTATGCTACCTCAAGAGAAGTCTATTCACAACAAAATAAATGAGAGAAGCTATAATTTGCCTGAGTTTATTACTGGAGCAGTAAACCCTGAGGTGATTACTAGCACAATAAAAGCAGAACCTAAACCTATATATAAGGGAGATGGATTGTAGAATATGAGAAATAATAAAAATATAAAATATGAGAAATTTTAAAAAACCGATTTTTATCTTGATAGTGATAGCAATTGTCATATACCTATCAACTGTAGTTTATTGTATAATTGATAAATTCCAGATAAGTAGTTATTTCTTTGGTTCGTGGGATTTTGCTCAAGATATGATTTTTGAGAGAGAAGGTTTAGCCAAATATATATCGGCATACTTTGCTCAATCTACCACTTTGCTTGTAATCTACTCTATCGTTAGTTGTGCAGTGATTGCATTTGCTCTTTCACTATACTCCAAAAATAGAGTTGATGCATTGTCGTTAGCTCTAGTTCCTCTGTTTTTCTTAGTCAGAGAGTATTTAGTAAATATCTCTTCTGGTCTATTGGTTGGCTTAGTATTGATAATTATCTACTTCCTACCTCTACGAAAAATTGTCGGTAAGTTGATTGCCTTGTTGCTTCTAGCCTCTTTATACTATACGGTTCTATTTAATGTCGGCATGGCTTATTTTGCTGGTACAACAGTGTTGTATATTGTGATGGCTCAACTTGTATTGCCTCTATTTAAAGAGAAAGTTGTAGTATCGTCACTTTTTGCAGTAGCTGTTATTGCCGTTTGTGGCTACTTCTTAAGACAGCAGCACAATCCAGCCTTGATGCATGTTGTAAAAATGGAGCTTGCAGTGATTAATGAAGATTGGGATAAGGTTTTAGAGTTGAATAAAAATAGTAGCACAAACAACACAGCAACATGCTACTACACAAATGTTGCATTAATTAAATCGGGTCGATTAAACGACGAGCTTTTTCACCACAAACAAACCTCTGGAAACAAGGGTTTTGAGCTTCCAGAGTCATATTATTTAAGTGATTTGATTTTTGATATCGTAGGTTTCCCAAATCTAGGATTAAAGAGCTCTTATGAGTATTATTCTATTTATGGTAAGAGTTACGCTAGTTTAGAGCGTATTTTATACTACTTCAACAAGTGTGGCAAAGATAGAGTTCATGATAAACTATCTCGATTAATGCCTAACTACAAGAAAAAAGAGTCTACAGATTATGTGACAACCAATATGGATTCAATGTTCCGTTCGGAAGTGCCTCAGTTAGTTGAGCATGCGGTAAACAAAGATCCAAATAATAAAGTAGCCTTTGAGGTTTTAATGGCATACTACGCTTTAAGTGGCAGAGTACATAAATTTGTTAGTAGAATACCACAAGCTATGAAGTTTTTCCCTGATGGATTGCCAACATACTACCAAGAGGTGCTTATAATCTATGAAGAACTAACAGAGTATACAAACGAAGTAATGGATTTACCTCCTATCGATCCCGCTTTGCGTGTGAAATTTGCTAAACACAAAAGCAGTGGGGCTACCCTATATCCTCAATCGTATTGGTATTATGCTCAAAATATTAATCCTGATGAAGTTAAATTTTATAATGACTAAGACAATGATAAAAAAGAATTTTACATACTTAAACCTGCTTTTTGCACTATTGCTTAACTACTCATGTAGTGAAAGCTATAAAACGCAGCAAGATGTTGCTTCGCAGGCAGCAATATATCCTGACTATTATGATGTTACTATTCCGCGAACTATTTCGCCATTAAACTTTACAGTAACAGATAGTGCAGATATTTATCTGTTTAACTTTAACGATTCTAATGGTAAATCGTTGTTCTCTATTAAAAGCAAAAGCGGTGATAGCGATATCCCATTCAACAAATGGAAAGAGGCTATAGCCGACAACTCTATAGATTACTTAAACGTTGAGATTAGTGTTATTAGAGATGGCGTAAAATATAACTATGAGCCTATGAGAATTAACATCTCAAATGATGCTATTGATAGCCATATTGCATATAGACTAATCAACCCTGGCTATGTTTATTGGGGTAAAATGGGTATCTATCAGAGAGATATAACCTCTTTTAATGAGACATCAATTATCATAAATGATGAGACTGATAATGGTTGTATGAATTGCCATACTTTTCATCAAAATTCGCCAGATAGATTCTTGTTTCACCTACGTCAATATTATGCAGGTACAGTAATTAGTATAAACGGACGTACCGAACGTTTTGATATGAAAACTGGTAGCATGATGGGGCAAACTGTCTATCCAGCTTGGCATCCAGGGGGGCGTTATATCGCATTCTCTACAAACGTAACTCGTCAGATTATGCACCTTACTGGTGATAAGCCTATTGAGGTGTTTGACTCAAATAGCGATATAGTTATTTATGATACTCAAAAAAGTATTCTCTTTAGCGATGAACTCATATATGATCCAATGATGGCTGAGAGTTTTCCAACGTGGAGTAATGATGGTAAATATCTATATTTTGTCTCTACAAAGCGTAATGAGGATAATATGATAGAGCCTTTAAGTCTTAAATACAATCTTTATCGTGTAGCATTTGATGCTGAAACTGAGACTTTTTCAGATTATGAATTAATCTTCGATGCTTCGGTACTTGATATGAGTGTTGCAATACCTCGCACTTTCCATGATGGCGAAAAGGTAAGTTTCTCAATGAGCAATTATGGAACATTCTCTATATGGCACAAAGAGGCTGATCTTTACAGTATTGATCTAAACACTCGCCAACTAGAAAATTTAGAGATTTTAAATAGCGATGAGAGCGAGAGTTACCGTGGTTTCTCAAGTAATGGCAATTGGGTTGTCTTTACATCGCGCAGAGATGATGGGCTTTACTCAAATCTTTATATTGCTCACTATAGTAAAGAGAGCGGTGAATTCTCGAAACCATTTATGTTACCTCAGAAAAATGCTGAATATAACTACTTAAACGAGAGAAGTTATAACGTCCCAGAATTTATCACTGGTGAGGTAGATAGAAATTTATTGAAAGACGTTAAAGAGGGAATAGCATTGCCAATTGAGAATGGTAAGGGCATTTAACAATAGATAATCGTTTTGTCAAATAGAAATAAATAATTTAGCACTTAACAATTTATGTACGTACGACCGAAAAAACATTTAGGACAACATTTTCTAACCGATTTAAACATCGCAAAAAGCATTTGTGATGCTCTAGATAGCGCAAGCTGTAGCGATACAATAGAGGTTGGGCCAGGCACAGGTGTATTAACCCAATTTTTAATTGAGAGAGAGGATGTAGATCTTAAAGTGGCAGAAGTTGACACCGAAAGTATCGAGTATTTAAAACAAAATTTCACTCTCCTTCACAAGGAAAATATCGTAGGTGACTTCTTGCAACTTGATCTAGGGTCGTTATTCGAAGGGAAATTTAATGTAATTGGAAATTTTCCTTACAATATCTCGTCACAAATATTTTTCAAAATTCTAGAAAATAGAGATCTAGTGCCACAATGTGTGTGTATGATTCAAAAAGAGGTTGCTCAGCGAATTGCAGAGCCTCCAGGCAAGAAATTGTATGGTATTTTGAGTGTGTTTTTGCAAGCATTCTATGATATAGATTATCTTTTTACAGTGCACGAAGATGTATTCAACCCTCCTCCAAAGGTTAAAAGTGCAGTAATAAGATTGGTGCGTAACGATAGAGAATCGTTAGAATGTGACGAAAAACTATTTTTTAGAGTTGTTAAAGGCACTTTTAATCAACGACGTAAGACTATTAGAAACTCTCTAAAAGCTGCATTTCCAAATTTGAATAACGAAAATGAGCACCAATTCTACACACTTCGTCCTGAAAGATTAAGTGTTGAAAATTTCGTAGAATTAACTAACTTTGTAGAATCAAATTTGTGTTAAGAAAATAGAAAATGATTATGAAGTGTAAATTTTTTGTAGCTATACTATTATTGATGCCATTTATAATTTCGGCCACTAATCAGTCCAGTCTAATCAAGTTTGAAACGACAGACATTAATCTTGGTGAGATTAGTATTAGTGATAAAATAGATACACTATTCTATTTTACAAACACTTCTGAAAAATCAGTAGTAATCCTAGAGGTGAAAACATTCTGTGGTTGCACAAAAGTAAAATATAATCGTAAGCCACTTCTTTCAGGTGCGAAAGATAGCATTGAGGTAACATTCAAACCAGATGACAAGGGGGCTTTTTATAAAAAAATAGATATTAAAAACAGCTTAGGTGAAAAGCATATTTTAGTATTAAAAGGGAGCGTAATATAATGAAATTAGCGTACGATGCATATCATGTTTTTGGGGATCATAGTGGCCTAGGCAACTATGGACGCTCGACTATTGAGTTGATGTCAAAATATTACCCTGATAATGACTACTCTATATTAAGTGCTTACGACAAAAACAGAGTGAACTTTTCTATACCTAAAAATGTTAAGATTGTTCAGCCTCGCAATTTTCTAGGTAGTTTATCGCCTGCTATTTGGCGTAATCTCAACATGTCAAACGATATTCGTCGTTCTAGAGCAGAGATATTTCACGGTTTAAATAACATTCTACCGCTAGATATTCGATATGGAGGAGCTAAGAGTGTTGTGACAATGCATGATCTTATATTTCTTCGTTATCCAAATCTATATCCACGACTAAGCAAAGCTTACTACAACTGGATGTATAAGAAGAGTTGTGAGAATGCCGATCTTATAATTGCAATTTCGCAACAAACAAAACAAGATTTAGTAGAGTTCTATAAACTACAAGAGGAGAAGATAGCGGTAGTGCACCAAGGGTGTAATCCTATATATAGGTCTAATGTAAATGATGAAGTAGCTCAACGTGTTAAACGACGTTATAATCTGCCTGATAGATATATTGTTAGTGTGGGAACTATAGAGGAGCGTAAAAATTTAATGCTTACCCTTCATGCAATTGGCGAGGGAGAGCTTGATATACCGCTAGTTGCATGTGGCAAATGGACTCCCTATGTAGATAAGCTTAAGGAGTACGCTCAAAGTAAAGGTATTATGGATAAGGTGATATTTCTTCACAATTGTCATCTTGAAGAGTTGCCATCTATCTATAAACAGGCAGCCGTGTCTGTGTATGTGTCGCTATTTGAGGGTTTTGGCCTGCCTATCATAGAGTCAATGAGCTGTGGTACACCCGTAATAACCTCAACTGGTGGGGTGTTTAGTGAGGCTGGTGGAGATGCTGCGCTATATGTTGGGCAGTATGATCTAGATGATTTAACGCAGATGATTAAAAAGATTATATCATCAGATAGTTATAGAGCCGAAATTGTTGAGAAAGGGTATAAAAACATTGCTAAGTTTGACGATGACAAAATCGCCGACAACTTAATGGCAGTTTACCAAAGAATGCTCTAGAGGAGGTTAACGAAATTATTTATGGATTTAAGTATATTAGAGAATGAGATAAACTACCTAAGTAGTTTTATGAATGAGGAGAGGTTTGAAACTTTAAGTAGAGTTGTAAAAGAGCGTACTAACCACATTACTGTTTGTGTTGAAAATATTTTTCATCCTCAGAATGCAAGTGCAATAGTTCGCTCGTGTGAGGCTTTTGGGGTGCAAAATATTCATGTTGTTGAGACTTTAACCAGTTTTAAACCAAATTTTAAGATTGTTAAAGGTTCAGATAAGTGGGTTGATATTCACCACTCCGACAACCAAACAGGCACAGCCACACTAATCAAGAGCTTGCGTAGCAAAGGATATAAAATTATTGCAGCTACCCCTCATGAGAATGATTTTACACCTCAAACTCTCGATGTTTCGCAACCATTTGCTCTTTTTTTTGGAACAGAGAAGCAAGGGATATCTCAAGAGTTAGAGGCTAATGCTGATAGCTTTATACAGATTCCCATGTATGGCTTTGTTGAGAGTTTAAATGTGAGTGTTTGTGCAGCAATTATGATACAAACTCTTGTCGATAGAATCCGCTCATCTAATGTTGATTGGCAGCTATCAGAAGAGGAACAAACTATATTATTACACCGTTGGATGCGATACTCAGTAAGAGATGCAGACAACATATTAAAGAACTATTATAAACAAAATGATTAAGCTTTTTTTAAGATATATCGGACAAACATCGCCTGCGCCAATGGCCATCGAAATTGAGCGTGGTGAGGGTATCTATCTTTATGGTCCAGATAATAAGCGTTATATCGACCTAATATCAGGCGTGTCGGTAAGCAACGTTGGTCACTCAAATCAATATGTTGTTGATGCAGTGTGCGAGCAAGCCCAAAAATATATGCACCTAATGGTGTATGGTGAGATGATACAAACACCTCAAATTGAGCTAGCGCAAAAAATATCTACATATCTACCTGAGGGAATGGAGAGCATATATTTTGTAACATCAGGAAGTGAAGCTATAGAGGGAGCTTTGAAGCTTGCAAAACGTTATACTGGTAAAACAGCAATCGTTTCGTGCAAAAACAGCTATCACGGTTCTACCCACGGTGCACTTTCGATTATGGGAAGTGAAACCTACAAAACAGCCTTTCGACCACTTCTACCAGATACGTATCAAATAGTATTTAATGATATATCATCTCTAGATCGTATTAACAGTTCAACTGCGGCAG
>JAWXTQ010000015.1:0-23201 GCA_044433405.1 Rikenellaceae bacterium
AGTGACTGTTTTGGTCATTAATCATTATCGGCGTAATCATTACACCAAATCATTATCCCTGACCTCAATCATCGCGAAGCTATACATCACTTTCAGGAATATCCCTAGCGA
Organism: Rikenellaceae bacterium; assembly: GCA_044433405.1. Classification (GTDB taxonomy): domain Bacteria; phylum Bacteroidota; class Bacteroidia; order Bacteroidales; family Rikenellaceae; genus CAMQVM01. The sequence goes on from JAWXTQ010000015.1 coordinate 112, forward strand.
ACGCTAGTGAGCCCGAGGAGCATCAGCGACGAAGGTTTTTTTACCAGCGGTAGGCTGCTAGGAGTCTTTTTTAGCGAATTGGCGATAGCCAAAAAGCATGAGCTTTGGCTCATGCGGTGAAAACCGCTAAACAAACAAATCTGCTCAATCTAACATTTAATATTAAGGTAGCTGTATGTTTGGCCAGCTTCCCATTTGGTGAATGTTTGGTTTGATAGAGAATATGAACTTTCGCCTTTTGAGCTATTTATAATCAGATAAACGTCACTTAAATCATCCTTAGGATCTACTACTACGTCTGCCCTAGCCACTCTGTTATCTATAGAAATTGCGGGTTCTATAATGTATTCTAAATCGTTTGCTTTAACCTTAACAGTAATATCATCGGCAGGTGCTTCAAACTCAAGATGTAGAGTTGCGCAGTTGTGAGAGAGATTAAACGTTACTCCTTTAGGTGAATCTTGATTTCTTAACACAACATCTGACAGAAAATCAATGTTACTCATAACTGCATCTTGGTAGTCATAGTATGTAGTGAATTCTGGATTGAATGGTGTAAATACATGGTAGCTAACAGTATCACTACTATCAACAATGGCACTAAAACCTTCGGCTACTGTAATTTCATTATCACCATTGATATAATAGACATAAGCATTTGAAAAATCACCACTGGTGTTTTTAATAAAAATTGCCACCTTATTAGCATCGTCAGAATCTATCTCTGTTTTAGGAATATTAGGCACAACAGAACCTCCTTTATCAAAGGTAAACGCAACAATATCTGCTTTTAATTGCTCTTTAGAGGTAGGCTCGATGTCTTTATGGCAACTGACAAATAGCAAGAGCGAAAATAACGTATCGACTAAGTGTTTCATAATCTACAACTATCTTTTCTTGATTATCATACTAAAACATAACGGGTTTTCGTTGTGCAAAGATAATCGAAATATTCAAAAAAACCGCAAATATCTCAATTATTTTTATTAATTTATTATAATCTTAATATTAGCGGTTTATTTCAAAGTGTCATTTTGCACTATACTATTACTTATTAATAATTAGTGCGAAGTAGTTAATTTTCTCTTTTTCAGTCTCATATCCTTCGCTTTCTTTAATCTAAAATAGAGGTATGAGCTATACACTAAAATATATATCAATATGTTTACTATTGCCTTAGTGCTGCGTGAGATTTCAATATCTGAGAATGAGAAACCTTTCGATTTTCCGTGAGATGAGTGACCACCTTGCCCAGATGAAGCGTTCGCTGTTTTTGAGCTACCTTGCGACTCTCCCTTTTGAGGCTCTGGTTGGTTCTCACCTTTTTGTTCACCATGAGAGTGACCTTGTTCTCCATGAGAGTGCCCCTCTTTAGGTTGACTCTCCTGAGCTATCACCACCGCGCTCTCTTGTTTGATACGCTGATTAGCGTTGTAGCTAATCATACCTCCCAGTTGCAAACCTACTGCATGGATAAAGAGCATTGCATATAGCCCATATGACCATTTTTGTACGCTTTTCCATCTTTTTGCTCCCAGTTTTTTGTGTACTGAATCAAACGAAGTAATCCAAAGCACCAAAAACAGAACTGTCATAACAATACCTAACACAAGAACTGCATTTGTAATGGCTGAGCCTACCTCGCTCACCACTTTAGGGTTTGCTACCGACTCTTCATAGTTCATAAAATAGCTCCATGCTTGTGGAAAAGTTCCGAATAGTCGTTTAGCAAGATGAGCTATTACTGGGAAACCTACAATAATCGAAAGCTCTTTTCTAATAGACATCAATCTAGGAATATAACGTGTCTTTGGGCTAAAAGCACCCATATACATTATTATCACAATAACTGGATGAATAAAATTAGCCGCGCTAGATAGTTCACTAGCTGCTGAACCTAAGATGGGAATTTGCTGGATAGAGAAAGGCAGTGTAACACCACACAATCTGCTGATAGGTGAGATTGCAAATGCAACACCAAGCACTCCAAATACCCAATTATACACATTTGCATGTTTCTTGATAGACTTAGATAGAGCAATTGCTAAAATTGTGTAAACTATCAACGCAAGGATAAAAGAGAAATTGGTATTTAAAAAACCAATTATATCTAATGCTGTTTTTATCATTTTATTTCAGATATTAGTTTGTTGTTAATATACCTACACCTTGTACTATATCAGCTTCAATCTTAATGCCAGCTGTTGCTTTAGGGTTGTCTGAATCGATGTTATTAACAACATACACTAAACTTTGTGACTCTAATGACATAGGAATGAACACCTGAGTATCTGTACAACATGGCTCGCCAATTGAAGAGCTGTCGTCGCGAAGTTCAGCTGTAGTTGGCAGACCTGATATAAAGTGAACCGATTTTGCTGCTGCATCGTAGATCGCAAAACGAGCATCTGTAGGAACATTTTTATGGAATTCGTAGTAATAACCCTCAGATGTTGGCTTGTCGCTATTCATAACACGTAGCAAGAATAGGTGCTCCGTAATGTGCCATACACGAGTGAATGTGTAACCACCCAACAAATCCTCAAGAACAACTGTACCGTATGAAGAGTCAAAATTAGTCTCACCCGCTCTAATACGCATAACACTCGCTTTTGCAGAGCTAGTAGCTTTTCTTAAGTCTGTTAGCTGTGTCTCTTCGTTCCACTCAGTGTTATCAGTTGAGCTATATTGAGCTACTATCTCTGTTCCGTCTGCCTGGTCAACTACGTCCATGTCACTATAACGTCTTGCAGATGCAGGAGAGAACACATATACATAGTTTCCGTTAGTCACCATTGTGTTGTATGGGTTACCATAGTAACGACCATACGCTTGACCCATTGCATCAGTAGTAATGAATGCCTCAGGCTCTGCACCAAATGCGTAGCTATCTGCATCATACACAGCGATACGCGCTTTGTCTGGAGTTAAAGGAAAAGGAACACCACCTGTTGCAGAGAATGTACTTTGGTAGCCAGAAATTGCTTGAGAACCAGCAAGTGTATAACAAATACCTGAACCTTTAGCAACATAGTCAGCTGGAGTACCGCCATAACCCTCATTATCTAGAAGGTTCTGCATATTTGTTTCAAAGTTAGCATCTAAAGTTGCGTACTTACTTACACCTTGTGTTGCAATCGAAACATACATTTTTCCACCTGCTTCAACAAAACCTGGGAAGTTAACTGTCTCAGGAGAGCGATCTTTTTCAGCAATTTTAGAGTTTAAAAGAAAACCCTCTGCCGAAAAGTTACTAAATTGTGCAGTACCAGTCTCTGGATCGGCAACTGTATAGTAGATGTTAATTGGAGAGTACTCTGTACCATCGCTATCTACATTAGGCGTTTCAGCACTATTTGACAAATATGCTGTATAGGCAAATTTATCACCCCAGCTTCCCCAACTTGCATATTTTGTAGTTGAGTAGTATCCAATTTGTGAAACTCTTCCGCTTGAAGCATCTAGTGCGTAACCGCGAACATCAACTGGATCACTTCCACCAATTTCGTTTATGCTAAATAGATACTTATTGTTGACATATTGCCATACACTTCCTGCATTAGCCTCTGTACCATTGTTTTTTGCAGTTATTGTACCTGACTCTAAAGTCTCAGTAGTCATTAAATATACTGCATCACCTATCTCAGTAGCTACAACAAACACACTTGTTTGCTCTTGCGAAGTATCACCATCGTTGCCGTTCAAATCGTCTGACTCGATTGACTCCTTATTACACGATATTAACATTGAACTTGCTGCTAATACCGATAAAAATCCTCTAAAAACCTTTCTTTTCATTTTTCTGTTTTTTTAAATTATTAATATCTCTTTTTGTTTATATTTACTCTGATTTTTGCATAGAATGCTCTACCCGCTTTCTGTAAGCTGTAATTATCGTAGAGGTTGGCATCCGTTATGTTTTTTGCCTCTAACGATAGATTGTATCTTCCCTGCATAAAGTTGTAATTTATCATAACATTATGCGACAACTGAGTTGGCACAATCGACTTTGTGTCGGCAAAACCAATAGTCTCCCAATTTAAAGGAAATTCGTGCTGATAAAACAGGTCATACCCTACAGAGAAGGTATCACCACTGGCAAATAGGTTAAAGAAATTCACCTTACCATCTCCATTTGCATAGATATATGGCAGATTTGGGAGTCTCAAACCGTATGTTAGTGTTTCGTAACTTGTACCTCCATGTAGAGAGCTTTCGTTGTTGCGTGCACTTAAGTTATTGAATGTTCCTCCTACACTAAACCTATTTCCATAGCTATAGCGCGCAGAGATTGTGTACCCTTTAGTCTCAACCTTACCATGATTTTCGTAACTTGCTGAGGAGATAAACGAATTACTGCTACTCACCGAGCGAATTATATAATCGCGTGTATCGCGATACACCAACCCACCATCAACATAGAAGTTATGATTTCCTACATCAACACTATAAGTTAGGTTTAAGTTGTAGTTATGGCTAGTCTCAGGGTTAAGAGTGAATGTACCCTCCTCTAAATCGTTATCTCCAAATATCTCAGTCGAAGTTGGCAGCCTATACGCTTTTTCGTATGATAATTTTGTTTGCAAACCGTCAAACACAAAATATGTTGCAGCTGCACCATAGCCTAGCGATTCATCTCGTTTTGTTGTAAGAACATATTCACTATCGTCATTTAAAGCTACACCTTCATTTGATTGAAGATAGTATTTTACAAATGCAGTAGCATCAAAAAGCTCAGAGATATAGTATCTATACGACCCACCAACAATATTCTTAATACTCACTTTGGGTGTCTCCCACTCGCTATACAGTGTTGTTCCCGACTCCATCGAACGAGTGATACGCGATGTCGAACCAAATGTGTTTGATAGTGTAAAATCGTGATTTTTAGCCAGTGAATATTTAAATATCAAGCTTGCATTATAAGCATCACTTTTAGTCTCATTGTCAGTAGGACTAAGCGATGAGTTTAATACACTCTCACCACTCCAGCTATATGTGCTTGTCGCTGGGTCGTAGTTGCGCGTATAGCCATTAGTGTAGTTTGCACTTAAGCGAACATCTAATCGTTCAACAAGCAAATCTTTCTTTGAATAATCAAGCGTTGGCGTAAACGAGTGGCCAGTACGCTCTTTCTCACCATACACAATATCTTGCACTACGCCTGTTTGAATCTCTTTATCATACTGCGAATAGTTGAACTTAAGAGTCAACACATCAGCCCACGATTTATTAGTCACACCAAACGTACCAATTGCTGTTTCGTTGTGGTAAGCATCATTAAATCGCTGAACTCTATAGATTGTCTGATCGCTATAGTTAGGCACAGGAGCCCATCCTGGATTCTCTGTAAATGTCGCAACCGTATTATAAATCCAATAATTGTTGTCTGAATAGTTTTGATAAAGATTGATATTGTATGTTATTCCACTCTTAAATACCTGACCAAAATTAAGATAGGTCGAATGAGTATTAAACGAGCCATAAGAGTATGAAGCATCTATATTTATCGAATTATAGCGCAAATCTTTGTTTGTAACAATGTTTATAATACCTCCAATTGCATCTGTTCCAAACTCAATAGGCACAACTCCACTATAAACATCTATGCGCTCTGCAAAGTTTGCAGGCATATTACTTAATGAAAATGAACTATTATTCTTATCTAGTGCCACGCCGTCAATAAAAATTTTAACGTGTTCGCCACTAAAACCGTTTAATGAGATGTTTGATTCACTACCAACGCCTCCAGCTTCCCTAATCTTCACACCACCTATCTTCGATAGTGCATCGGTCATATTTGCTGAGCTATTTTTAATATCTAAAAGCGATAGCGACTTAACATTATAGGCTGTTTTGTTTAAGCGCGCACTACTTCCGTCGCCCTTTATTACCACCTCCTCAGCCTCTAAATGCGAAGCCTTTAATTTGATGTTAAGTTTGATATTTTGAGCTGGTTTAAGCTCGATTGTCTGTTCGTGATTGTGGTAACTTAGGTGCGATACTCCCAATTTATAACTACCTTGAGCAATTGCTAAGCTAAAATGTCCATTATTATCTGTCAAGCTACCAATCGAACTATTCTCTATGTATACCTGAGCATAAGCGATAGCATCTCCCTGCTCATCGACCACTGTACCATTAATTTTAGCCTTTCTGTTATCAGCATGCAAGTGATTTGCAACCACCAAAAACAGTGCTAAAAGCGTAAGGATTTTTCCTTTCATTTATCTGTTCCATTTGTTTAATTCGGGTGCAAAGATATGCTGCGAAGGAGATAGTATCAATACCCTAAATAGGGTAAAAACTCTAAGGACAGGCCTTTTTATTCTACCAAACCACCTATTTTAACACCGTACAAAAACAAACAGAAAGAGATGTATCATCTTGTTTGAAAGGAGACTACACAAGTGATATTATCACAAAAAACGAGTAGCTAATTAAGGGGATTACATAGTTTCCTCAAAGGGGTGCGCCCCTTACTGCTCAATCATAACATTACACAGGGTACTAATTATATAAAAAGTCACTATTTTTATATAAAAAACAAATCTTTGATAAATATAAAATTCAAAAAACAACCATATAGTTGTTTTTATAGAAACATTTAGTATCTTTGTAGAAATCCTACAAGTATTTATTTAAATAATTACTGGCACTCATGTATTAAAACAATGAATTATGAAAAAAGTAAATTTTGCATTAATGGCTATACTTTCATTTAGCATAAGTATAGTTTCAGCTCAGGTTGTGCATCACAACCAAGTAGATGATGAGTATGGATATTTTAATCTATCCACTCAAAACAATGAAAATCTAATGTTAATTGAGAACAAAGGTGATGAACCTATGATTTTCTCTATTGATAAATCGTTTATGAATAGCTTTGATAGTTACAAAAACTTGTTTCCCGAACTAGCTATTGCTGAAGTCTCTTATTATACTTTGCAGTTTAGCGACAAGAATTATTCGTTAAACTGGATAATTAAAGATAAGACTCTATATTTAGCCAAACTAAGTGGTGGCTTTGATGCTAATGATAAACTCTTAGAAGAGATCAATGGAGATAAACGATTAGAGAAGTTTGTAGGTCAAAAATTTGATGTCGACTTTAATCAAAAGTTAAAAGTCAAAGATTTTGCCTCAAACAAAATCATGAAAGCTAGTTGGGTTAACGGCAAATATCATCTATTTCACCACCTAAATAGCACAGAAGGTGTGATGTATGAGGTGAATATCAAAGAAGGAGAGGTAGTTTCACTATCGAGACTAGGTTCAAAAGAGGATAATTAACAGTGACGTTCACCAAATAAGAACACAAAAGTGTGAAAGCAGCTATTTCCATGTTCGGATATCGCGAAGCAAGAAACGCCCTACATGAGAACCCCCAGCGAACGAAAGTGAGCCCGAAGAGCGTAAGGGACGAGGAGTTCTTGCCAGCATGGGCATTCATGGAGCATCTTTAAATGATTAGCTATCGCTAAGCGTTTAAAAATGGTTTTAGAAATTAAATAAATCCTTCACATCTTGATCAGACATATCGACCTCTTTGCTCTCTATTACTGTTTCGCTATACTCGATATCGTCGTCAACATACACCCTGCCGTCGCGGCGTGCTATGCGAATAACTACGCTCACGATAACCACTATAGAGAGTAGTATTAATATTGCTCGTCTTTTGTCTTTCATAACTAGATCTGATTACACCTGATACTCAGCACTACTACATGAGTTTAAGTTTTGGAGCTCTTCGCCTTGCGGCTCAACAATATTTGGCCAACGACGATTAAAACCGTTAATACCTCCCGCTTTAATACGCCCATCTAGCACCAAAATACCTTTATAAATAAAGCTATCACGTTTGGCATCACATGAGGAGACCATAAACCATACTTTTTGGTTCGTGCTAAGTGCTCTAACTTTTGGATCGAATATCAACAAAAATTTAACTCCCGATATTTTGTAGTTATCTATTAGATTAGTGGCGTATTGCTTAAAATCAACATCACGCGCCACATAAGAGGTAATAGCTGCCCAACCTTGCTCTGCAAGTGAAGTTTCAACCTCCTCTGGCAACTCTTTAGATGCAGAGAATGGCTCTAAAGTACAATCCTCTTTAATAGTTGCATCAATTGAGAGTTTACCACCAAATCCACACTGTGGAGCTGCATGGTCGAGAACATCGAGTGTACCTTGAGTGATGATTGTATCACGTTCGATATCAACATACTTCACCTGCTCTTTCAATAGATCCAAATCACGTATACTCAACTCTGTAGGCAACGATGTAATAATCGAAAACTTATTAAACATCATCTGTCCTGCGCCCCACATAGCAAGTGCTACTTTCTGAGGTTGACCAATATAGCTCTTTTCTATATTTATTATTGCAATATTATGAGCTACACCCTCGTCAGGCAGCCACATATCGGTTATTTCGGGTTGCAACACCATTCTTATAGGAGCAAGGAAGATAGATTCTGTTGCCTTTGCAATATAAGCATCCTCCATTGGAGGTACACCAACAAGTGTAGCAGGATATATAGCATCGCGACGGTGAGTTATGCACGTTACATGAAACTTTGGATAATAATCCTCAAGAGAGTAAAAGCCAGTATGATCACCAAATGGCCCCTCCCAAAATTTATCTTCACTAGGATCAACATATCCCTCAATCACAAAGTCACAATCGTTAGGAACATACAAATCATTGGTTAAACATTTTACTAAATCTACATTTTTCTGACGTATGAAACCAGCCAAGATATACTCGTCAATTCCCTCTGGGAGTGGGGCTGTTGCACTATATGTGTAGGCTACGTCTCCACCAATAGCCACCGTAACAGGCATGATAGTTCCAACCTCTTTGTGTGCTCGGTAGTGTCTTTCGCCAGTTTTATGAGTGTGCCAATGCATAGCTGTTGTTCGCTCGTCAATAAGTTGCATTCTATACATACCCACATTACGCGCACCATTCTCAGGTGAGGCGGTAGTAACGAGCGGCAGAGTTATAAACTCACCTCCATCATAGGGGGCACATTTCAATATTGGAAGCAGAGAAAGATCGACATCATCGCCCATCATAACCATCTGCTGACACTCTCCAAACCCTTTTTTGTAGCGTGGCATCCATCTATTTACATTCGAAAGAAGAGGAAGCATTTTTAGCTTATCAAAAAAGCTCTTTTTAGGAGATGTTGCAGCGTTGAACATCTCAAAGATACGCCTACCCAACTCACCAAGGTCGTCACATCGCATAGCAAGTTTAATTCGACTCTCCGAACCCATTATGTTTGTAACAACTGGAAAAGGCGTGCCATTATTCTCAAATAGCAGAGCTTTACCTCCGCCAGGAGATTTACACTCAACGTCAGTAATTTGGGCAATCTCCAACTGCGTTGACACCTCTTGTGTTACCCTACGAAGCTCTCCTTTGCTCTCTAGGAGCTCTATAAATGATTTTAAGTTATTATGCATGTTTATATTTTATTTATGAGATTGTGCTAAAATCGACCGTTTCATCTCGTCTCTCTTTATATATCATTTCGCGCAACTTAGCATTTTTCGGAGCTTCAAGCATTGGATCTTCTTCTAATATTCTTATAGCTACCTCTCTGATTTTAATCATTAAATCATTATCCTTTGCCACTGAAGCCATTCTCAGCTCAATCGCATCACCACTCTGCTGAGTGCCATCCAAATCACCATATCCACGCAATTTCAGATCCAACTCTGCAAGTTCAAAGCCATCATTTGTCTCAACCATAGCACCAAGTCGCTTACGGCTGTCGCTCGAAAGCTTGTGTGAAGAGACCAACACGCAGTAAGACTGCTCTGCCCCACGCCCCACACGACCACGCAACTGATGTAGTTGCGAAAGCCCAAAGCGTTCGGCACTCTCGATAACCATCATTGTAGCATTTGGCACATTCACTCCAACCTCAATCACTGTTGTGGCAACCATAATCTGCGCCCTACCCAAGGCAAACTGACTCATGCCAAACTCCTTATCAGCAGGCTTCATCTTGCCATGCACTATAGATATATTATATTGAGGCATCGCAAATGCACGTGTAATACTCTCGTAACCCTCCTCTAGATTTTTGTAATCCATACTCTCAGACTCTTTAATCATTGGATATACAACATACACCTGCCTACCTGCTGCAATCTCTCGTCGCATCATACCAAAAAGCTCTTCACGACGCGCATCAAACATGTGGATAGTTTTGATTGGCTTTCGTCCAGGCGGAAGCTCATCAATAATCGACAAATCCAAATCACCATAAAGGGTCATAGCTAACGTACGCGGAATTGGGGTTGCACTCATAACCAGCACATGGGGAGGAATCTTATTTTTACGCCACATTCGCGAACGTTGCTCAACACCAAAACGGTGCTGTTCGTCAATTATAACTAATCCTATATTATTAAAGACAACACTATTCTCCATAGCTGCATGGGTTGAGATTAAGATATTTATCTCACCACTCCTAAGTTCTTTGTCTATAAGCGTTCGCTTACGCTTAGGGGTTGAACCTGTAAGCAACTGCACATTGAGATTTAATTTCTCGACAAGAGAGGATATCGACTCTAGGTGTTGAGTGGCTAAAATCTCGGTAGGGGCAATAAGTGAACATTGATAACCATTATCTATAGCAATAAGCATAGCTAAGAGAGCAACAATAGTTTTACCACTCCCAACATCGCCTTGCAGCAGACGATTCATCTGCTTATGGATATTGGTATCACTCCTAATCTCACGCACTACCCTCTTTTGCGCCTCAGTAAGAGGGAATGGGAGTATATCCTGATAAAAAGTATTAAAATTTTCGCCTATTTTATCAAACATTATAGGATGGTAAGTCTTAACCCTCTCTCCTCGACTTCGAAGTATAGTTAACTGCATTGAGAGCAGTTCTTCGAATTTAATTCTATATTGTGCTGCCTTTAGAAACTCAACATTTTGAGGAAAATGGACATTTAGCAGAGCACTCCCTAGAGGCATTAATTTATATTTTGCAAGCAACCAATCAGGTAGAGTCTCCTCAATAAGATGGTAACACTTATGCAAAAGCTCTCGCAGAGCCAGAGATATCACTTTGCTACCTGCACCAGCACGATTTAGCTTCTCGGTTGAGGGATAAACTCCCAACAAACCCAACTTTAGAAGTGTTTTTTCGGCTAATGGAATATCAAATTCAGGATGCACAATAGACATTTGACCATTAAAGAGAGTTGGTTTTCCGAAAAACAGATACTCTCTGCCAATCTCAATCTTCTTAGAGACCCACTCAATTCGGTTAAACCAAATCATCTCGGCACGACCCGTAGTGTCGCTCACACTAACCACAAAGCGATTTTTAAAACCACTACCTAACAATTGAGCATTTTCAACCCTAGCTTTTATCTGAATATAGGGTAACGACTCGTCAGCGACCTCTCTAATTGCATAGATTCGTGTTCTGTCCATATAACGATATGGATAGAAATGGAGCATATCCCTAAATGTGCGGATATCAAGCTCTTTGGTAATCGCCAAGGCCTTTTTCTCCCCAATCCCAGGTAGAAATTTAATATCTCTATTCCAAAACTCATCTAGCTCCATACCTATATACTATTGTTGCAAGAACAAATATGTAATTGTTCCTTTGTGTTTTGCTGGCCAATCTGTTCCTATCTCAAAACGAGTCTGCTTTGCAAATGATAAGGCAGTTTGATTAAGACACTCATCCTTTTTAGAGGATGTAGTGTTTATATTGGCATCAATCACATTACCATTGTTGTTTACAACAATATTTACAACAACCTTACCTGCATTCTCGCATTTATATGCAGGAACTGGCAAGTGCGAAGCATTTCTACCATCGAGCTTATACTCAACAGTAACCAATCCATTGATTTTAACATCCTGACGCGATGACTCCTCGTCACTATCGCTATTTTTATCTTTACTATTTTGAATAGCATCAGCCTCTTGAAGCCCTTGATTATATGCGTTTTTTGCAGCATTCAACCTATCTTGAAGAGCCTGTGCCTCTTTATAAAGTTCATTAGCATCAGTGCCACGATCATCTCTAAGTGCAGCATCTAGCTTTGAATCACTATTTGACGCAGCATTTTGAACCTGCTCCATCATAGCCTGTTCAAATTGCTCTTGAGTAAGTTCTTCATCAACAATCTCCTCAACCTCCTCCTCTGGGGGAGCTTCAATAAAGAAGCCATTTGCTATCTGAGTTGCAGTAACCTCAAACCTAACTGTGACAAATATAAAAAACAACGCTAATGTGGTAAATACCAAAACCGAAACACCAATCTTATTTTTATATACCCAATCAGCAAAGTTCATACGTCGCTTCTTAAACGGCAACGCACGATATATCTGATAGAGAGAATCATTACGTGGCTCAGCAGCTTTAGGACTACCTTGCGGCCTACGCATACTCTTTCGCGGCTTCTGCTTTAATAGTTTCGAAAATATTTTTTCTATTATATCCATATCAAGTGATCTCTATTTAGATGTAGTATCACCCACAAAAAGCAACTCTAGCTCTGCAAAAGTAAAAGGTACAATTTCTGCTGTTCCTATTTGTGATGGTAGAATAAAGTCTATTCCATCGCCTTTACGCTTTTTGTCCGATTTCAAAGCATTAAAAAGATCAGACATTGCAATATCACACTCTGTTGGCAAACCCATACTCTCAACAACTTTAAATATTCTAGATGCGACATCCAAAGGTGTCACGCCTCTTTTTACCCCTAGATTTGCGGCCATAACCATACCAATTGCAACAGCCTCACCATGATTATACTCTCTACTTAACTTTTCGATCGCATGTGCTAGAGTGTGACCAAAATTTAGTTTCTTGCGCTCGCCACTCTCACGTTCATCCTGCTCTACCACCCTTGCCTTAATCTCAATTGAGCTGTAGGTAGTTGAATCAAGTAGCGCGCGGTTATTTTTAAACTGCTCAAATGAATTGGTCTCAAATTTCTCAAATAGTGAGCTATCTTTAATCACCCCTGCTTTAATAATCTCCGATAATCCAGCACGAAATTCGCGCTCTGACAATGTTTTCAACATCGAAGTGTCACATATTACAAAACGAGGTTGATTAAACACTCCAATCATATTTTTAAACCCTTGGTGATTTACTCCATTCTTTCCCCCTACGCTCGCATCAACCTGAGCTAAAAGAGTTGTTGATACAAAACCAAAATCAACACCGCGCTGATATGTAGAGGCAACAAAGCCTGTTATGTCGGTAACAATACCTCCACCGATACCAACAATTGTAGAGTGGCGATCAACGCCTGCCTCCAACAGAGCTGTATGTATTGGCAGAAGGTCGGCAAGAGTTTTATGCTCCTCACCTTGTCCGATAACTATATGCGTATAACTATTGATAAGCTCTGGGTAGTTGCTCTTGATTGAAGAATCGGTTATCACAAAAACATTGTTACACCCTGCTAAATATTGAGGTAGTAATCTTTTACTCTCACCGATTGTAACAATACTCACTTTTGAAGCCGTTTCTACTTTTATTATATTTTCCATATTATATGCTCTATTTTTTATATCAAACCTATTAAATTCTTTCGCAAAGCTACTACATATTTAAAACTTTAGCAAGTAATTTTTTTGTTGATTACTCTTTTTTTTCATGATATAATATTTATTTACAAAAAAATAACTATATTTGCATATTCGTGGTTATTTCCAAACAAAATATGCCAAATTATACTATTACATTAAAATACAATTACTACTATGACTGTAAAAAAACGAGTTTATTTTTTCGGCAATAAGACAGCCGAAGGAAACGGATCAATGAAAGAGTCTCTCGGAGGTAAAGGTGCTAACTTAGCAGAAATGAATCTAATAGGCATTCCTGTGCCTCCTGGGTTTACCATCACTACCGATGTCTGCAACGAGTATTACAGCAAAGGCAAAGAGAGCGTTATCGAACTTTTAAAAGCAGATGTAGAGTCGGCTATGAAGAAAGTTGAAGAGAACATGGGTTGTTCATTCGACAATCTTGATAACCCACTGCTTGTTTCTGTACGTTCTGGAGCACGCGTTTCGATGCCAGGAATGATGGATACTATCTTAAACTTAGGTTTAAATGACCAAGTTGTAGAGAGCGTAGCAAAAAAATCAGGAAATCCTCGTTTTGCTTGGGACTCATATCGTCGTTTTATTCAGATGTATGGCGATGTTGTTATGGGAATGAAACCTGAAAACAAAGAGGACCACGATCCATTTGAGCACATTATCGACACAATGAAGCAAGAGAGAGGTGTTGTTAACGACACCGAACTCACAGCTGAAGATTTAAAAGAGATGGTTGCTCGATTCAAAAAAGCTGTAAAAGAGAGCACTGGTCAAGATTTTCCAACCTCTCCATGGGAGCAACTTTGGGGTGCTGTATGTGCAGTGTTTGATAGCTGGATGAATGAGCGTGCCATCCTATATCGTCAGATGAATAAATATCCAGCAGAGTGGGGAACAGCCGTTAATGTTCAAGCGATGGTGTTTGGAAATATGGGCAATAGCTCAGCTACTGGAGTAGCATTTACTCGCGATGCCTCAACTGGTGAGAATATATTCAATGGTGAGTATCTAGTGAATGCACAGGGTGAAGATGTTGTTGCTGGTATTCGCACTCCACAAGAGATTACAATAGAGGGTTCGCGCCGTTGGGCAGCACTGCAAAACATCAGCGAAGAGGAGAGAAAAACCAACTATCCATCTTTAGAAGAGGTAATGCCAGAATCTTACAAAGATCTATTTGACATTCAAAACCACCTAGAAGAGTATTTTAAAGATATGCAGGACATTGAGTTTACAATACAAGATGGTAAACTTTGGATGCTCCAAACACGTAGCGGAAAACGCACAGGCGCAGCGATGGTGCGTATGGCAATGGAGATGTTAGCAGATGGACTTATTGATGAGAAAACTGCAATTCTACGTGTTGAACCTAACAAACTTGACGAACTTTTACACCCAGTATTTGACACAACAGCTATCAAGGAGGCTGAAGTTATCACTAAAGGACTTCCTGCTTCGCCAGGAGCCGCTACAGGACAGATAGTATTCTTTGCTGAAGATGCTGAGAGTTGGGCTAAAGATGGTAAAAAAACTATTTTATGCCGTATAGAGACTTCGCCTGAAGATTTAAAAGGTATGGTTGAAGCTAGCGGTATACTAACTGCACGCGGAGGGATGACCTCACATGCAGCTGTTGTTGCACGCGGAATGGGTAAATGTTGCGTTTCGGGAGCAGGTGAGATAATTATCAATTATAAAGAACGCACAATAACATGTGGCGATAAAATATTAAAAGAGGGCGATTGGATATCTCTAAATGGCTCAACTGGTGAAGTGTATCTAGGTGAGGTTGCCACTTGTGCTGCTGAATTATCTGGTGATTTCGAGAAACTAATGGAGCTATCGGACAAATACGCACACTTAACAGTTCGCGCAAATGCCGACTCTCCACGTGATGCACAACAAGCAATCTCTTTCGGGGCGCAAGGAATTGGCCTTTGCCGTACAGAACACATGTTCTTCGAGGGAGATAGAATCAAAGCGGTTCGCGAGATGATTTTATCTGACAACGAAGAGGGTCGTCGCGTAGCACTTCAAAAACTACTACCTATTCAACGTGGCGATTTTGAAGGGCTATTTGAAGCAATGAAAGGGAAACCTGTGACAGTACGTCTACTTGACCCACCTTTGCACGAGTTTGTTCCTCATTTCGAAAAAGAGCAACAAGAGCTTGCAACCGAGATGCATGTTTCGTTCGAATACATTAAGCACAAAATTGAGAGTCTTGTTGAGATAAATCCAATGCTAGGACATAGAGGTTGTCGACTTGGTAACACCTATCCAGAGATTACAGAGATGCAGAGTAGAGCTATCATCGAGGCTGCGATGAACGTAAAAGCACGCGGAATACCTGTTAGTGTTGAGATTATGGTGCCTCTAGTGGGTAATCACAAAGAGTTAAAATACCAAAAACGAGTAATCAACGCTATTGCTGAGGAGATTTTCGCTGAGCGTAACGACTCTCTAGAGTATATGATTGGAACAATGATTGAAGTGCCTCGCGCAGCCGTTACTGCTAATGAAATTGCAGAGGTAGCAGAGTTCTTCTCATTTGGAACAAACGACTTAACACAAATGACACTAGGTTTCTCACGCGACGATATAGCTAAATTCTTACCTGAATATTTAGCACGTGGTGTGATTAAGCAAGACCCATTCGAGATACTTGACGTTAAAGGGGTAGGCGAACTAGTTCGCGATGCAGTATTCAAAGGCCGCGGAGTTAGACCAAACCTAAAATGTGGTATTTGTGGCGAACATGGAGGCGAACCATCTTCTATAGAATTCTGTCATTATGCAGGCTTGAATTATGTTTCTTGCTCTCCATTCCGTGTACCAATCGCACGCCTAGCTGCTGCACATGCAGCAATTAAGCTTGAGTAATAAATAAGCATCCTTCGAGTGGTTGTGGCTTTTAGCGACTTTCACCACATGAGCTGAAGCTCATGCCTAGTAGTAATAGTATTTAATTTACATTTGCTCATACATACGGTATGGCAGTTAAATTAAATACTATTACTATTTTTAGCTACGCCAAAAAGTGAAAGCCGAGGCGTACTAAAGTCTTTTAAAAGAAGGTTAAGTTTTTTCAGAAAAAACCACGCGCTAGATGACTATATTATTTTACTAGCAATCATAATAAAACTTGCTAATACACTATCATCTGGTGGTATCTTCTCAAAAGCCAACCCAGATAGTTCACTGCGGTAAATTGGAGCTAACTCAGACCACACTTGTTCTGTATCACTAAATAGCAGAATATCTTTGATTGCAACATCCTGCCAACCAGTTGGATCTTTAAACATTTTTTTGTCGTGTGCCAATACCTCCTCGAAATCCTCTCTAAATTTTGGAGACTCTATATACTTACAACACTCATCATCTTGCACAAGAAAGTGCAAGTCATAGAAATGACGTATCTTTGATGATATACCAGCAACTCCAAGCTGAGAAAATCTAACCAATGACACCAATTTCTCGATTAGAGTTTGTCGTTTATCTAATACGTTTAACTCGAATGATTGCAACTTAAATTCGTCGATACTCTCATTATCACCTAACTCTCGAAGATAACGAGTAATAAAACTATCAATTGACTGCTTTGCGAATGGATATGGATTTGCAAATGAATTAATTTTTACAAATATAATACATTTGTCCAGTTTTTCCAGAATAAAACTGGACAAATGCTATAAATTATACTCAGTAAGATAGTAAAGCTACACTAGAACTTCTAGCAAACATCAGTGAATACACTACAGAGAGTTTGGGATGGTGCAAGGTTTGCTTTAGCTTCTTACGAATTCCAATAGCAACTTTTCTCCAATATCTCCACTCTTTTCGGGGTGGAATTGGCAGCCATAAAAGTTGTCCTTGTTTATTGATGCAGAGAAGGTGTCGCCATTTGTTGTGGTGGCGATAGTGTAGTCGTTTACCTCTACGCCATAAGAGTGAACATAATAGAAATACTCTCCTGAGTTGATTCCATTATAGAGCAAATTATCTCCATTATGCTCCACCGAGTTCCAGCCTATATGGGGTACTTTAATACCACAACCTCCCTGTAGTAGCTTTACTCGATTAGGAACTATGCCAAGGCAGTCAACATCCTCCTCCTCACTATGAGAGCAGAGTAGCTGCATGCCTAAGCAGATACCCATCAAAGGTTGCTTAGAACTCTTTATTACATCTACCAAAGAGTACTCCTCAAGTTTTTGCATTGCGTGTTTTGCAGCTCCGACACCTGGAAGGATTATCTTGTCGGCTGCGGCAATATCTTCTGGATTACTGGTGATTATGTAGTTTAAGGAGTGGCGAATAAAGACATTCTCTAATGAACGTAAGTTCCCTACTCCGTAGTTTATAATTGCTATTAACATAATAATTTTGTTTGATAAAACACTATAGCATTCCTTTGCTTGATGGCAAAGTGTAGTTAAAAACATCTCTTTTTATAGCCATCTTCAGTGCTCTTGCAAACGCCTTGAATAGCGCCTCGGCTTTATGGTGGCTATTTTCGCCTTTAGCGGTTAGTTGAAGATTGCAACGAGCAGAATCAGAGAAGCTCTTAAAGAAGTGACGAATCATCTCGGTTGGCATCTGGCCTATCATCTCATAACCAAAGTCAACATCCCAAACAAAGTCGGTACGTCCACCAAAGTCAAGCAACACCATCGCACTACTCTCATCCATTGGCAGAGCATAGCCATAACGCTCAATTCCCATCTTATCGCCAATAGCCTTAGCAAAAGCCTCACCTAACACAATTGCACAATCCTCTATAGTGTGATGAGTATCTACTTTTAAATCGCCGTCGCACTTTAGCTCGATATCTATACCACCATGATACACTAACTGCTCAAGCATATGGTCGAAATATCCAATACCTGTCTCAATTTTAGGAGCTGAAGAACGATCCAAATCAAGAACTAAATCAATCTTTGTCTCCTTAGTATGGCGCGAGATAGCAACTCTACGCTCCCCAAATCGGAGTAGAGCATACACATCTTCCCACTGATTACTTATCAACACCACATTATCACTCTTGAGATTATTATCTTCTAGCAACTGCTTTCCGCTCTCTGGTTGACAAAATAGAATCGCTTTGCACCCTAGATTATTAGCAAGCATAACATCGGTAGCTCTATCACCTATAACTATTGAGTTCTCGATATCATACTCTCCATTTAGATACTCGGTAAGCATTCCTATTCTAGGTTTTCGGTTATTTGAGTTTTCATACTCAAACGATGGATCAATATGAATAGCATCAAACACCACACCCTCACCCTCAAGTGTAGAGAGCATCTTACTATGTGGAGCAAGGAAACTATCTTCAGGGAATGAGTCGGTGCCAAGACCATCTTGATTAGAAACCATCGCTAGAAAGAAATCCAACTTCGCAATACGAGAAAGCGATGTTATAGCAGAGGGAACAAACTCTAGCTTCTCTAGCGAGTCAACCTGAAAGTCAACAGGCGGCTCTTTTATAATTGTTCCATCACGGTCAATAAATAAAATCTTTCTCATATTAGTTGCCATATTTAGATAATAAATCACACAATGCTCTATTTTCGCTAGTTGTTCCAACAGTGATGCGCACACAATTTTCGCATAGCACAACGCTATTTCGATTGCGAATAATCACACCATTTTGCATTAAGTAGTTGTATAAATCAGTTGCATTATCAACCTTTATCAACACAAAATTTGAATCCGAAGGGTACAACTTTTTAACATAACTCAACGATAAAACCACCTCTTCTAAGATTTTTCGCTCCTTATTATTGTGAGCAATTGTAGCTTTTAGCGTATCACTATCACAAAGTGCACGCTCAACAGCCTCTTGAGTTAAAACATTGATATTATAAGGGTATTTCACTCTATTCATAACCTCAACAATATCACTCGAAGCCAAAGCAAGACCAAACCTAACCCCTGCTAAACCCCAAGCTTTAGAGAGGGTTTGCAACACAATAAGATTTGGATATTCACCTATTTGAGTTGCAAAGCTAGCGTAGTAGTCTTGACAAAAGTCAACATACGCCTCATCAACAACAACAATCCCCTCAAACTGTTTAATCACCTTTTCGACCTCTTCACGTGGAAGAAGATTGCCAGATGGATTATTTGGAGAACATAGAAATACAACCTTTGTGGTAGAATCAACAATCTCCAAAAATTTATCAACCGAGAAGCTAAAATCCTCGCTATCAAGAAGCGACTCTTTTACCGCAACATCGTTTGTGGCAGCAGCTACCTTATACATACCATAAGAGGGAGCAATCATTGCTACGCTATCCTCTCCTGGAGTACAAAAAATTCGATATACCAAATCAATAGCCTCATCAGAACCATTACCGATAAATATCTGCGAAGGTTCAACACCTTTTATTGCACTTAACCTTTCTCGGATAGATGTCATACGAGGGTCAGGATAACGATTTAATGGTGCTCCAAAAGGAGATTCATTTGCGTCAAGAAATATTTCAATGTCGCCACCTTTATACTCATCACGAGCCGTTGAGTAAGGCTCTAACTTCGCGATATTAGGACGAATAAACTTTTTAATATTCATAGTTGTGTTATTGTGTTCTTATTTTTGCAGCTAAGGCGTGAGCAGTTAACCCCTCTGCGTTGGCCATAGCGATAATTGTTGGGGCTATAGAGTTTATTCCCTCGCGTGTAATACGCTGATAGGTTATTTTTTTTGTAAAACTATCAAGGTTAACTCCACTATATGACTTTGCCCACCCAGAAGTTGGCAAGGTGTGATTGGTACCAGAGCAATAATCACCTGCACTCTCAGGGGTATAGTTACCTATAAATATGCTTCCTGCATTATCGACCTCCAACGAAAAAGCTTCGCTATCGACAACTGAGACAATCAAGTGTTCGGGAGCATATTCATTGACAATTTCCAACATTTCATCTCTGCTATCAACAACTAATATAGCACTATTTGCAAGAGATAGTTGAGCAAATGTTGCTCTTTCTAGCTCTTTCACCATATTTGTTGTAGCTACTTTTACTCTCTCAGCCATCTCAACAGAGGTTGTAACGCAAATTGCTTGTGAGTCGGGACCATGCTCTGCTTGCGACAACAAATCGGCTGCAACAAACTCTGCAACTGCACTATCGTCACAAACAACCATAACCTCCGACGGACCAGCAGGCATGTCTATTGCAGTTGTAGATGTAGAGACTATCTGCTTTGCAGTTGTCACATAACGATTACCTGGCCCAAAAATTTTGAAACATGGTTTAATTGTTTCGCTACCATACGCCATTGCTCCAATAGCAATTGCACCTCCCAATTTATACACTTTAGTGACTCCACACAGCTGGGCAGCGTATAGGATTTCAGAGGCAACTCTACCCTCTTTTGTGGGAGGAGTGGCAAGCACTATCTCTCTGCAACCTGCAATTTTTGCAGGCAAAGCCAACATTAGTACGGTAGAAAATAGAGGAGCACTCCCCCCTGGAATATACAATCCTACTCTAGTTATCGGTTTAGCGCGCTGTACACACTCTACTCCATTTGATACCTCAACTCTCACCTCACTATGTTTCTGAGCTGTGTGAAAAAGTTCGATATTGGTTTTAGCACACTCCATAGCACATTTCAACTCTTCTGAAATTGCCTTTTCAGCCTCATCAAACTCACTCTGAGCAACACAAAAACTGCCTTTTAAATCAACTTTCTCAATATCAATAAGAAGATTGTTTATTGCAGCATCTCCCCCTTTTCTAATTTCAGTGAGAATCTCTTGCACAGTCTCAGCCACACTATTATCATCAGCAAATGGTCGCTTTAGGTAGTCTGCTGCACTCTGCGCATTACAATTTATTATTTTAATCATCTATGTGTCTATTTCTATATTCTCTACGGTATCATCATTTCTAGCGACAATACCAAGATGCCTTCTGCACCTATTGATTTTAACTGCTCTATTTTTTGCCAAACAAGATTCTCATCAACAACAACATGAATAGAGCTCCACTCATTGTTAGCTAAAGGCAACAAGGTAGGGCTTTTCATGCTAGGAACAATCTCTATAGCATCATTAATTTTCTCATTTGGGATATTAAAAAGCAAATATTTTTTTCCTTGCGAACACAAAACCGACTCGAAACGAAATTTTAGTTGATTCAATAATGCTCTTTTCTCATCACTAATGGTTGGTGTCGCTATTAAAACCGCTTGCGATTTCATCACCACTTCAACCTCCTTAAGTCCGTTACTTACTAGTGTACTTCCTGAACTTACGATATCAAAAATTGCATCCGCAATGCCAACTGCTGGCGAAATCTCAACCGAACCTGCAATCTCCTCGATTTTTGCATTGATGTTATTCTCAGCAAAAAACTTTTTCAATATTTTTGGATATGAGGTTGCAACACGCTTACCTTCAAACCAACTAACATCGCTATACTCTTCACTCTTTGGTATAGCTAAAGATATGCGGCACTTACCCCAACCTAATTTCTGCACCACTTCAACATCGAATCCTTTTTCGTACAATTCGTTCTCACCAACGATACCAACGTCAGCAACACCAGAAGATACCGCAAAAGGAATATCATCATCACGCAAATATAGCGCCTCAACAGGGAAACAATCGCTTTTTGAAAGCAGTTTACGCTTAGCATTGTCAAATCTAATGCCAGCATCTTTAAATAATTGCAGACTATCTTCGTTCAGTCTACCTTTTGCTTGTAATGCAACTCTAATCATAATTGTATTGTATAAAAAAAGCCTGACTCATTGCTATGAGGCAGGCTAAATATCTTAAAAATTCCGCTAAAAAAGGGATATATAAACACACAAAGCTACTACCTCATCATTTTGCAATGATGATGATGAAAATGCAAGCTATGTGATGTGTTCTTTATCATAATGGTGCAAAGTTACTAATTTATTTTTAACGACAAAGTTTTTTAACAAAAAAACAGATAAATCTAAAAGTTGAGGCATACCAAGCCAAGCTAAACCAAACCAAGCCAAACCATACTAAATCAATATCAAGCTAACGGCCATTATCGCCATTCCGACAACAAATCCGATTATCGAATGATGCGCTTTGCCATACTCTCTGGCTGAAGGCAAAAGCTCATCTACAGATATATATATCATTATTCCTGCCACGGTAGCTAGTGTTATGCTCATCACTGTATCACTCATGTATGGGGTAAGGATAAGGTAGGCTACAATACCTCCTAGAGGTTCAGCTAAGCCCGATAGCGTTGAGTACCAAAATGCTTTTTTTCGACTACCAGTTGCGTAAAAGATGGGTATCGACACTGCAATTCCCTCAGGTATATTGTGTATAGCAACAGCCACTGCAACGGCCAAACCTAGCGATGGATTCTCGTAGGCAGTAATGAATGTTGCAATACCCTCTGGAAAATTGTGTATAGCAATGGCAAAAGCGGTAAAGATACCCATTCTAATTAGGCGGATTATTTATCTTTC
>JAWXTQ010000016.1:0-22344 GCA_044433405.1 Rikenellaceae bacterium
AACTTGCAACTTTGCGCAATTTATCCTCTGTTAGGATGGTGTCGTTAGCTGCACCTGCCATTGAGTATATTTTTGTGGTGTCGTTGACTGTGCCATCTATGTCGTCAGCTCCAAAAGTTATTGCCGATGGAAGATTGTTAACACCCAGTGCAGGGGGATAGGCTTTTATGTGGTCGATATT
This sequence comes from Rikenellaceae bacterium, assembly GCA_044433405.1. Lineage (GTDB taxonomy): Bacteria > Bacteroidota > Bacteroidia > Bacteroidales > Rikenellaceae > CAMQVM01. Next base: position 182 of record JAWXTQ010000016.1, read on the forward strand.
GTCGAGCATGATTCTGCTTAAGGCGATTGTTTTTAAATCATCCTCAAGTGAGCACTCATTGATGTGCGACATCTCGTTATTTCGATTTCTAAACTTTAAGGGAATAAAGACATTGTATCCATTGCTGATATCCTGCTCTTTGCGCAGAATGTCGAGATGTTCTAGCTTGTGTGAAAGCGTCTCCTTATGGCCATAGAGCATTGTGGCTGCGGTTTTCATACCTAGCTGATGTGCTGCGCGATGGAGTGCTAGCCATTTTTCGCTCGATGCTTTATCGTTGCATATTTCACTGCGGAGTTGAGAGTTAAATATCTCTGCACCACCTCCTGTTATTGAGCCCATACCGCAATCCATAAGGTATTTAATGCCGTCAGTGTAGCTAAGTCCCGCTTTTTCAATTACGTATATATGTTCGATTGCAGAAAACGCCTTGATTGCCACTTTAGAGGGTAGGTAGTCGCGTAGAGTTTTAATTATTGTGCCATAGCTCTCTAGTGTTGCGTTTGGGTGTACTCCTCCAACCAGATGCACCTCTGTGATATCGGGATGGTAGTGCTCCTTGGCGTATTGCAACACCTGCTCATTGCTCATACACCACGCCTCAGACGAATTGAGCGATTTGCGATAAGAGCAAAATTTGCAATTGTAGATGCAGATATTTGTTGGTTCTATGTGAAAGTTTCGGTTATAGAACACTTTATTAGATGATTTTCTTCTCTTGACATATATAGCCAGCTGTGAGAGTAGCGACATTGGAGCCCCATTATAGAGGTATTCACCTTGCTCTAAAGATAATCTTTTGCCTGCATAGATATCTTCAATAATGTTTTTCAACCTCTTATCTACATCGTCTGGTATAATCATATTATAATTATTTGAAAATTTATTTTGTAAAGGTATAAAAATAAATTAAATTTGTATCATAAACCTGTTTTAAAAGCAATGCAAAATTTATTTTTAGAGTTCATAACTCTCTTTACAACAACTCAATTAGCGATTGTAATCACATTAATTACATCATTTTTGGGCGTAATGATATACTATCTTTTTTTGTTCGTCAGAGTAGCATGGCATAATAGCAACCCAACTGGTAACGCTACCAAAGACACTGAGGATGTAACTGTGGTAGTGATAATCAAGGATGATATTCGTTTTTTAAGCGAAGATGTCAACACTCTATTACAGCAAGAGTATGAGGCAAATTATCAAGTGGTGCTTGTCGATAATCAGTCAACTCAGGATCAGACCGAGGAATTATTCTCAATAATTGAAAAGCGATATAGCAATGTTTATATCACTAAAATTGCTCCTACCCACTCTGGCAATCACCATCCAGCGCAAAGATTGGCCTACACAATTGGTTTAAAAGCTGCTAAATATGAGAATGTCATATTCTTGTCGAGTGATGCTTTTATCGCTAGCGAGAAGTGGCTATCTACATTGGCTAGCTCGTTTGCACACGGCAATATTGTAACTACATATTGCAGGATATTAAGATCTATTAGAGCTAATAATAAGCTGTTTAGGGCGCGTAATTCTATTCAATCTATGCTCTATTTAGCAATGGTGGCTAGCAATAATTTATATATGGTTTCGGAGTCGGTTTTTGGCATCAAAAAGAGTCTCTTTTTTAATAACAAAGGTTTTTCTTCATATCTAAGGTTGAATAAAGGTGAGAATGACCTCTTCATTCAGTCTATCCCCTCTCGTGATAGAAAATCGGTGTTGAATATGAATTTAGATGCTGTTGTGGAGGTTGATCCCGATACCGAATATAACGATTATTTGTCAATTCAGGCCTACAATAGCTATACTCACAAATATTATCCATTTGAAGCAAAGCTCTATTTGGCATTATACAATATTTTTAATTTTTTGTTTTGGAGTGCGTTGCTTGTTGTTGCAATAATGTTTATATCTAACTATATAATATTGCTTTCACTGCTCGGACTTATAGTGTTGAAACTAGGTACTTTGATGATTATACTACAAAAACTCTCAAAACGAACTCAGGAGTGTATTCCTTATCTGTTTATGATTGTTTACGACATAATTGCCCCTATAGAGGAGGTGTTGATTAAACTAAAAAACATCTTCAGCCCACAAAAGAACATTTGGATATAGATGATTAGAGAAAAAGAGATGATTCAGAGAGCATTAAAAGGCGATAAAGAGGCCTTTAACACCATCATTGAAGCGCAACATGATAGTGTGATGCAGTATGTTTCATCGCTATGTAATGGGCAGATTGATTCAGCAGATATTTTGCAAGAGACTTACATTAAAGCCTATCTTAAACTGGAGAAGTATAACCCAGATTATCCTTTAAATGTTTGGTTGAAGAGAATTGCACGCAACACATTTATCGACTTTGTGCGTAAAGAGGATGCTGCCGATATCTCTATTTTATCAGAGATTGATTTGTTGAACGAAAAGGAGAGCACCCCAGAGGAGTTGATTATTAACCTTGAGAGGATGAAATATGTAGAAAAGGAACTCTCGATGCTTCCTGTTAATTATCAGCAGATTATCGAATTAAGGTATTTTCAATCATTGAGTTATGTTGAGATTGCTGAGAGGCTGTCAATACCAATGGGAACAGTAAAAACACAGCTGTTTAGAGCCAAAAAAATGTTACTTGGCATAGCAGATGCTTTGAAATAATAAATAAAATAATGGAAAATAGCATACTAAAATATTTTGGTGAGCAGCTTTCACCTAAGCAAATTCAGCAATTCGGAGCGATGAAAGAGCTCTATAAGGAGTGGAATGAGAAGATTAATGTCGTTTCGCGTAAAGATATCGACTCTCTCTATGAAAGGCACATACTTCATTCGCTTGCTATTGCTAAGCTTCACGCTTTCTTGCCTGGAGAGGTGATAATGGACTTGGGTTGTGGCGGTGGTTTTCCTGGTATTCCACTTGCAACGTTATTTCCTGAAACCCAATTTAAAATGGTCGATTCAATTGGCAAAAAAATCAAAGTCGTTGATGCTATTGCAAAAGAGTTAGGTCTTGAGAATGTCGAAACTTTTAATGCTAGAGCCGAGAGTGTAGATGTGAAGATTGACCATATAGTCTCTCGTGCAGTGACCGATTTATCAACATTTTTGGGGTGGTCATGGGGCAAACTTGACAAGGGTCGCGATTCGTCTATCCTCTATCTTAAGGGTGGTGATTTGGCTGAGGAAATAACTGAAGGCAAGAGAGTTATCAAAAACTCAGGGGTGATTTCGCTGTTCGATATAAATACTTTTTTTGAGGAGGAGTTTTTCGAAACAAAAAAAATAGTCAAAATAATAAAAAAATAGTACATATTTGTAGATAATTCAACTTATTATTTATACCTTTGACTCATTATAAGATTTGCAATTTGCAGATTTAACATAAGTAATCGTTATAAATTTTAAAACAAAGTTAATTATTTACTATTATGAACGTTTCGAAGCTAATGACCGAACTAGAGAGTAAACATCTAGGAGAGGTTGAGTACCTGCAAGCAGTGCATGAGGTATTAATGTCAATTGAAGAGATTTATAATCTTCACCCAGAGTTTGAGGCTAATAAAATAGCAGAACGAATTGTTGAACCTGATCGTATCTTTACATTTAAAGTGCCTTGGGTTGATGATGATGGTGTTGTGCAGCTAAATATAGGTTATCGAGTTCAGTTTAACAACGCAATAGGCCCATACAAAGGTGGTTTGCGCTTTCACCCATCGGTGACGCTCAGCACTTTGAAATTCTTAGGTTTTGAACAAACTTTTAAAAATGCGCTTACCACTCTTCCTATGGGTGGTGGCAAAGGAGGTTCAGACTTTAATCCAAAGGGAAAATCTGACGGTGAGGTAATGAGATTTTGTCAAGCTTTCATGCTTGAATTATGGAAATATATAGGTCCTGAGACTGATGTACCTGCTGGTGATATTGGTGTTGGTGCGCGTGAGATTGGCTACTTGTATGGTATGTATCGCAAGCTTGCCCGCGAAAACACAGGAGTATTAACTGGCAAAGGGCTTGATTATGGTGGCTCATTAATCAGACCTGAGGCTACTGGTTTTGGAGGTATATATTTTGTTAAACGAATGTTAGAAAATAGTGGTAACACAATATGTGGAAAAACAGTTGCTATCTCTGGATTTGGCAATGTTGCTTGGGGTGCAGCTCTAAAAGCAACTGAGTTTGGGGCTAAGGTTGTTTCAATTTCTGGTCCTGATGGTTATATATATGATAGCGAAGGTTTAGATAGCGAAAAAATAGAATTCATGCTCGATTTAAGAGCTTCAAACAACGATATTGTTGCTCCTTATGCTGAGAGATTCCCATCGGCTCAATTCTTTGCAGGTCGTAGACCTTGGGAGCTAAAGGTTGACATAGCCCTTCCTTGTGCGATACAGAACGAACTTAATGGCGAAGATGCTAAATGTCTTATAGATAATGGTGTTATCTGTGTAGGTGAGATATCAAATATGGGTTGCACTCCTGAAGCTATTGAGGCCTTTATTGAAGCGCACGTAATGTATGGACCAGGTAAAGCGGTAAATGCAGGAGGAGTTGCGACTTCAGGATTAGAGATGACCCAAAATTCGATGAAAATACATTGGAGTGCTGAGGAGGTAGATGCAAAACTGCATAACATTATGATGTCAATCCATGATGTGTGTGTTGAGTATGGCACTGAGCGCGATGGCTATATTAATTACATGAAGGGTGCTAATATAGCAGGTTTCATGAAGGTTGCTAAATCCATGGTTGAGCAAGGAGTTTTGTAGACGGTTTGTTTTGATTGTCTTGGGTGGTTTTCACCGTAAGAACTTGTAGGGGTAGTTTAAAATTTAAAATAAAACTATCCCTATTTTTTGCAAGAAATTATTATTGCTTTAACTCTAAGTTGTTCCTGTTGACCCTGTTTATTCGCCCTATTGTTTTTGCGATTCGTTAGCTTTGGCATATGCCGAAACAATCTCTTTTACTAGGCGATGGCGAACGATATCCTCGTTTTTCATCTCGATTATTGATACCGACTCAATATTTTTTAGTAGGTTTATCGTGAATACTAATCCTGAGTCGCTTCTTTTGGGTAGGTCGATTTGGGTGACATCACCTGTGACAATGAATTTTGAATTGCGCCCCATCCTTGTTAAAAACATCTTTAGTTGTGATGATGTGCTGTTTTGTGCTTCGTCTAGTATAACAATTGCATCATCTAGAGTTCTTCCGCGCATATATGCTAGCGGTGCGATTTGTATAATGCCCTCTTCCATATATTGCACCAACTTTTTCTGTGGCATCATGTCGTGAAGTGCATCGTATAGTGGTTGGAGATATGGATCTAGTTTATCTTTCATGTCGCCAGGTAGGAAACCTAGTTTCTCGCCTGCTTCAACTGCGGGACGAGTTAGGATAATGCGCTTGACATATTTATTCTTTAGGGCGCGTGCTGCTAGAGCTATGGCTGTGTAGGTTTTGCCGCTACCTGCTGGTCCTACTGCAAACATAAGGTCATTTTTGTTGTAACTATCAACCATCAATTGTTGATTGGGAGTCCTCGCTCTAATTACATTGCCTCCATTGCCATATAGTATGATGCTTTCATCCTCCTGCTGTAGTTCACTGCCCTTTGCACAGCGATTTGTAGCGCAAGAGTCGAACGTTTGATTAATAACCTCAGCAGAAAGGTGTCCGTAACGCGACTCATAAGCTATCAGCTCCTCAAATTTCTCAGTAAATATATTTAAGGTTTTGTTGTCGCCAACAATCTTCAACTTCTCACCTCTAGCCGTAATCTTTAGTTTTGGGAATTTCTCACTAATGAGTTTGATATTAGAGTTATGAGCTCCGTAGAATGATAATAAATCAACCTCTGCAAGCGAAAATGTCTTTTCTAATTTGCTCTCTTCCATCACCTATCTGACTATTTAATTGTGAGTACTTGACCTATTTTTAGTTTTTTAGGATCGCTAATGCCATTAATGTTCATTAGCTTCTGAGCAGTTGTTCCATATTTTCGAGCAATTGCTCCAAGGTTGTCGCCACTGCGCACTTTGTATGTAACTGTAGCACCAGAGGAGTATAATGCAACGGTTGCAGCACTCTCTATTTGTGCTAAGGTTTTATTTTGGTATTTAGCTAGATAGATAGAGTCTTTTGCATATATTTCATGCTCTTTCTCTACAAACATCAAGGCATCGTCAAGTGGTAGAGTGATTGAATACTCCTTCTCTTTTGCAGGGACGATGTCTAGTTTATATTGTGGATTTAAACTTCTAATGATGTCAATCGGAATGTTTAGGGTAGTTGCTATTTGGTTGAAGTGCATCATCTTGTTAACCATAACTGTATCGGTTGCAATTGGATATGGTGGTTCGACTGGCTCTATCATGTGAGCTTTGTGAAATGTGTAGGCATAGGTTGCAGCAATAAAGGCAGGAATATGATTTCTTGTCTCTTTGGGAAGATAGCTGTAAATCTCCCAGTAGGTCTTGCCTCCGTTTGATCTTTTTATGGCTTTATTAACATTTCCTGGGCCGCAATTGTAAGCAGCAATCACAAGAGTCCAATCTTCGTATATTTTATATAAATCTTTGAGATATTTAGCTGCAACTTTAGTCGATTTTATTGGGTCGTAGCGTTCGTCAACAAATGAGTTTATCTCTAGTCCGTATGACTTTCCTGTTTGTACCATAAATTGCCACAAGCCACCTGCGCCAACTGGGCTCATCGCTTTAGGGTTTAGTGCCGATTCAATAATTGGAACAATCTTCATTTCGTCAGGAATGCCGTAAAGGTCTAGTTCTTGTTCAAAAATAGGCATATAGTATTGAGCTAGTCCCATGATGCGCGACATCAAAGTTCTGTTTTTAGTGGTATAGGTTATTATGTACTTCTTGATTACATCATTGTAGGGTAGTAAAACTTCACTCGCTATCATGTTGAGTCGCTGCTCGTAAATAGAGTCAGGTAGTGCGTTGGCTGGGTTGAAATCTTCGTCTAGGTCGATGTCAATAAATTCGTTTGTGAAATCCTCGAGAGTGTTGACAATATTCTCTTTATACCAAACTGATAGTAGACTGTCATATTTGTGATTATCCTTGACTATGGGATCATCATTAGATATTAATCTGGAGTCTAGTGGCATTGCAGTTGTATTAAAGCAACAAAATGCGATAATAAATAGAGAAAGAAGATGTTTACAGCTCATTATGTGTTTGTTGAATATATTAAAATTTAATTTTTAATCCCATACCATAACCTGTGACAGTGGGAGTGGTTCTGTTAAGAATAGAGTTTGTAGACTGCCCGATAATTGTTGGTTCTACCGACATTGCTAAGTCGTTTGAGATGTCATATCGTGCTAGATATGCGTCAACGTGGGCATCCACAATTTGTAGAAGATAGAATCCTGCTACCAATATAATACCTAAATCTCGATAACGCCTAAATGAGTTACGAGTGTTTTGTAGTTGAGTCTCAGAGTAGTAGCCTCCAAATTCGTCGACTGTGCTGTCGTCACCATCAGTTAATAAATCGTAGGCTAGTTTATAACGTTGGTATCCACGGCTATTATAACTCAATATGTATGCAAATGTGGCAAAGCCACCATATACTACTGGTAGCTTCCAGTACTTCTCATTGTAGAGTTGTCCTGCCCCTGGGAATAGTGCCGCCAAAATAGTAGCTTTTCGTGTAGGGTGAATATCTCCTTTGTAGTTTACAATACCATCGCTTAAGAAATACATATACGTCAACGTTGCACCTGCAAACATTGCAGTTCTTTGAGAATTATATTTATCCATCGTTTGGCGACGAGTGTTGATTAAGTCATCACTTGCACTTGTCCCGACAACGTCGTTATATAGCTGTTTTGCCTCGGAGTATTTGTTGTTGCTGACAATTCCGTAGGCCGCAAAACCACCTGCTACAGAGTATAGTATTGGTATTTTATAGGCTTGTTTGTTGTATAGCTGTCCAAATCCTGGTAGTCCAATAGAGTATAGTGTTAGTTGTTGAACCGATAGCGTATCTTTGAATATAGGATTACGCTCCATTGCTAGTGCAGAGTAGGGTCGCCTTATCTCAGCCTCTCTAGCTTTGATAGAATCTTTAGAGAAGTAGTTTCTATCTAGCTCGCGCTCCTCAATTACAGGTAGTATACCCCCGACAACCTCAACTATCTTTATTGGGTTGTGTAGAGACGTTTCAGTAGAGTCACCTAGCGCGTAGTAGGTGGAGTCACCAAGCGCATAGTAGGTGGAGTCACCAATAATTAACGTTGTCGAATCGTTAAGCATTATTGCTGTAGAATCTGCCACGAAAATAGATGTCGTATCACTCCGCGAATTTCTTGTAGAGTCGATAATCGCCTTTAGATTGCTGTGTATAGTGGTATCTTGCTTTAATCCTAATGCTAAAAGAGGATTACTCCATAATGTGGCAGTAAAAAGCACTAGTACAATAAGTCTAGTCATAAATCTGCTTGGCATATTTGCCTTTTTGTTAAAAAGTAAATTCAAAATTAGTCCTTTTTGCTCCGTATTAATTCTTTAACTCTGATAGTGATTCAAGCTTAGATAATATCTCGTTAATTTCTTGTTCGTTTTTGAAATCTATAACGATTTTTCCTTTGCCTTTTGCGTTTTGTTTTATTGATATTTTTTGATTTAACATGCTCTCTAGGCAGCTAATCAACTTGATATGATTGGCTGGTTGGCTTGTTACTTCTTCTTTTTCTGAAGTTTCAGGGAGTGTTATAAGTGCATTCTCGGCAATCTGTTTAGCTAAATCCTCACTCTGTCTAACCGATAGGTGGCTCTTAACTATCTGTTTTAGAAGTGCAATTTGCTGAGCATTATCTTCGATGCTCATAATCGCTTTGGCGTGACCCATTGTGATTATATTCTCGTTGAGAGATAGCTGTATCTCAGCAGGTAGCTTGAGTAGGCGAATATAGTTTGAAATTGTAGAACGTTTTTTACCTACGCGCTCAGAAAGTTTCTCTTGAGTAACGCCACACTCCTCAATAAGTCTGTTTAATGTAAATGCAACCTCTATTGAGTTAAGGTTTTCGCGTTGGATATTCTCTACAAGCGACATTTCTAGCATTGTAGTATCGTCTACCTTGCGAATATATGCTGGTACTCTCTCTAGTCCAGCAAGTTTAGATGCTCTGTAGCGTCTCTCTCCAGATATTATTATATATTTGCCATCTCCACTATCGCGCAAGGTGATTGGTTGTATTACGCCAAGAGCCTTGATTGATTCAGCAAGCTCCTCAATTAACTCTTGATTGAAAACTTGACGAGGCTGAGCAGTGTTAGGTGTAATATTGTTTATGTCAACTTCGCAAATATTGCTTTTTTGTTGCGGTGTATTGTTCTTAAGGAGTAGATCTTCAGTGTCAAATATTGCATTTAATCCTCTTCCTAGTCGTTGAGGTTTGTTGTTGCTAGCCATATTTATATCGTTTTTGTTGAAGTTAATGAATTGAATTTATTAAGAATTGTTTGCAATAAGCTCTTTTGCTAGCAGGGTGTAGGCGCTAGCACCAGATGAACTTGCGTCATAAAGCATAACAGGTTTGCCGTAGCTCGGAGCTTCACTTAGCCTGATATTTCGTGCAATAACAGTCTCAAAAACAAGCGATTTAAAGTGTTCTCTAACCTCTTCAACTACTTGATTTGATAGTTTTAGGCGTGAATCATACATTGTCATCAAAAAACCCTCAATTTCAAGTTGGGGATTCATGCGGCTTTTAACCATCTTGATGCTATTGAGTAGTTTGCCTAGCCCCTCAAGTGCAAAATATTCGCATTGTACAGGTATTAAAACGCTATCCGCAGCATTTAGAGCATTGATTGTAACCAATCCTAGCGATGGTGAGCAGTCAATCAAGATGTAGTCAAACTCCTCTTTAAGAGGTTCAAGAGCTTGTCGGAGTCTGATTTGTGCATTGTTTAGCTGCAATATTTCAGCCTCAGCACCAGCCAAGTCGATACTTGAAGGTAGAATTCTTAGGTTTGGTAGCTCTTCGAATTCTAGAAGTAACTCCTCTACTTTCTCTTGACCAAGTAGTATGTCATAAACCCCTCTCTCGTTGATGTCAAGGCCAAATCCAGAAGTTGAATTTGCCTGTGGATCTGCATCAACTAACAGTACGCGCTTGCCAAGCAGCGATAAACTCGCAGCCAAATTGATAGCTGTAGTTGTTTTTCCTACTCCCCCCTTTTGATTAGCTAAAGCTATTATTCTACCCATAACATAAGTAATTAAAAAACAATTCCGTATTAGATTGGCCACCATTGAGCTGTTTTGCGTCTCAATTTTGGTCCTAATTATACAAGCTACAAAAGTAATTAAACTTTTTTTTAATTACAATTTATTATGGGTTAAAAATATTTCTTTAGATTAAATTTTTAAATGTAGTAGATATATTCTGGATGTTAATGTTAAAATATTTTGCCCTGTTTTTATCCGATGTGGGATTATGTTTTTTGCCTGATTTTTATTATCTTTGTGTTTTTCGTGTAAAAAATATAAACTACAATATGATGTTTGATTTTGATATTATTTCTCAACTCTATGCTACGATGGCAGCAAAGGTGCAGGTAGCGCAACAAGAGTTAAAGAGGCCGATGACGTTGGCTGAAAAAGTTTTGTATTCACATCTTTACAGTCAATCCGACATTAAAGAGTTTGTAAGAGGTGAAGATTATGTGAATTTTTCTCCCGATAGAGTAGCAATGCAGGATGCAACAGCGCAAATGGCGCTACTCCAATTTATGAATGCTGGTCGTGATAAGGTTGCGTTGCCTACCTCTGTCCATTGCGATCACCTTATTCAAGCAAATAAAGGGGCTCAGAGCGATTTGAGTTTAGCTAAAGAAAGTAATAGAGAAGTATACGACTTTCTAAAATCTGTAGCTAGCAAGTATGGTATTGGGTATTGGAGAGCGGGTGCTGGGATTATTCATCAGCAGGTATTAGAAAATTACGCTTTCCCTGGTGGTATGATTATTGGCACCGATTCTCATACACCAAATGGTGGTGGATTAGGTATGATTGCTATTGGTGTGGGAGGTGCTGATGCAGTGGATGTTATGACTGCAATGCCGTGGGAGTTAAAAATGCCTAAAATAATAGGTGTTAAATTAACGGGTTCTCTCAGTGGATGGTGTTCGCCTAAGGATGTTATATTAAAGCTAGCAGGCATATTGAGTGTAAAAGGCGGTACTAACTCTATTATAGAGTATTTTGGTGATGGTGCAACTTCGCTATCTGCAACTGGCAAAGCAACAATTTGCAATATGGGTGCAGAGGTGGGAGCAACTACCTCAATATTTCCGTATGATAAGTCGATGGCAGAGTATCTGTGTGCTACGGGTAGAGAGAAAGTTGCTAGTGCGGCTAATGATATTTTATCATCTCTTAGAGCTGATAGTAAGGTTGAAGAAAACCCTTCGCTCTACTTTGATAGAGTAATCGAGATAAATCTGAGCGAGTTAGAACCCTATATTAATGGTCCATTTACTCCAGATGCAGCTCATACAATCTCAGAGTTTGCAGAGGTTGTAAAATCTAAGAGGTATCCACAAAAGATGGAGGTAGGACTTATTGGTTCATGTACTAACTCCTCTTATCAAGATTTAGCGCGTGCAGCCTCAGTTGCATCTGATGCCGCAGAGAAGGGCGTGGTGGTTGCTGCTGAGTTGATAATAAATCCTGGCTCTCAGCAGGTGCATGACACTGCCGAGCGCGATGGAATTTTAGACTCTCTTAAAAAAGTTGGTGGAGTCGTTATGACTAATGCATGTGGTCCTTGTATTGGGCAGTGGAAGCGTAATAGTGACGACAACACCAGAGCAAACTCTATTGTGACATCTTTTAACCGAAACTTTGCAAAACGCGCTGACGGTAATGCTAATACACACGCATTTGTGACTTCACCAGAGATAGTGATGGCTTTGACTATTGCTGGAGATTTGTGTTTTAATCCACTTACTGATTCGCTCTCAAATAAAAATGGAGAGATGGTTAGACTTTCAGAGCCAAAGGGTGATGCTCTACCATCGTTGGGTTTTGAAGTGAGCGATAATGGGTATGTTGCCCCTGTTAACAATGGTGATGCTATTGATGTTATAATATCGCCTGAGTCGCAGAGGTTGCAGAGATTAGAGCGATTTGCACCATTTAATAGTGACGACTTTAAACAGATGCGTTTGTTGATTAAGGTTGAAGGTAAATGCACTACCGACCATATATCCATGGCTGGAGAGTGGTTGAAATATAGAGGTCATCTCGATAATATTTCAAATAACCTTTTGATGGGAGCAATCAATATATTTAATGGAGAGTCAAATTGTGTGTTAAATGCTATTAGTGGTGACTATTGTAAAGTGTCGACTCTTGCGCGAGAGTATAAAAAGTTAGGGGTTAGTTCAATTGTATTTGCAGAAGAGAATTATGGTGAGGGCTCTTCGCGAGAGCATGCAGCAATGGAGCCTCGTTTTCTAAATGTTAAAGCGATAATTGTAAAGTCGTTTGCACGCATTCATGAAACAAACCTTAAAAAGCAGGGAGTTTTGGCACTTACATTTGTCGATAAGTCAGATTATGACAAAGTTCGAGAGGATGATGTTGTGGCCATTAATGGGGTTGAAAATATTGCTCAAGGTGAAAATCTAAGTGTAACATTAATGCACAAAGATGGTACAACCGAGAGTTTTGAGGTGCAGCATAGTTATAACCAATTGCAGATAAATTGGTTGAAGGCAGGAAGTGCTTTGAATTGTTAATCGTTAATTAGAACTTTAAAATGGCAAAAATAGAGATAAAAAATGGTGCGCTTATAGTGCCCGATATTGCAACTATTCCCTTTATCGAGGGTGATGGTGTAGGGGCAGAGATTACCTCTGCAGTGCAAAAAATCGTTGATAAAGCGATAGAAATTTCGTATGGTGGTGTACGTAAAATAGAATGGATGGAGGTGTTAGCAGGTGGAAAATCATTTGATAAGAGTGGTAATTATCTGCCTGAGCAAACATTGAAGGCGTTTAAAGAGTATCTTGTTGGCATCAAAGGCCCATTGATGACCCCAGTAGGTGAGGGAATTCGCTCTTTGAATGTTGCTTTGCGTCAGGAGTTGGATTTGTATGTTTGTTTGCGCCCAGTGCGTTGGTTTTCAGGTGTAGAGTCGCCAGTGAAGCGACCTGAGAGTGTTGATATGCATATATTTCGCGAGAATACTGAGGATATCTACGCAGGAATAGAGTGGCAAGCAGGAAGCGAGGAGGCTGAAAAGTTTTTAACATTTATAACAACCCAAATGAATGTTAAAAAGGTTAGATTCCCAGAGAGTAGCTCGTTTGGCGTGAAACCTGTATCAAGAGAGGGTAGTGAAAGGCTTGTTCGTGCTGCTATTGAGTACGCCTTAGAGCGTAATTTACCTAAATTAACCCTTGTGCATAAAGGTAATATTATGAAATTCACTGAGGGAGGATTTAAAAAATGGGGATACGCTCTTTCAGAACGTGAGTTTGGCGATAGAGTTTTTACACGTAACCAATTTGAGGCTCTTGTACAAAGTGATGGCAAAGCAGCTGCTATGTCTTATTTAAAAGAGTTGCAATCTAGAGGTGTTTTGTATATTGATGACTGTATTGCTGATGCTTTTTTACAAAATACACTTCTTATGCCTGAAAACTATTCGGTCATTGCTACCCTAAACCTTAATGGTGATTATATCTCTGATCAATTAGCTGCAATGGTTGGAGGTATAGGAATTGCCCCAGGTGCTAATATTAACTATTTGACAGGTCATGCAATTTTTGAAGCCACCCATGGCACTGCTCCTGATATTGCAGGAGAGAATATTGCTAATCCATGTTCACTGTTGTTGTCAGCGGTAATGATGCTTCAATATATGGGGTGGAATGAACCAGCAATAGCTATTGAGCAGGCGTTAGAGTCTCTGTTTGTGAGCGGAAGCGCAACTGTAGACTTAGCAAAACAGATGAATAATGGCAAATCGCTATCCACTAGTGAGTTTGCTGAAGCTATAATAAATAAACTTTCTTTAACTTAAAATCGTAATATATGAAAAATGAGTATGTAATCTATAAATTATCAGAGACAATAAAGTATACAAGTAAAATTGAGCCCGATCTGTTTCCTAAGTATAATGTGAAGCGTGGGCTTCGTAATAAAGACCACTCAGGGGTGCTCGTTGGTTTAACTAAGATTGGCGATGTAGTAGGTTATGAGCGTTTGCCAGAGGGCGGATTGCAGGCAGTAGAGGGAAAACTTCTCTATCGTGGTGTTGATGTTGCAGATTTAGTTCGTGGTGTGCAGAAAGAGGATAGATTTGGCTTTGAGGAGACAGTGTTCCTATTGCTTTCAGGTTATTTGCCAGACAAAGAGGAGTATGAGTCATTTTATAATGTACTATATAGTGTAATGCCTTTAGAGCAGAAAACAAAGATGAATATTATTGACCTAGAGGGGCATAATATTATGAATATCTTAGCTCGAAGCGTGCTGGAATTGTATACGTTTGATTCCCTACCTGATGATACTTCGCGTGAGAATCTGGTGCGTCAATCTATTGAGCTAATTGCTCGTTTTCCGACAATTATCGCTTACGCTTACAATATCCTAAATCATAGCCAGATGGGTAAATCACTCCATATTCACCATCCTAAAGAGGGGTTGTCAATTGCTGAGAATTTCCTATATATGCTAAAGGGAGGGTACACACAACTTGAAGCTAAGATATTAGACTTAGCATTGATTCTGCATGCCGAACATGGTGGCGGTAACAACTCTACATTTACCGTTAGGGTTACAAGTTCGTCAGGTACTGACACCTACTCTTCAATAGCTGCAGCTATTGGTTCGTTAAAGGGACCATTGCATGGAGGTGCAAATATATCGGTGATAGACATGTTTCACCATTTGCAAAAGAATATTAAAAACTGGGATGACGTTGAGGAGATTGATGCGTATCTTTACAAAATATTGCGCAAAGAGGCGTATAATCGCACAGGTCTAATATACGGTATAGGACATGCTGTTTACACAATATCCGACCCTCGTGCATTGCTCCTAAAGGAGATGGCAAGAGAGTTAGCAGAAGAGAAAAATCGCCAAAAAGAGTTTGCCTTTTTAGAACTACTTGAGGAGCGTGCTATCTCTACCTTTATGGAGTATAAGGGAAGCAAAGTGAATAAGAGAGTGTGTGCGAATGTTGATTTTTATTCAGGATTTGTGTATGAGATGATTGGCTTACCGCGTGAGGTTTTCACCCCACTGTTTGCGATGAGTCGTATTGCTGGGTGGTGTGCTCATCGAATTGAAGAGTTGAACTTTGCCGACAAGCGTATTATTCGTCCAGCCTATAAAAATATTGCTCCTCTTTCGGAGTTTACTCCAATGTCAAAGAGATAGTCATGAGAGTAGTTAAAAATGTTACTGAGCTGATTGGTCAAACTCCAATGTTGGAGATGTCCGATTTAGGAGCGACGATTTTTGCAAAATTAGAGAGCTTTAATCCCTGCTCTAGTGTTAAGGAGAGAGTGGCTCTAGCTATGATTAATAGTGCCGAGCGCGAAGGGAAAATAGATGCTAACACAACCTTAATTGAGCCAACGAGTGGAAATACTGGTATTGGATTGGCTATGGTTGCCGCAAGTAAGCAATTAAAGTTACTGTTGACCATGCCAGAGAGCATGTCGCAAGAGCGAAAATCACTTTTGTCGCTGCTTGGTGCACATCTTGTATTAACACCCAAAGAGTTAGGGATGAATGGAGCAATAGCAAAAGCTAATGAACTCAATGCTCAGATTGAAAATTCATACGTTTTTAATCAGTTTGCAAATAGCGTAAATCCGCAAATTCATTACCAAACAACCTCTCTAGAGATTATTGAGCAGTTAGGAGAGTTGGATGTTCACTATTTTGTCGCAGGTGTTGGCACTGGTGGCACTATTAGTGGTATAGGTAAACGCTTAAAAGAGCAATATCCAGACATTCAGATTGTTGCAGTTGAGCCTTTCGAATCGGCTGTTATATCAGGAGAGTCGCCCTCTGCACACAAACTACAAGGTATTGGAGCTGGTTTTATCCCTGATAATCTTGATGTCTCGATTATCGACACTGTAGAGAAGGTTAAATATTGCGATGCCCTTACCACTCTAAAAGAGTGTGCCTCAACTAATGGATTGCTTATTGGTATATCTTCAGCCGCGGTGTTGTTTACAGCCCAAAAAATTGCTAGTCAAGAGTTGAATAAGGGTAAGAATATTGTAGTTTTATTGCCTGATTCGGCAGAGCGTTATTTGTCGACTATAGAGATTGAATAATCAATATCCTATTTACAAACATTGGATCAAACTGAATTCTTTGTTGGTATCTAAAAAATGTATTCTTAGCGGTTTTCACCGCATGTGCTAAAGCACATGCTAGTAGGAATAGGTTTTTATTTCTTATACTCATACCTACGGTATGGCACAAGAAATAAAAACCTATTCCTATTTTTGGCTGCGCCAAAAAGTGAAAGCCGAGGCGTACCAAAGCCTATTAAAAAAAGAAGAATTGTGTTTAAGTTTTTTTTAGAAAAAAAACCACGCGCTAGACTACTATGAGCCATTTTTAGCTTTTGGGCTACCGCCAATTCGCTAAAAAAGCCCCCTAGCAGCCTAGCGCTGGTAAAAAAACCTTCGTCGCTACCGCTCCTCGGGCTCACTTTCGTTCGCTGGGGATTCTCATGAAGGAAAGTGTGTGGCTTCGCGATGGTCGAGGTTTGGGATATTTGACCTATACTTACATTATCTTAAAAACCTACTTAGTCGCTCCTTGTATGAGCGAAGATACATTCTCTTGCTCCTCTGGTCAAGGAATGAGCGGTCGATAAGTTCTTCAACAAGTGAGTTGTCTGTAGAGAACATTTCGATTATATTGTCTCGTTTTTTTGGTACTACTCCGATACGGTTTGCAAAGGTGTAAAAGTCCTCTTTGCAAGGATGACCCGTATTGCGATAAGTGTCAGAGTATTCGCTTGTTGGTAATAATCCTCCTGTTAAAGCAAAATCATCATCTTGGACATGGATAGAGGTGTTCATTAAGTCGTATGCAGGAGATAAAATATAGTCTTTGTTAGGTGTTTGCTGTAGCGAAAAATTCTTTAAATGGGCATCCCCATTGCAGAAGATATAGTTGAAAACAATAAGCTCAAATAGTTTGCAGATTTCTACTCTCCATGCAGAAACATTCTCTTTTAGTAAGGTTGCGATATCTTCGTAGCTGCCAGTGTATTTGAAATTTGCGCCGTGTGTAGATAAACTTTTTTGAGCAATTGAGGATAAATCCTCCTGTCCTATTTTCTCCCCATTTGCCTCAATGTCAAAACGCTTTGTAATGTACCCCATATCGCCATTTGCAAAGAATACTATGCCATTCTCTGCCACGTTAATGTTGTATATCTGTTTTGCAATCTGCATTGTTAGATGCTCATTTGCAGGTATGAATGTGCGGTAGCGAAGGTGCTTATAGCTTGGTGCAGGTTTGATAATATACCTTCCTTGTACTCCAGTTGGTGTGAGAATGATTTTTCCATTTTCAATTATTGCAGATAGCTTTTCTTGAACGCCTGAAACCGAGATTTGATTTATTGACTCCGCAAGCTCTGTAGTGTCTGCATCGTAGTTAAAATCCAATACGCAGCTCACCCTCTTGCCACCAAATAGTTTTCTAGTAGCAATAGGACTATAGTTATCAAACCCAGCGGTTAGAGTGCTTGGGCAAACATTTAACTTTTTCATACTTTTTTTACTGTTACTTTTCCAATAGTATCGGTATGCGCTGTAGCTAACAATAAGCCAAACTCATCATTCTCGTCAATTTTAAGTGTTTGGCACTGCACAGCCTTGTTAGCTCCTTCACATAACATATTTGAGAAGAATGGAAATAGAAAAGGAGAGTAAAATTCTTTCTTACTCTTCGGAAATGATAGACTTATAGCCGATTGTTCTGTATTGAGTAAAAATGACTCATCGTACCGAAAGGTATATGTTCCATTATCGTCCTCAGTAAGCATACCTGCTAGAATTCCATTTGTAAATACTCTTGCTTGTCTCATTTGTTAATCTCTTTTACTTTTAATATTAACTCCAATCCAAGTGTGTCGGCTATCTTTGTAAGAGTACTTACTGACGGGTTGCCTTTGCCACTCTCTATGCTTTTGATTACCCGTAGGCTCAAACCAGAATAATCTGCTAAATCTTGCTGAGTCAACCTCAGCAATGATCGTCTCTCTTTTATAATTGAATAAAATCTCATAGTGCATTATTTTGCTCTTTTGGTACAAAAATAATAGTTTTTTTGAAATAAACAAAAAGATGTGCAATTAAATGCACTTTAGTGATGATGTATAAAACAACAAAGGTGTCTCAGATTTAGTCCGAGACACCTTTGCTATTTCTATTTAAAAAACTATTTCTTTTTCTTAACGTCGATAATTTCAACGTTTTCGAACATCATTAGTTTTTCCCGTATGCTAGGTCAGCTGGTAACCACATGTTGATTTTACCACCTTTACCAATTAATTGGATAGCTTCTTGGAATCCTGGGATAAGACCCTCTAGAGGGAATGTTGCAGGTTCGTTACCGCGTTGTTCTGTTGAATCAAAGATTTCGCCACTTGCAAATTTACCAGTGTAAAGAACCATTACTGTATCTACAGCAGTAGGCATGTTTGATTTGTCGCCCTCTTCGATGATTTCATAAATCAAACCAGACTCAGTAGTAACTGCATTTTTGTTGCTTGACATAACTTTTGCTAAATAGTCGCTCTCTTCTTTTCTGTCTTGCTCAGGTTTTGTTACTGTGAAATAGGTTTGAAGAATTGCGTTAATATCTTCTTGAGATGTGATAGCTTCACCTTCGATTGCAGCTTTCATGCCAGCAGCAAGAACGTTGATATCTACATCTTTGCTATTCTCACCAAACATGCTTTTTACATTTTCTCCGAAGAATGCACCGTAAGCGTATGAAACTGAGTCCTTAAGTGTAGATAATTTTGATACTTCAGCAATTTGACCACCACAATTACAAGAGGTGAACATTGCAGCGACAACAGTCGCAGCTAATAATACTTTTTTCATTTTTTTATAATTAAATTTATTGTTTGTTTTCAAAATTGAACCACAAATATACACAAAGTTTTTTTATTTGCAACTTTTATGCCTAATAAATGTGATACAATATAATTAGTTAATTACGCACCAAGTGTTTCTAGTGCGAAGATGAGGCGTTTAATGCTCTCATCTTTGCCTAATAGTTCAATGATATCAAACATGCTAGGTCCTTTACTTTCGCCAACTATTGACAATCTGAAACTATTCATCACACCTCCCATAGGCAAAGAGTTCTCTTTTATGTAGTTGTGAATAGCTGTTTCTGTTTGGTGAGAGGTGAACTCATCTATATTTGTTAAAATATCTTTTATTGCAACTATAGAGGCTGGATTATCGCCTTTCCAAAACTTTGTAACCGCTTTCTCGTCAAATGATGTTGGGGCTTTAAAGAAGAATGATGATAGCGACCATAAATCCGATATTAGGTTTGCTCTCTCTTTAACTAAACCTACTACTTTAGAGACAAATTCTGGTGATTGAGCGACCTCATTCTCAGTCAGAATTGGCATAAATAGCTCTGTTAGCATAGAGTTGTCGGCAGCTTTCATGTATACCGAATTAAACCACTTTGCCTTTTCTGGATCAAAACGAGAGCCTGATTTGCCACATTTCTCAATAGAGAAAAGCTTAATCATCTCCTCTATAGAGAGAATCTCTTGATCATTGCCTGGGTTCCAGCCTAGAAGTGCCAACATGTTGATAAAAGCTTCAGGAAGGTAGCCATCCTCTCTATAGCCGCGTGCAGTGTCGCCAGTTGGAGAGTTCCAAAATAGAGGGAATACTGGGAAACCTAATCTATCGCCATCGCGTTTGCTTAGTTTGCCTTTGCCATCAGGTTTTAACAGCAGTGGCAAGTGAGCAAACAGTGGTTGCTCGTCGCTCCAACCAAATGCCCTGTAGAGCATAAAGTGTAGAGGAAGTGATGGTAGCCACTCTTCGCCACGAATAACGTGCGAGATCTCCATTAAATGGTCATCTACGATATTTGCTAGGTGGTATGTTGGTAGTTTGTCTACGGCTTTGTATAGAACTTTATCATCTAGGGTTGAGCTGTTCACCTTAACATCGCCACGCACAAGGTCGTGCATTTCAATCTCAGTGTCAATAGGCATTTTAAAACGCACTACCCAATGGTTTGTAGTGGCAAGGAGCTCTTCAACCTCTGTCTTATCCATTGTTAATGATGTGCGGAGTGATTCTCTAACTTCGTAGTTATAAGAGAAAGTTTTTTTCTCAGACTCATATTGAGCACGAAGTTGTGATAGCTCTTCAGATGTGTCGAATGCGTAGTAAGCCCATCCATTTTCAACCAATTCTGTAGCATAGCGTAGATATATTTCGCGTCGCTCACTTTGGCGATAAGGGGCGTGTGCTCCTCCAACCGAAACACCTTCGTCAATCTCAATTCCGCACCACTTCAGTGAGTCAATAATATATTGCTCAGCACCCTCAACAAAACGTTGTGAGTCGGTGTCTTCGATTCTTAATAAAAATTTTCCACCATGTTGGCGTGCAAACAAATAGTTGTAAAGTGCAGTGCGCACTCCGCCAATATGTAACGCTCCTGTAGGGCTAGGAGCAAATCTTACTCTTACTTCTCTGTTTTGCATAATCCTTAAACGTTAAATCTAAAGTGCATAATGTCACCATCTTGCACAACATATTCTTTACCTTCAATGCCGATTTTACCTGCATCGCGGCAAGCAGATTCGCTACCAAGAGTTATATAATCATCATATTTTATAACCTCAGCTCTGATAAATCCTCTTTCAAAGTCAGAGTGTATAACACCTGCTGCACCTGGAGCTTTTGTGCCTTTTTTGAATGTCCAAGCGTGAGTCTCTTTTTCGCCTGTTGTGAAGTAGGTCTCTAGGTTAAGCAGATTGTAAGCCGCTTTGATTAATCTGCTTACGCCAGACTCCTCTAGTCCAATCTCCTCTAGAAACATTTGTCTCTCTTCGTAGCTTTCAAGCTCAGATATCTCAGATTCGATAGCTGCTGCAACAACCAATATCTCTGCATCCTCATCTTTGATAGCTTCTCTAACCATTTCAACAAATTTGTTGCCATCTTTTGCGCTCGATTCGTCAACATTACACAGATATAAAACTGGCTTATCTGTTAGTAGGCATAAATCAGCAACAACCTTCTTCTCTTCAACAGAAACGTCAGCTGTGCGAGCTGAATGTCCTTGAACTAACACCTCTTTGTATTTTGAGAGAATATCAAATGTGCGTTTAGCTACTTTATCACCTCCTGTTTGAGCTTGTTTAGCAACTTTTGATATACGCGCTTCAACGCTCTCTAAATCTTTTAATTGAAGTTCTGTATCAATAATTTCTTTGTCACGAACAGGGTCGATAGAGCCATCAACGTGTGTGATATTTGCATTTTCGAAACATCTCAACACATGTATAATTGCATCTGTTTGGCGGATGTTACCAAGAAATTTATTGCCTAATCCCTCGCCTTTAGATGCTCCTTTAACCAAGCCTGCGATATCAACAATCTCTATTGTAGTAGGTACTATCACCTTTGGTTTGTCTATTGAAGCAAGCTTTGTTAAACGCTCGTCAGGTACGGTAATCACACCAACATTTGGTTCAATTGTGCAAAAAGGAAAGTTAGCTGCTTGAGCTTTAGCGCTAGATAAGCAGTTAAATAGTGTTGATTTACCTACGTTTGGTAAACCAACTATGCCGCATTGTAATGCCATAGTTTTATTAATAAATTTATTTCAAGCCACAAAGATAATACTTTTTTACTACAAACTTTTATCACTTAGCAAATTCCGAGATTAATCGTGCTATTAAAGCTACTATAGTTCAGTTTTGCATAACTTTTGTAGAATAGGCTAAAAAAATAATAATCATTTAAATAAAAAAGTATGAAAAAGATTTCTATTCTATTAATGTGTGCCTTTACTCTAGGGAGTTGTTGCAATATGAAAAAATTGCAGCGACAAGGCAACCTTGAA
>JAWXTQ010000017.1:0-21955 GCA_044433405.1 Rikenellaceae bacterium
ACTTAAACGCAATTCTTCTTTTTTTGATATGCTTTGGTACGCCTCGGATTTCACTTTTTGGCGCAGCCAAAAATAGGAATAGTTTTTATTTCGTTGTCATACCAAAGGTATGAAACATAAGAAATAAAAACTATTCCTACAAGCATATGCGCAGCATATGCGGTGAAAGCCGCCCACCACACCACACCACACCACAACTCAACACAACACAACAACAAATATCCACCCCAAGTGATTGAGTGTTATGAAATTGCAAACAATAACTGTTTTTTTACTACGACTTTCTAATTTTTAATCTAAAAACAATATTTTTTTTGTACCTTTGTAAGGCGTAATATAATTATATTAATATAGGGCTAATCACATGAAAATTAGATATCAAGACACAATAATAGAAACAACACAACCTCATTTTGACTCAAGAGAGGTAACGCCAGGTTCTCTTTTTGCTGCAATCAAAGGGGTAAGTAGCGATGGTCATCAATTTATAGATGTTGCAATAAAAAACGGTGCAACTACAATTGTATGCCAACAGATGCCAGAGAGTAAGGTTGAAGGGGTAGAATATATAGTTGTTGACAATAGTGCAACAGCATTTGCACACATTGTTGCTGAATATTATGGCAATCCTAGTCATAAGTTAAAGCTAGTAGGTGTCACTGGCACAAACGGTAAGACAACTACCGCCACACTGCTTTACGACATGTTTACTCGCTTAGGATATAAAGTTGGGTTAATTTCGACAGTGATTTACAAGGTTGCCGACAAAGAGTTTCCCTCATCACACACTACACCCGACAGTTTAAAGCTAAATGCACTACTGGCACAAATGGTTGAACAAGGGTGTGAATATTGCTTTATGGAGGTGAGTTCACACAGTATTCACCAAAACCGAATTGAGGCGCTTAAATTCAGAGGCGGTATCTTCACAAACATAACTCACGATCACCTCGACTATCACGGTAACTTTGCGGAATATATAAAAGTTAAGAAACATTTCTTTGACACCCTGCCATCAGATGCTTTTGCGCTATACAATAGCGATGATAAAAATGGTAGAATCATGGTACAAAACTGCAAAGCCAAAAAGCACGCTTTTTCACTCAATAGTGTTGCTGACTATAAATGCAAAATCATCGAAGCTCACATGGGAAGCATGCTTCTTGACATCAACAACTCACAAGTATGGGTAAGACTACTAGGCCGATTCAATGCCTACAATCTAGCAGGAGTGTATGGTGCAGCCATCGAATTGGGCACAGACAAGGAGCAGGTACTTAAAGAGCTTAGCACTCTAGAGAGTGTAGCAGGGCGATTTGATTTCCTAATATCTAATGACGGCATTACTGCAATAGTCGATTATGCACACACACCTGATGCTTTAGAGAATGTGTTAAACACAATAAACGAAGTCAAAAACGACTCTCAGCGCGTAATTACAGTAGTTGGTTGCGGTGGCAATCGCGACAAAACCAAGCGCCCAGAGATGGCACTTATAGCCGCTTCATTAAGCGACTACGCCATACTAACCTCCGACAATCCTCGCTTTGAAGAGCCCGACGCTATACTTAAAGATATGGAAGAGGGGGTGATTAACAGCCATTTTGCCAACAAATACACACTAATCACCGACCGCAAACAGGCCATAGCTTCATCACTGCTTATCGCAAAAGGGGTAGACGAAACCTTTAAAGCTAAAGGCAAAGGGGGTGACATTATTCTAATTGCGGGTAAGGGACATGAGCCATACCAAGAGATAAAAGGAGTAAGAACATACTTTAACGACAAAGAGGAGGTTGAAAAACTATTTTCTAAACGATAACCAAATAAAAAACAATATAATATAATGATAAAATATTTAGCCTCTATACTTGAAGATAACTACAACATTCCAGGCACAGGGATGTTTCAGTTTATCTCATTTAGGGCAACAATATCAATAATATTTGCTCTACTACTGGGCACATTATGGGGCAGAAAGCTCATAAGCTATCTACAAAAAAAGCAGATTGGGGAGGATATTCGCGAGCTTGGACTTGATGGGCAAACTCAAAAAAAGGGAACACCTACAATGGGAGGAATAATTATTCTTATATCAATAATTATTCCCGTGATACTGTTTTGTGATCTTAGCAACATCTACATTCAACTTATGATTATCTCCACTCTTTGGCTAGGAGCGATAGGTTTTATAGATGATTATATCAAGGTTTTCAAAAAGAACAAAGATGGGCTTAATGGCCGCTTTAAAATCATAGGACAAGTTGGGTTAGGCATTATTGTAGGGGTTACAATGTGGCAAAGCAACAAGATTGTGATTAGAGACTACTCAAACACTAGTAGTGCAATAGTATCGCAAGCATCACGCGGTCACGACATCAAAACCACAACAACAACAATCCCATTCCTAAAAAATAATAAGTTTGACTACAACAAACTTTCACCAATAAAGAACGAAAATGCAGGATGGATAATATACGTTATTGCTGCGGTTCTGATAATCACTGCCGTATCAAACGGTGCAAACCTAACTGATGGGCTTGACGGTCTCACAGCAGGTGTCTCAGCAATTATTGGAGCAGTGTTAGGGCTGCTGGCCTACGTCTCTGGCCATATAGTTTATGCCGACTATCTCAATATTGCATTTATACCTGGCAGTGGAGAGCTACTGGTGTTTTGCAACGCTTTTGTGGGTGCAATCATCGGATTTTTGTGGTATAACTGCCATCCAGCACAAGTATTTATGGGCGACACAGGTTCGCTAGCTATTGGCGGAATAATTGCAGTTGTCGCACTTTTAATCAGAGTTGAACTGCTACTACCAATCTTGTGTGGCATATTTTTGGTTGAATCGCTATCTGTAATAATGCAGGTAGGCTATTTCAAATACACAAAAAGGAGATTTGGCCAGGGCAAGCGCATATTCTTGATGGCACCACTTCACCACCACTACCAAAAAAAGGGATTCGCAGAGACAAAAATAGTGTTACGCTTTTGGATTATCCAGCTATTGCTAGCTGCAATAACATTAGCCACATTCAAAATAAGATAAAATAATATATTCACAATGAAGAGAGTAATTATATTAGGAGCTGGAGAGAGCGGAGTAGGAAGTGCTATTCTTGCTAAGAAAATGGAGTATGAGGTGTTTTTAACCGACAGTGGCTCAATCAAACCGCACTACAAAGAGATGCTTAACCAGTGGGATATTGAGTATGAAGAGCTGGGTCACACACTTGAAAAGCTTTGCGATGCAGAGTTGTGCATCAAGAGCCCTGGCATTCCTGATAGCGTGGCAGTTGTTTCGCACATAAAGGAGAATGGAATAGCCATAATCTCTGAGATTGAGTTTGCATACCGCTATAGTAATGCAAAGACAATCTGCATAACTGGTAGCAACGGAAAGACTACAACTGCGACATTCACATACAACATTTTAAAAAATGCTGGCTATAACGTGGCACTAGTAGGCAATATAGGACAAAGCTATGCCTATATGGTTGCGACAGCAGATGTAGATTATTATGTGTTAGAATTAAGCAGCTTTCAACTAGATGGAATGTTTAATTTCAAGGCAGATGTAGCTATAATAACAAACATCACACCTGATCATCTTGACCGCTATAACTACGATTTCAACCTATACAGAAGAAGTAAGTTTAGAATAACTCAAAACATGACAAAGGAGGATTGCTTGATATACTCAACTGATGACGAGAACACACTTGCCTACATATTTAACAACCAAGAGCTGTTTACAATGTACAACACCTCTTTCTCTACAAAAGACACTCTTCTTGAGGGGGGCTACATTAACCAAAAAGGAGATATAGAGCTCAACATCGAGGGACATGAGTTAATTATTGAGCGTGACAAGATAAAATTAATGGGCACTCACAACCTCTACAACATAATGGCTGCATCACTAGCAGCTTTGAGATTGGGTGTTGACAGCCAATATATACTACAAACAGCCTACAGCTTTGAGGGGGTAGAGCATAGAATGGAGATTATATGCAAAAAAGATGATGTTATATACATCAACGACTCAAAAGCGACAAACGTAGATGCAGCATATTACGCACTCCAAAGCATTGATCGCCCAATAGTTTGGGTAGCAGGTGGAACAGACAAAGGCAACGACTACTCTATCCTCAAGGATGTAGTGAAAGGCAAAGTTACAACGCTAGTGTGTATGGGTCTTGACAACAAAAAATTGGTAGATAGCTTCACTTCAGTGATTCCATTTATCTACTCAACATCCTCACTAGAGGAGGCTGTAGAGGTGATAAGAACAATCTACAAACCTGGCGACTGCGTACTTTTATCACCTGCATGTGCAAGCTTCGATCTATTCGACAACTACATGCACCGTGGAGAGATGTTTAAACAAGCAATATTAAAACTTGAACCAAAAATAAGAGAATAATCCAATATAGATGATTAGCAAAATAATAGATCTTAAAAACAAGTTTGAGAAAACCGTTGGCGGCGACTTAGCAATTTGGATAGTAATAATCTTTTTACTACTATTCTCGACTGCTGTTGTCTACTCCTCTACAGGTTCTCTAGCCTATGCACGCAACGGAGGTCGCAATATCGACTATCTTATTTCGCAAGGTGGGATAGCCGTATTAGGACTAGCTGTTGTCTATCTCACACATCTATTAGGAACTAAATTCTACACTCGTAAATTCACAACCGTTTTTTATTGGTTTGCGATACTATTAACCGTGCTTACATTCTTTGTGGGTGTTGAGATTAATGGTGAGAAACGATGGCTTAGAATACCTCTAACATCGTCAACTTTCCAACCATCTGACGTTCTCAAAATAGCACTTGTAATGCTCTTATCTAAGCAGTTAAGCTCAATACAAAAGAGAATAAAAAAGGTGAGGCTTTTACCTTTTTTCGTTGATTTAATCACTCATAAAAACATAGAATACAACAAATATATCTTCAACAACTTCACCTTAAAGATTATTGCACCAATTGCATTAAGTTGTGTGCTAGTTGTGATTACCAACCTATCTACTGCGATAATCATATATCTGGCATGTTTGGGGATTTTCATTCTAGGGCGGATACGCATTGTTGAGATCTTTAGGTTTATGGGAGTTACAATAGTAGCATTTGCCCTGCTATTTGCCATACTAAAAGTAACTGGCGGACGAGCTGAGACTTGGGAGAATAGGATAAATTCGTTCATCTCTCCAGTTGAAGTCACTGATAGCAGCACGCTCAGTCAAGACGACTACCAAAAACACCAGGCAAAAATTGCAATTGCATCGGGCTGGATTATGGGCAAAGGGCCAGGGGGAAGCACACAACGCTCAAATTTACCTCACCCCTACTCTGATTATGCCTTTGCTTTTATTGTTGAAGAGTATGGAATTGTTGCCGCAATTTTTTTACTAGTGTGCTACTTGACTATTTTTTATAGAACTATCAGGATATTCAATCGGTGCTACCACTCATTTTTAGGATTTGTGGTGTTAGGTTTAGGGTTGATTATCACAATACAAGTGATGTTTCATGTTGGCATCTCTGTTGCGATTTTCCCCGTTTCAGGCCAACCCCTACCACTTATTAGCAAAGGGGGCTCATCAATGATTTTCACCTGCATAATGCTGGGTATAATTCAAGGCATTAGCCGACAAATAAACATACAACAAAAGCAACAAAAAATCAATGATAATCTAAAATTGATTGGAGAAGATGGATGGGATCAAATTATCTTAGACCAAGAGGCTTTTGACAACTTAGAAAAGGAAGAGCATTTTGATAGGTTCTTCGATTATAATACAGATGATGAATACGATGGAATATTGTGGAATGAAAGAGATAAAAATGAGAGTGATAGTTAGCGGTGGCGGAACTGCTGGCCATATTTATCCTGCCGTTTCGGTGGTAAAATCGCTCGAAAAACAGCTAGGAAAAGAGAATTGCACCGCACTATTCGTAGGAGCTAAAGGCAAAATTGAGGAGCGAATAGTACCCAAAGAGGGGTATGAATTAGTTGCACTTCCTGTACGTGGATTGATTAGAAGCTTCTCTTTCCAAAACATAAAAACAGTAATTGGAGTAATAAAAAGCTTTTTCACCTCATTAAGAGTAATCAAAGAGTTTAAACCTAATGCAGTTATTGGCTTTGGAGGCTACGCAAGCCTACCTATTATGTTAGCTGCAAAATTTTACAATATCAACCTATATATCTGGGAGGGTAACTCATTTGCAGGGCTTACAAACAAGCTACTTAACAAATATGCAAAGAGGGCGTTTGTATCTTTTGAGAATATGGAGCGTTTTTTTGATAAAGATAAAATTATCATTAGCGGAAACCCAATAAGAGACGATTTTTCTTCAATTGAGAAGAAAAGCGAAGTGGCACTAAACCATTTTGGATTCTCAAAAGAGCAAAAGGTGTTGCTTATTGTTGGTGGCAGCTCTGGAGCTAAAGCTATAAACAATGCAGTGTTGAAAAACATAGATCTTCTTATCGAAAGAGACGACATAGGGGTTATATGGCAAACTGGCAACCACTACTACAAAGAGATTAGCGACACTCTGGAGAGCAAAGGCAAACTTAACAATATATATGTGGCGCCATTTATTGAAAATATGAAACTCGCTTACTCTGTTTGTGATGTAATTACCTGCAGAAGTGGAGCATCTACAGTTACTGAAGTTTCGAGATGTAAACTTGCAGCTATATTTGTTCCCTCATCAGGAGTAACAGATGACCATCAAACAAAAAATGCTGAGGTAGTAGTTGCTGGCGATGCTGCAATTATGTTTAACGATAACGAGATAGCTGACAAACTTGTACCTACAGCCCTAGAGCTACTCTCGTCTAATCAAAAGAGAGAGGATATGAGCCAAAAGATAGCAAAATTTGCTCATAGCGATGCAGCACATATTATTGCATCTCAATTAATTGAAGATTTTAAAAATTAGAGAAATGTCATATAGTAAAATTAAAAACATATATTTTGTTGGTATTGGAGGAATAGGAATGAGCGCACTAGCTCGTTTTTATCGCCATATTGGGATGAATGTAGCAGGATACGACAGAATCGTATCACCACTAACTACGCAGCTCGAAAGGGAGGGAATGGATGTTCACTACGAAGATAATATCTCTTTAATAGAGGATAAATTCCGTGACAAAGAGCAAACATTAGTGATCTACACACCCGCAATCCCAAAAGAGCACACAGAGCTTAATTACTTTACAAACAATGACTTTAAGGTTATTAAACGCTCTCAAGCATTAGGTGCACTAAGTAGTGACAAGCGATTAATCGCTGTAGCAGGAACTCACGGCAAGACTTCTATTTCGACAATGATAACCTACTTCTGCTCGCTAGCTCTTAGAATTGAGGAGGGCGAATATGGCGGAGCGAGCGCATTGATTGGAGGTATTATGAAAAACTTCGATTCAAATCTGTTTTTAGGTGGTGGCGACACCCTAATTGTCGAGGCAGACGAGTTTGACCGCTCATTTTTGCAACTTTTTCCAGATATTGCAATCATAAGCTCAGTTGATGCTGATCACCTCGACATATATGGTAACCATGAGGCACTTAAAGAGAGCTTTCACGCATTTGCATCACAAATCAAAGAGTGTGGAACGCTCATATATCATAGAGCAGCAGAGCTAAACATCGAAGAGCTAAACATAAATAAATATGAATACTCTCTCTCAAACGAGGAGTCTGACTTCTATGGTCAAAACATTAGCCTAGGAGAGGACGGACTCTATAGTTTTGATGTGGTAACACCACTTGGCAAGATATCGGGATGCAAACTAGGAATACCTGGTATTATAAATGTTGAAAACTCAATTGCGGCAATTGCAGCACTAGTTGTCGCAGGATGCAACGTAGAAAAACTCAAAGAGGCTATCACCCAATTCAAAGGAGTGAAACGCCGTTTTGAGGTGTATGTAAACACTCCAGAAAAGGTGTATATTGACGATTATGCTCACCATCCTAAAGAGTTATCATCAACTATCGAATCAATAAAGTCGATCTATCCAGGAAAGAGCATAACTGCAATTTTCCAACCTCACCTTTTTAGCCGCACACGCGATTTTGCAAAAGGTTTTTCACAATCTCTATCGCTATCTGATAGAGTTATCTTGCTCCCTATTTACCCAGCAAGAGAGTTACCTATTGAGGGTGTAACATCTCAAATGTTGCTTGACGATATCGCATCACCACAAAAAGAGGTTGTCGAAAAAGAGCAACTAATTGAGCTATTAAAAGAGGATAAAAACGACATCGTAGTCTCATTTGGTGCAGGCGATATTGATCGTTTATGCCAAAGCATTAAAGATATTTACTGTCAAAGTTCAGATATTTAAACGATTAACAAGCTAAAAGATGAATAAATTTATTGAAATATTTATGATTGTCTTGCTAGTTGCACTATTTGGCGTATCTAGCTACTTTATCTCTATAGAGAGAAGCGAGGAGTCGTTCGAAACTATCGAGATAAACATTAAAGATGCTGACTCAATAAAGTTTATTACAAAAGCGATGATTGAAGAGTTAATAAGTAGCGATAGCATAAAAAAATTGTATTCTAACTATGGAGATTGCAAACTTTTTGAGATAGAGCAAGCAATCGAACAACTAGAGTATGTTAAAAATGCCAGAATTTACAAAGATATCCAAAAAAAAATGACTATCGACATAAATCAACAAAACATTGTAGTTAGGCTATTATCAGACAAGGGTAACGAATGCTACATCTCTGATAATAAAGATTTTATAGCTACATGTGACAACTTTGCTTGCGATGTTCCAATTGTCACTTTAAGCGATTCTTTGTTTGTAGAACTAAAAAAAATGAAAAAAAGTTATAAAAAAGATGAAAAAAATTCTTTTTTTACCTATAATCTGCTTAACTTTGTAAAATTGGTGGAAAGCGACAAGCTCTGGAAAAATATGATAGTACAAATTAATCTTAACGATAACGATGAGATTGAACTTATCCCAAGAGTAGGCTTGCATAAAGTTGTGTTGTGCGACATTCAAGATTTCGACAAATTTGACATGAAAATTGACAAGCTCAAAGGCTTCTACAATCAGATTGTCTCAAAAAATGGTTGGTCACGATACAGCTTAATAAATTTGAAATATGACAATTTAATTGTCGCTACAAAAATCAATTAGCAAGTATTGCACCGCCGCACAAAACACTAAAATAAAAATAATATAATAAAAAAATACATTAAATATCGAATAAATTATGGCTGAGGAGATTACAGATTATATAGTAGCAATGGATATTGGCACTAGTAATATTGTTACTTTAGTTGGAGAACGTGCCGAAAATGGTAAAATACGAATAGTTAGCTCTTCAATTGTACCCTCAATGGGGATTGCCAGGGGAGATGTACGAAATGTAGAGCAGGTGATAGCTTCGGTTGAGAAATCTATTGCCGAGATAACCAAAAGCTCTAACATTAAAGTGTGCGAAGCTTTTGTTGGATTATCAGGAGAGCATATTGATTGTTCTCAACATAGTGGCTATGTGTTTATCAAGAGCAGAGAATCGGAAGTATCACGTGAAGATGTTGACGATCTTTCTGATAGCATGCGTAACGTAAAAGTTGAGCCAGGCCAGACCATAATTCATATTTTACCACAAAATTACATCCTTGATGGTGACAGCGACATCTCTCAACCTGTTGGGATGATTGGAAAAAAATTAGAGGGTAAATTCAATATCGTTATGGGTGATAAACAAAACTTGTCACACCTTGAAAGATGCCTAAATAGAGCACATGTTGGCATTGCAAACGTAATACTTAGCTCTCTTGCATCTGCCGAGGCTGCACTTCTAGACGACGAAAAAGAGCTAGGAGTTGTAGTTGTAGATATTGGCGGTGGCACTAGCGATGTTTGTATATATTACGATAAGACTGTTAGATATATGGGCGTTATTCCTATTGGAGGAAACTTTATAAACAAAGATATCAAATCGTTTGGTGTCTTAGAGCGTCATGTTGAGAAGTTAAAAGTGAAATTTGGTAGAGCACTAAGTGAAGATGTTCCAGACAACAAAATCATCACTCTAGCTAGCATCAACAATATCCCGTCTAAAGAGATTGCTCAAAAAACTCTTGCATCAATTATTGAGGCTAGAATGATGGATATAATTGAGCGTCTACAACAAATTCTCACAGAGCTTAACTTTGACGAAAAGCTTAAAGGTCCAATAGTGTTAACTGGTGGCTGCTCAAATTTAATAGGCATAGACAAACTATTTGCAAAACATCTTAATCGTGATGTTCGCATTGCTTCACCTAGCTTGTATGTAACTGATGATTCACTTGAAAAGGTTAACGATCCTGCATACACCACTGCTGTAGGTCTGCTTCTAAAGAGCATGAATGTTGGTATTAACACCAAAATCATTGTTCTTGATAAGCCTCGTGACGTAAATCCTGAAGAGACTAATCCTATTGTTAATAGATTCAACAAAAGCAACGAAGGTAATCAACTAGAGAATAAGGATATTTTTAATAAGAAAACAGACTCTAAGAATACTACACAAACCAAAAACGACGACTCCGAAGAGGATGAGTTTGAGGGAGACGACGAGTATGGAGATATCCCTCCTATTCCAACTCAGAAAGAAAAGAGCGGAATAGGTGGCTGGTTTAGAAAAATCAAAGACCTTGTCGACCCTGAGTACGTCGAAGAGGACGACTTAATGTAAATGGTGAAAAACAAAGATATATAACAAAATAAGAGATAGATAATGACCGAAATAATCGACTGTATGAATCTTGACTCTGCCAAGGACTCCAATATAATGGTAATTGGAGTTGGTGGAGGTGGTGGAAATGCCGTTAAATATATGTATGATATAGGCATACACAATGTATATTTTATGGTGTGTAACACCGATGCACAAGCGCTCCAACGCAGCCAAGTGCCTCTAAAAATACAATTAGGAAACAAACTAACAGGTGGTTTAGGTGCAGGTAATAAGCCTGAAAAAGGACGCGATGCCGCACTTGAAAGCGCAGAAGAGATAAAACAACAGCTCGTTGACTCAGGAGTGCGAATGGTTTTCGTAACTGCTGGTATGGGCGGTGGAACTGGTACTGGCGCTGCTCCCGTAATTGCAGAGATTGCTAAAAAGCTAGGCATCCTAACTGTAGGTATTGTAACTATTCCCTTTAGATTAGAAGGCCCAAAAAGGTTAACACAAGCAGAAAAAGGGTTAGAAGAGATTAAACAACATGTAGATTCACTACTTGTAATCGACAACGAGAATATCTGCAAGATGTATGGTGATTTAGACTTCTCTGAAGCGTTTGGAAAAGCTGATGACATCTTAGCTATCGCTGCAAAAGGCATTGCCGAGGCAATCACCAAAGAGCATAAGGTAAACGTCGACTTTGCTGACGTACAAACCACAATGAGCAATAGCGGTATTGCTCTACTAGGTTATGCGTCTGCTACAATTGGCGAGGAGAATGTGGCTATAGATCTTACTGAGCGCGCGCTGCTATCACCTCTGCTTAACCAAAACAATATCCATGGGGCACAAGATATTCTTATCAACATTTCGTGGAATATGTCTGAACTCAAAATGGGTGAATTACATGCAATCATTGGTCACGTTCAAGCCGCAGCAGGTAGCAATGCCAATATTATTTGGGGTGCGGGTGCTGACGAGAACCTACCTGACAATGATGTTAGTGTGATTATCATTGCGACAGGCTTCAAAAATGCTCAATCTATCTCTCTAGGAGACAATATCAAAACTGAGAATTTTGTAAAGGAGAAAAACACCTTTACACCAACCTCAGAAGAGCAAGAGCAGACAAAAGTAATAGAGATAGAAGCAAAGGATGTAGAGGTAGTTAGTCTAGACGATGAGCCAGAAGTAGAAGAACAACAAAACGACGATACAAATGGTGACGATTCAATGGTAATCAGAGACAACACCCCTGATGAATGCGACCAAACAAAACAGAGTACTGAACAACCAACTGTTTCTGAGCCTGAGTACGTATCATTAGAGGACGAAGATCACCACGATGCTGCACCAGCTACTGAGCAAGAGAGCGAAAACGATGGTTACATTATCTCTACTGTAGATGTTAAGCCACAAAAGGTCGCTCCTAAACCGATAGAAATTCACGAGAACCTACTTTTTGACGATCTTGATGAGCAAGTGCCTGTCTCAACAAATAAGGTAATAACAATCCAAAAGAACGAACCTTTAATTCAGAGCAGCCAAACCTACACTATCGACGAGCTTGAGAATATGCCAGCATACGCAAGAAGAAAAGCAATGCTAAACATAAAAAGCACTACAAGCAACAAGAAATTAAAAGTAGACTTAGACGAGAAATAATGAATTAAGATGAGTTCTTAACGACTTTCACCGCATGAGCTTTCGCTCACGCTTGTAGGGGTAGCTTTTAATTTTTTATACTCATACCTAAAGGTATGGTAACAAAATAAAAAGCTACCCCTATTTTTGGCTGCGCCAAAAAGTGAAAGCCGAGGTGTACCAAAGTCTATCAAGATAAGAGGAAAAACTGTTGTTGACGCTTCTTTCACAAGAAGCTCGCATGTGACATCCCTGAACCATTTTTAAACGCTTGGCTAAAGCCAATCATTCAAAAAAGCTCCATGAATGCCCCTTGCTGGCAAGAACTCCTCGTCGCTTTCGCTCCTCGGGCTCACTTTCGTTCGCTGGGTATTCTCATGTAGAATATTTCTTGCTTCGCGATATCCGAGCATAGGAAAAATGATTAATGAACGAATCTCCAACAAAGCATTGAGCTTGATGCAAAATAATCTGTGCGCACTATACAAACAAAAAAAGGAATCATTACTGATTCCTTTTTTTGTTTACAGAAAAGTGCTTACGACTATTCATCATCAATTTGATCATCAGCCACCTCTTCTACGTTTTTTAAATCTTCATCTTCTTCATAATAATCTTTATCATTATCGTTTGAAGCATCATCGACTTTTACCGCTAACTTAACAAAATAACTTGTATCCTCTGTCTCTAATACAACCCCGCAAAGAAAGTCGCCATTACCCTTGTCAACTCTGATTAAACTGGCTTCTGGACCTGTTGGATAGGTTTTCTTAAAAAGTTCTTTTAGCTCTGATGACAAGCTTTGATAACTTGTTGCTACACGTTTTTTCACCATACTTTTTTTCAAATTTTCTATTTTTTTACTCTTTTCATAGTGCAATTATAGAACAAAATTTATTAACCAAAAATTTTTTTTCTAAAATAATTTTACTTATGCCGCTTTTTTATATAAAAAGGCAAAAAAAGGTGATTTTTCGAAAAAAAAGAGGATAAAAGTTGGCCATTTTCCACTCAAAATCTACCAAATTTCACAACATAAATTATAGTAAAAATAGTCTCTATTAAGAGTGAGGTGTCAATTAAATTTCCACATTTTCACAGAGAGCTCAACGTCATTCAATTTCAATTTTATCTAAATAAAAAATGCCAAACCACTAGGGTTTGGCATTTTTTATTTAGATAAGGTTAAATTATTTAACTGTATCCATGTGGCAGATTAGTTCAATAACTTTGTTTGAATAACCCCACTCGTTATCATACCAAGATACAAGTTTAACGAAGTTACCATTTAAAGCGATACCAGCATCAGCATCAAAGATAGAAGTGCGAGCGTCACCAATAAAGTCAGAAGAAACTACTGCATCTTCAGTGTAACCTAGGATACCTTTAAGTTCGTTCTCAGAAGCAGCTTTAACAGCAGCTTTGATCTCTTCGTAAGTTGCAGCAGTTGCAAGACGACAAGTCAAGTCAACTACAGAAACGTCTAGAGTTGGAACGCGGAAAGCCATACCTGTAAGTTTGCCTTTAAGCTCAGGAATAACAACGCCTACAGCTTTAGCAGCACCTGTAGAAGAAGGGATAATGTTGCCAGCAGCAGCACGACCACCTCTCCAGTCTTTAACTGAAGGACCATCAACTGTTTTTTGAGTAGCAGTTGTAGCGTGTACAGTTGTCATAAGACCTTCAACGATACCAAATTTATCATTGATAACTTTTGCAAGTGGAGCAAGACAGTTTGTAGTACAAGATGCGTTAGAAACGATAGTTTGATCAGCAGTGTATTTGCAGTTGTTTACACCCATAACGTACATTGGAGTATCGTCTTTAGATGGAGCAGACATTACAACACGTGATGCACCAGCTTCGATATGTTTTTGAGCTGTTTCTTTTGTTAAGAAAAGACCAGTTGATTCAACTACATACTCAGCAGCAACTTCATTCCATTTAAGGTTTGCAGGATCTCTCTCAGCAGTAACACGGATAACATTACCGTTAACTACAAGGTTACCTTCTTGAATCTCAACTGTTCCTTGAAATTTACCATGGATAGTGTCGTAGTTTAACATGTAAGCCATGTAGTCTACAGAAATAAGGTCATTGATACCAACAATCTCGATTTGTGGGTTGTTGATAGCGGCACGGAAAACTAAACGTCCGATACGGCCAAAACCGTTAATACCTACTTTAATTTTTGACATAACTGTTCAAATTTTATAAATTGTTTAACTTAAGATTTTTTGTTCTTATCCTTTTAAGCGACAAAAGTACAAATTTATTTTTTATTATCCAATCAATGAGCGTTAATTTTTTGTATTTATTATTATTTTATCAACCAAACACCATTGTCGAGCATTTCTGTCACTCAATAGCCAAACTCTAAAGAAAGATTTTTCACGAGTTTTCAAGAAGTTTTTCACAACTCAACAAAAAAATATCATTTTTTTTAAAGCCTCTAACGACTATTGTAACTATAGGAAAATCTGCCTATTAAAACAAGCAACAAACAAAAACAGCACCAAATAACACACAAGTGGACAAAAAAATTTTACAGAAAAATTTGGAGATTAAAAAAATATACTTACCTTTGCAACCGAAACGAACAACACACAGTTCAATTCTCGGGGTGTAGCGCAGTCCGGTTAGCGCACCTGCTTTGGGAGC
The DNA here is from genome assembly GCA_044433405.1 of Rikenellaceae bacterium. Classification (GTDB taxonomy): domain Bacteria; phylum Bacteroidota; class Bacteroidia; order Bacteroidales; family Rikenellaceae; genus CAMQVM01. Next base: position 15,028 of record JAWXTQ010000017.1, read on the forward strand.
AGGGGGTCCCAGGTTCGAATCCTGGTACCCCGACAAAAAAGAGATTATCACAAGATAATCTCTTTTTTTTACCTACTAGCAAAGGATTAATATAGAAGTGAGTGAAGTATTCTTTGTTGGTGGTCATTAATCATTATTCCTATGCTCGAATATCGCGAAGCAACACTCCAGCTACATGAGAATACCTAGCGAACGAAAGTGAGCCCGAGGAGCGATAGCGACGAAGGTTTTTTTGCCAGCGGTAGGCTGCTAGGAGTCTTTTTTATCGAATTGGCGTAAGCCAAGAAGATAAAAATGGCTCATAGTAGTCTAGCGCGTGGTTTTTTCTTAAAAAAACCTTAAACAACAGCTCTTCTTTTTTTGATAGTCTAGGGTACGCCTCGGTTTTCACTTTTTGGCACAGCCAAAAATAGGGGTAGCTTTTCATTTCGTTACCATACCTTTAGGTATGAGTATAAGAAATTAAAAGCTACCCCTACAAGCATGAGCAAGGCTCATGCGGTGAAAACCGCACCCAAACCCAAAACACAAAAGCACCACCCCCTAGGATATTAAATTAAAAACACTTATATTTGCAACCGTAACAAAATTGAATAAATTGAACAAAAGGCAGTACATATCATTTTTACTATCGCTGATTTTCATTTTCACATCAATTGCTCGACCATTAATGGGCATCGAATGTGGATGTGAAGATGGTTGTTGTGAGATTATGCACGAAGAGTCTTGTTGTGGTGGTCATTCACACAACGATGATTCGAGTTTGTCTTTTAGCACAGCAAGGTGTTGTGATATCAATATGATGGATGATTATGTTTCCATCACTACGTCAGACACTCGATCAAGCATTCAAAAACGACAATTGGTAAACACATCAAATTCGCTTTGTTACACTCCTTTAAACTCTAGCACTAATCGTGTTACTTATCGTCAAATAAAACACATCCATCAATATTCCCATTTTTATAGTGAATGGATTGTAACTTCATGCTCTCTTAGAGCTCCTCCTGCATTGGTGTAATCTTTTTTTGTACGCATCAAAAAAGCGTATATAAACAGTACACATAAAATGCAATTAAATGAAAAATATAAAAATTTTATTTTTTGTGCTTATATTCTTGGCTACAAGCCAAAGTATTAAAGCGCAAAATATTGGCGGCATTGTGGTGGACTCAGCAGACAACTCACCTCTTATTGGAGCAACTGTTTTCTGGCTTGGCACTAATGTCGCTATAGCAACCGACTCGCAAGGGGAGTTCAACCTTCATAGAGTTAAAGACTACGACAAGTTAGTAGTTTTATATATGGGTTACACTGGCGACACACTGCACGTCACAAACAACTCAGCAAAGTTAACTATTGCTCTTAAATCGAGCGAACTAGAACTTGACGATGTTGTGGTGGAGGGACATCTACGCGGGAATTTCATAATGAAAGATGGCATCGACAAAAAAGAGATGATATCATTTGCAGGGCTATGCAAAATGGCCTGCTGCAACCTTGCCGAGAGCTTCGAAAACTCAGCTTCTGTAACCGTAGGCTATAGTGATGCCATCTCAGGTGCACGCCAAATCAAGATGTTAGGTCTTGCTGGCATATACACTCAAATCTTAGATGAAAGCAGACCAATAATGCGTGGCATTGGTTCTCCATACGGACTTAGCTACACCCCAGGTATGTGGCTCAACTCTATTCAAGTATCAAAAGGGGTATCGACCGTAACCGCAGGTCACGAAGCAATCACAGGCCAAATAAACCTTGAACATCGCAAACCTACCGACTCTGAACGCCTATTCGTAAATCTATTTTTGAATGACGAGTTGCGACCAGAGATTAATGTTTCGTCGGCATTTCCCGTAGCAGGTAACGGCAAACTATCATCCGTTGTACTATTTCACGCCTCTGGTGATACAAACATAACCATGAGCGACCATAATGGCGATGGTTTTAGAGATATGCCAAATACGCAACAATACAACTTCGCAAATCGTTGGTTATATGCAGCTGACAACGGCTTGCAAATACGTTGGGGTTACAAACTTATACAAGAGACGCGATTAGGAGGAGATGTTAACTACGAGGAGTCAATGTACGAAACAATGTACGAAGATAACATCTACGGCTCACACATCCAAAACCGTGGAGCTAATGGATATATAAAAATTGGAGTACCTGTGGGGGCAGGAGTATACAATGCCAACACAGAGAGCGAGATACGCTCAAGCGTAGCATTCATCGCCGATTACGACCATTTTGATGAAGATGCCTATTTTGGTCTCAACACCTACGATGGCAACGAGAATAGCGTGACTCTCAATCTCACCTACAACCACTATTTTAACACAAAATCATCATTAGCAGTAGGCGTATCATCATATCTTCAGAGCATTAACGAGAAGATTGACAACTACACCCCTTGGATTACAGGCAGTAATAGCTCAATCATTGATCTATCAAGAGATGAGAATGAGCTAGGAGTGTATGGAGAGTACACCTATACCCCCAACGATGATTTTTCATTTGTTATGGGTTTACGAGGCGACTATAACGACTATTTCGATCGTCTTTTTTACACTCCTCGTTCACATATTCGCTGGGCTATTACTAACTCTACTACTTTCCGTGCTTCGGCAGGATTGGGCTACAGAAGCTCAAATGTGATAACTGACAACATCGGAATCTTAGCAACTGGACGTAACATTGTTTTTGACAATGGCACAAGCTCTCTTTTTGACTCGCAGGAGAAAGCAGCTACCTACGGTGCAAGCCTTACTCAAACGTTTTCTCTAGGCAGCAGCACTAATGCAACTCTCAGCTTTGACTATTTCCGCTCAGATTTTTTCAATCAAGTGGTAGTCGACCAAGAGATGGACAGCGAGAATATCCACATCTACAACTCTGACGAGAATGCCTACACAGACACATATCAGGTAGATTTTTCGTGGAGTCCAGCCAGTGGATTTGACATTTTTGCAACATACAGATACAACAGTAGCAAAATGAGTCTCAATAGAGCAGATGGAACAACAGTTGAGGTTGACCGACCGTTAATGAGCAAATACAAAACCCTCCTAAATCTACAATACGCAACAGCTTATCGTCGATGGGTTTTTGACGCAACAGCACAATACAACGGACCTATGCGCCTACCAACGCAAACTGGCGATCTCAGCGATAGCGACTATTCACCTGCATATCCGATGTTTTATGCTCAAGTCAGCCGCAAAATAGGAAATTACGACATTTACGCTGGGTGCGAAAATATTGCAAACTACACGCAAGAGAGTCCAATAATATCGGCATCCGACCCCTACTCTACCCTATTTAATTCATCAATTGTATGGGGCCCACTAATGGGAAGAAAATTTTATATAGGAGTACGCTATAACATTTATTAAACACAAAATTATGAACAAATTTATTTTAACAATCATTACATCAGTAATGTGTATTGCATTTACAACCAACGGTTATAGTAAATCAAAAAAAGAAAACAAAATTATCACTACCGAATTCTCTACCAACATCAATTGCTCTGGCTGCGTCAGCAAGGTGATGAATTTCATGCCATATCAGAAAGGCGTAAAAGAGGTGAAAGCCGATTTAGAGACAAAAACTATCACAATAAGCTACAGTGAGAAAAAAACCAATGAAGAAAAGATAGTTAAAGCTCTCAAGAAAATAGACATTGCCGCAGAGAGTAAAAAGGATTGCTGCAAATAGAGAGTATTATGCCAATAGGCGGTTTTCACCGCATAAGTTGAAGCTCATGCTAGTAGGAGTAGATTTTTATTTCTTATACTCATACCTAAAGGTATGGTAACAAAATAAAAATCTATTCCTATTTTTAGCTGTGCCAAAATATCTAAAGCTATTTCAAGACAAGTCAAACAAAACAACTACAATCAAATTCCAAACTCGGTTTCGATAATCTTTTTGGTGCGTGTAACTTTTCGCATTTGGTTGTTTTTTTCGATATCTTCGCGATTTCGGTAGGGTCGACTATGATCTAGGTGAACAATTGCTAGGCTATATCTCAGCTGTTTCGATTTGACTCCCTTGTTAAATAATCTTTCACCAAACTCTCTATCTTCACCTCCATACCTCAATCTCACGTCAAACCCTTTTATCTCTAAGGCATATTTTCGCCACGTTGATGCGTTACATCCGTTCCATGAGGCGTTTGTGGGAGTTATGAAGTTTAGAAATTTTGCAAATGTGTGATTCTTCTGCAATTTCAACAATCTCCATGATAGTTTTGCTCCGTTCTTTCGAATAAACTTTATGTCGAAGATTGTATTGCTTGCAATCTCATCTTTGCTTAGTGAGTCAGATTGCTCTTTAGTAAGATAATACATCCCTCCTGAGAGAAAATAGTTCTCCTTAGCATTTGCACAGTGCGACTCAACAAAATCTCTGCGTGGTACACAATCTTGATCTGTAAATATAAGATAATCTGATGTTGCAGCAAGTAGTGCTTTATTGAGGATGTCGTTTTTGCGAAAACCAATATCCTCCTGCCAAACATGTTTTATAGGCAAAAGGTGCTCAAATGAGGCAACCACCTCCGCTGTCTGCTCAGTTGAACCATCATCTGCAACTATTATCTCATCAGCTTGACGATTTTGCACTACATAACCACATAGTGTTTTTTCTAACCACGCTGGGTTATTATAGGTAGATATTATCACTCCTACAGTAAACTCTTCCTTTATCATATATATATATTATGCAAATTGCGACTAACTTAACCGAAGTTATGTAAGTCGCAAGTAGGCTATTTCACCGCAAAGATAATCATATTTTTCAGCCAACCAAATTGATTTATATTAAAGTGAACTTTTTTTCAAAAAGTCAAGAAATAGAGATTTGTAGTTGTCACCTATTGGTATTCTCTCCTTTCCAAACACAATTTGACTTCGCTCCACGATATTAATTTTGTCTTTACGCACTATAAACGAACGATGTACCCTAATAAACTCATCTTTAGGAAGTACACTCTCCACTCGCTTAATATTCATTAATGACAATATAGGTTTATCTGCCCCCTCAACACAAAACTTTACGTAATCTTTCAGCCCCTCAACATATATTAGGTTTTTAAGCTCAATACGCAAATGCTTATACTCAGACTTCACATATATAAAATCTTCAGCCTGCCTGATTTCTGACGCTTCGGCACCAACCATATCAGCTTGACTCTTGAGATTAAACCAAGATAAAGCCTTTTTAGCAGACTCCATAAAATCAAGATATGAAATTGGTTTTAAAAGATAGTCTAAGGCGTTTACTTTATAACCATCTATAGCGTATTGATTAAAGGCAGTAGTAAAGATTATCCTAGTTCTTGAATCTACCATTCGACTAAACTCTAAACCTGTTAAATCAGGCATCTGAATATCCAGAAACAGCAAATCGGCATCTACTAACTCACTGCTATTTATTGCTTCAACAGCTGTAGAGAATGTCGCTAGTAGTTCCAAAAATGGAGTTTTCACAACATAGCTTTCAATTAGGGCAGAAGCCAGAGGCTCATCGTCTATTACTATACATTTAAGAATCACTATACTTACACTTTAATGGTTAAAACACTACTATACATCTGCTCATCTTGAGTTACAACCCATTTGTAATGCCCTTTGTAGAGCAACTCTAAACGCCTACGCACCTGCTCAAGGCCTATACCATGACCACTCTTGTCGCTATCTTTCTTGGAGTTATTGCTATTTTTGATTAACAAAACGACCTCACCTTGCTCAGATTTATCTTCAAAATAGATGTCGATAAAACCTTCGCCACTCGAATTAACACTGTGTTTAAAAGCATTCTCTACAAGTGATATAAAAATAAGCGGCGCAATAAGAGTATTGCTATTTTGAGCAACTATAAACTCTGTTTTAACCTTCATCTTTAAAGGCAATCTAATACTCATCAACTGAATATATGTCTTTAAAAAATCAACCTCACCTGCAATTGGCACTATATCATTGCGATTATCATACAAGATGTACCTTAACAAATTGCTCAACTCTTTGATTGTAGATTGCGCTCTATCGGCATCTATTGCTGTTAAGGCGTAGATATTATTAAGAGTGTTGAGCAAAAAATGGGGATTTATCTGACTCTTTAAGTTGTCTAATTCAGCCTTTGTTCGCGCATTCTCTGCCTCACGCAACGCCTCTTCGCTCTTTTGAAGCTGCTCGGCTAACCTTAGAGCCGTCACCATACCAACCATTAACACATAATTAATCAAATCTCGTGTCAAAAAAGCTAACCCAGCTTTAGGCTTAGCTGGATAATCATCTGGGCGATAAGCCTCTAACAAACCATATTTATTAAACGAAAATGAGAGGTATAAAAGCAGTGCTAAAAGCAGGATATTAAATATAAAAAAGATAGTTCGCTTATTATTGAATAGATATCTCGGAATAAACAAAATATAATTCAGCACATATATAAGAAGCAGAGCTGACAGATTCACCGATAGCATCATAAGTCCAAATGTATCAAACACACTAGACTCTGACGAAACACTCCAGAACAGAGATGTCGCTAAAATCACACCCCAGCCAATAAGCTGGAGTGTAAAAACTCTATATTTACTATTTATTAAATTATATCCCATATAGATAGAATTAAAGAATCTTACCTTATACAAAGGTAATAAAATTATTCGTAACGAATAGCATCAATTGGATTTAGTGCTGCCGCTTTTTTAGCAGGATACCATCCAAAGAACACACCAGTAATGCTACAAACTGCAAACGATAGGACTATTGTCCATGACTCAATTTGAATTGGCCATGAGGCAAAATAGTTAACCATCCATGCAGCACCACATCCAAGTAACACCCCCACGATGCCACCTGAGATAGAGATAATAATAGCCTCGATAAGGAACTGCGCCAATATATCAACACCTCGCCCT
>JAWXTQ010000018.1:0-20918 GCA_044433405.1 Rikenellaceae bacterium
TCTAGAAATTGACCCTGCTTATGAGAAAAAAATGACTGAAGGCTATATCCAATTGGCTAGTAGTCTAATTTCTCGTGCTAATAGCAAATACACTTTGAATGACTTTGCTGGTGCAGCAAAATTCTTTGGTATTGCTTCAAAAATTGGTTCTAAGCCATCTATAGCAATGGCAGATGCAAATATGTATAAATATTTTGCAGGTGTCTCTTATGTACAAAGCGATGATTTTGCAAATAGCTTAGGTTATTTCCAAGAGCTAGAAGCTGACAACTACCTACAAGATGGTGATGTGTACTACTACCTAGCCTATTCTAGCCAACAGTTAGGTAATAATGAAGAAGCTGAAAAATATTATCTTAAAGGTTTAGAGTCTTTCCCGTCAAACCAAAAAGTAATCAATCAGCTAATCAACTACTATTTAACTGTTAAGAAAGATCACGTAAAAGTAATCTCATTAATCAAAACAGCTCAAGATGCAGATCCAGACAACCACATTATAGTGTTTATCGAGGGTGTAGCTTACCAAAATATGGGTAATTACGCAGAAGCTCATGCAGCTTACCAACGTGTAAACGAAATGGCTCCTGACTATTTTGATGCTTACTACAACAATGCGTTAGTTCACGTTGCTGAGTCAGATGAGAAAGTAAATGAGATGTCAGCTATAGATTATTCTAACCGTGAACTTTATAGAGAGGTTGAAGCGAAATATATCCTTGACCTTAAAGCAGCAATCGAAGTGTTAGAGAAAGCAATCGCTCTTAAACCAGAAAATCGCGATGTTATGGATTTAATCAAATCAGTAGCTTTCCGCCTACGTGATGATGAAAATACTAAATACAAAGCGTTATACGAAAAATATGATGCTCTTTTAAAAGCAGAATAGCAAATTGCAATTCTAGCTTAGAGAGATAGATGATAGATTCAGCTCTAAACCCAATATGTATAGGGTTTAGAGCTGAATTTTTTGTTTGACAAACTTCAAAATAGAAAAGTATGAAATTTATACAAATTCGAAATACCGCCATTTCAACATTATTATTGCTTATAGTGTTAAGTGTGTTCGTTAGCTGTAAAAGCTATAAACAAGCTAGTAATGGCGATTCTTGGGAAATGGTATGGAATGATGAGTTTAATAGTGTTGGTGCGCCTGATAGTGCTAAATGGAGCTTCGAGAAGGGTTTTGTTCGTAACAATGAGGCCCAATGGTACCAAGAAGATAATGCCTACCAAAAAGATGGTTCGCTTATAATAGAGGGTAGAGTAGAGAAGATGAAAAACCCAAATTTTGAGATAAATAGCAATAATTGGAAAACAAATAGAGAGTATGTAAACTATACATCTTCATCAATTAAAACAGTAGGAAAATTCTCCTTTACATACGGTAGAGTAGAGGTGCGCGCAAAGATTCCAACCACACCAGGAGCATGGCCAGCAATATGGACATTAGGTGATAGTATGTCGTGGCCATCGTGTGGAGAGATTGATATTATGGAGTTTTACAGAGTAAATAGCGAACCCACAATTCTTGCAAATGGAGCGTGGGGAACAGATAAACCTTATGTTGCTAAATGGAAATCATCACACACTCCTTTAACTCATTTTATCACTCATGACCAGGACTGGGCGAACAAATTTCATATATGGGTAATGGAATGGGACGAAAACGCTATAAAATTGCTCTTAGATGACGAGCTTCTTAACGAAATATCAATAGATACTACAATCAATGGAATAATAGGAGAGAATAAAAATCCATTTAAACAACCCCATTACCTTCTACTTAATCTGGCCCTTGGTGGTAATAATGGCGGAGAAATAGATGATTCACACCTCCCAATGAAGTACGAAATAGATTACGTTAGAGTATTTCAAAAGATGAAAAACTAAAAGGCATTAATCTAAAAAAAACTCGTTGTAGATATGAAAGAAACGAGAGATATTGATAATATATCAATACCTCTCGTCCCCATTATGAAAAACTAAACTATTCTACAAAGAATTTGTGTGCAAAGCTAAGCTACTTTTTAGGTTAGAAGCTTTGTTTTTGTGGATGATGTTGCGTTTTGCTAATTTATCCAACATAGAAGAAACTTTACATAGCAATTTTTCAGCAGCCTCTTTTTCAGTTGTGCCTCTTAGAGCTTTCACTGCATTACGAGTAGTCTTGCTATAATACTTGTTGTGAATTCTTCTTTTTTCCGTTTGACGGATTCTCTTTTTTGATGATTTATGATTTGCCATCGTTTTATTAAATTTTCTTTTAAAAATTAAATTATCTAAGCTTCTGCTAACTTGCAAGTGGAGACACACACCTTTCAGTCAACACAACTCAGGTTTGTAGTCCATAGGGGAATCGAACCCCTATTACAAGAATGAAAATCTTGCGTCCTAACCGTTAGACGAATGGACCGTAACTCGTGTTATTTCGATTGCAAAGGTAGTAATAATTTTTAAACTTGCAAATTTTTCTTACGTTTTTTATTTATTATTATCTAGTAATTTTTTTTCGGCTTTTTCAATATGCTCAAAATCAATGCTTTTGATGATGTGGTTCATCATATCACAAATTTTGTCATTGCATAAATTTCCTATACTTCCCTCGTGAGAGTGGTTAACTTTACGTTCTGGAGTATACTCTCCGCGCTCAATTTCTAAACCTACACTAAGGTAGGCTTCTCTAAATGGAACACCTGAAAGTGTGAGGTTGTTTACGCTCTCAACTGAGAAAAGATAGTCATATTTTTTATCCTCTAAGATGCCATCTTTTATCTCAATATGAGACAACATCTCTTTAGCCATGTCTAGGCAGTCGAGAATTTGTTCGATTGCAGGAAATAGTAGCTCTTTAATTAGCTGCATATCGCGATTGTAGCCTAGAGGCAGGTTAGTCATCATTGTTACTATCTGCTGAGGTAGAGTTTGTAGGATATTGCATTTTCCACGAAGTAGCTCCCATACATCTGGGTTTTTCTTGTGAGGCATAATGCTCGAGCCAGTAGTGTATTGAGTAGGGTATGAGATGAAATCAAAGTTTTGGTTGCTGAACATGCAGTTGTCCATAGCTAAACGAGATAGGGTAGATGCGATATTGCCAATAGTTTGAGCAACTAGTCTTTCGCATTTACCGCGACCCATTTGTGCATATACAACATTATAATTTAGGTTGTCAAAACCAAGTAATTCTGTTGTCATTGTGCGGTTTAGCGGAAATGAAGAGCCGTAACCAGCAGCCGAGCCGAGTGGGTTTTTATTACAAATCTTAAATGTAGATGAAAGATTCTCCATGTCGTCAACCAAACTCTCTGCATAGGCTGAAAACCACAATCCAAACGATGATGGCATTGCTATTTGAAGATGAGTATAGCCTGGCATTAAGATATCTTTATGCTTTTCAGATAGTGCAATTAGTTCGTTAAAAAGTGACTCTACACCATTCGAAATATTGTGTAGTTCGCGACGTAAATAGAGCTTTAAGTCGACTAGAACTTGGTCGTTGCGTGAACGTCCGCTGTGAATGCGTTTACCAGCTTCGCCAATCATCTCTACTAGCATAAATTCTACAGCTGAATGGACATCCTCCATTGATGGATCTATCTCAAACTCGCCATTTTCAATCATCTGGTATATTGCTTTCAAACCAGTTTGTACCAACTCTAAATCGTGGTCACTTAAAAGGTTTATTGAATTCAACATCTTTGTGTGAGCAAGTGAGCCCAGCACATCAGCGCGTGCTAGCATCATGTCCATCTCTCTGTCACGACCTACTGTAAATAGTTCAACTCTCTTATCTACAGAAATGCTTTTTTGCCAAAGTTTCATCTTCTTATATTTTATTTTTTGTTATTTTATCTAATAGTTCAATATATATTGATATTCCCTCTTTTATCTCACTTAGGTAGACAAATTCGTCAGCGGTGTGTGAGCGTGACGAATCTCCAACTCCCATTTTTACTGATGTGAATTTCATTAATGCTTGATCAGAGGTGGTGGGTGAGCCAAATGTTGTGCGTCCCAGTGCCAAACCGCACTGCACAATTGGGTGCTCGATGTCGATACTCGAAGGAGATATCCTAAATGAACGTGCCGTTGCTTGGCTCTCGATGTGTTGCTGCACTATGTCAAGCACCTCCTTGTGGGTATATCTATCTGTAATTCTAATGTCAACTGTGAAATTACACTCCGAGGGAACGACATTGTGTTGAGTACCTGAATTGATGATAGTGACGTTCATTTTTTGCGCACCGAACATCTCCGATTTCTTCTCAAATTCATAGCTCTTAAACCACTCGATATCTCTCATGGCCTTATAAATTGCATTGTCGCCCTCATTGCGTGCAGCATGGCCTGATACTCCTATAGCTTTGCAGTCTAACACCAATAAACCACGCTCAGCAATTGCCATATTCATATTTGTAGGCTCACCTACAATTGCAAAATCGACATTTATGAACTTAGGTGCTACATACTCCATTCCATTAGCTCCTGAAACCTCTTCCTCTGCTGTGATTGCGATGCAGAGATTGTAATTCATGTCATCACAGTTGTAGAACCATAAAAAAGTAGCAATCAGCGAAACGACTGATGCCCCAGCATCGTTACTCCCTAATCCAAAAAGCTTTCCATCTTCAATCTCAGGTGAGAATGGATTGCGCGAATAGGCACTATTTGGTTTAACGGTGTCATGATGTGAATTAAGCAGTATTGTTGGTTTATTAGGGTCAAAATGGCGATTGTATGCCCAGACGTTATTTTTGTCGCGACAGATTTCCTCCACGCCATTTGCGCTAAGAAAGCTTGCTACAATGTCAGCCGTAGCGCTTTCGTCTCTGCTTAGCGAGGGGGTAGATATGAGTTGTTTTAGCAACTCAATAGCGTTAATATATAAATTTTCTATGCTCATAATACAGGGTAATGTATTGGATATAATTGTGTTAGTGGTTAAACTCAATAAACATCCAAACTTAAATTAATGCAAATGTAAGCAAAGTTTTAAAACTTTTGTAAATTTGCAGTAAGAAAAAAACAATTTACGGTGAAAAATATCGATAAAATCCTAAAGAGATATTGGGGATACGACTCTTTTAGACCTTTGCAACGCGAAATAATTGAGAGCGTAACCTCAAAGAGAGACACTTTAGCTCTGATGCCAACTGGTGGTGGAAAGTCACTTACATACCAGGTTTCAGCTCTGGCTATGGATGGGATTTGTATTGTTATCACCCCTCTTATCTCCTTGATGAAAGACCAGATAGATGCACTTCGCAAGCGGAATATCATTGCAAAATCGGTGCATGGTGGCATGACAGCACGCGAGATAGATATAACATTAGATAATTGTGTTTATGGTGATTACAAGTTCTTGTATGTGTCGCCTGAAAGGCTCGAAACTGATATATTCAAGAGTCGTGTTGCGCGTATGAATGTGTCGATTGTGGCTGTTGATGAGGCTCACTGTATATCGCAGTGGGGTTATGATTTTAGACCCTCTTATCTTAAGATTGCAAGCATTCGAAAGCTAATACCTGATGCCGTAATGCTTGCTGTCACGGCTACTGCAACTCAGATGGTAGTCACGGATATTGAAGATAAGCTTGAACTTTTAAATCCACGCCATTTTAGAATGAGCTTTGCGCGCCCCAACATATCGTATGTTGTGCGAAACTGTAGTGATAAGCTAACCATGACAACCAAAATTATCAACTCTGTAAAGGGTAGTGGAATAGTCTATTGCAATAGTCGCAAAAGGTGTGAGGAGGTTGCCCAGTACCTCAATAACGAGGGTATAAGTGCCGACTTCTATCACGGTGCCTTAAGTTACCCATTGCGAAGTGCCAAACAAGAGAGTTGGATTAGGGAGCAGGTGCGCGTTGTGGTTGCTACTAATGCCTTTGGAATGGGCATCGACAAGCACAATGTGCGCTACGTAGTTCATTACGATTCGCCAAGTACGCTAGAGGCTTACTACCAAGAGGCTGGACGTGCAGGAAGGGATGGAGAGGGCTCGTACGCTGTATTGCTCGTTGATAGTCGCGAAAAAGGTGTAGGCACTAGGCGCATTGAGATGCAATATCCAACAATTCCTCAGATAAAACAAACCTACTCTCTGCTATGCAACTATCTGGGTGTCGCACTAGGTGAAGGTGAGGGGATGTCGTTTGATTTTAATGTATTTGACTTTGCATCAAAATTCAGGATGTTCTCAACTAATGTGTTGAACGCCCTAAATATATTGCAGCTGTGTGGCTACCTAAATGTCACCGATAATATCGACAATCCCACAAGAATACAATTTGTTGTTAGCAGAGAGGATTTATATCGTGTACAGCTTATACACAAAGATTTAGAGAGTTTTGTGTATATATTAATGCGCATATATACAGGTATATTCACGCAGTTTGTTCCTATTGACGAGAATTACATTGCTCACATTTCAGGTTATTCTTTAGAGTACATCAAGGAGTCGCTAAAAAAGCTTAGTCGTTTGAGGGTTATAAACTATATACCCGCACGCCAGACTCCTCTTGTTGTATTCAACAATGAACGTTTAAGTGAGGATAATATAAGAATAGATTCTAATCAGTATACCGTAAGGAAAAACATAGCTCTTAAGCGGCTTGATTCGATGATAGAGTATAGTGAATCAACTACCAAATGTCGAAGTCTAATCCTTCAGAACTACTTTGGAGAGCAAACCGAAACACCATGTGGATGTTGTGATGTGTGTAGAGCTCACAATAAAGCTAGAGATAGAGTAGATGATAAAGAGTATATCACCTCTATTAAAAATGTGATATTAAAAGCTTTGCAGAATCAATCTTTGACTTTCAAAACAATAAAGGCTAAACTTCCAGCTTCCGAACCGCTAGTTAGAATTGCAGTTAAGGAGCTTTTGGATTCATCATTGATAAAAATCAATGACAATGGTGAGATAATGATTAATGAGGGGTCGTAACGACCCCTGCCTATTAATCATTATCGGCGTTTTTGGCGTTAATCATTAAAAACGCCTTTGCCTGATAACTGCGAAGTAACTTGGTTTGTAAATCAATCTAAAAAAATCATTAAATATCTTTTGATACCAACAAAAGATTTCTTACATTTGTATTGTAAGATATTTTATAATACAAATATAAGATGATAATAAAAGAATCTATAGAGCTTATAATCAACTCACAAAGGGAGGGTTTTGTAGAGCAAGACTCTGGATTTAGTCGTGTGGCACTGTCTGATATTCCTGTTGTGGAGTCATATGCTACAATTATAACAGGCATAAGAAGATGTGGTAAGAGCACTCTATTACTACAGCTTTTGCAGCGTGACTATAATGATGCTATATATCTCAATTTTGACGATATCCGACTGTCTGGGTTTGATATTTCTGATTTCATGCGTCTAGATGCTATTATCAAATCGCACAAAATTGATGTGTTATTTTTTTACGAAATACAAATAATCGAAGGTTGGGAACGATACATCAATCAACTGCTTCGTGAGGGCTATAAAGTATTTATTACTGGCTCAAATGCATCTATGTTAAGTGTTGAGTTAGGAACACACCTGACAGGCAGGCATCTGGGAGTAGAGTTATTTTCATTTTCGTATGAAGAGTATATTGGATTTTATGGGTTAGAGAACAACTCGCAATCGGTTGCTAAATATCTTAAGCAGGGAGGAATACCTGAGTATTTAAAGAGTGGAGTACCTTCAATTATAACAACTCTTATAGATGATATCTTAGTGAGAGATATAGCTGTGAGACACAGTGTGCGTGATGTTAATTCACTTCGACAACTCACTACCTACCTAATAACAAATATTGGTAATCTTGTCTCTGCTAATAAGCTAATGGGGATGTTTGGTATCAAGTCAACATCTACCTTTTTAGACTATTTTTCATATCTCAAAGATTGTTACATGTTTGAGTTTATGCCTATTTTTAACCACTCTTTGAAGGTGCAGGCTCGAAATCCTAAAAAGGTGTATGTGATGGATATGGGGATATATACCGAATGTGCACTCTCCACAAGTGAGAATATCGGACGACGTCTTGAAAATTTAGTATTCCTTCATCTACGCAGACGATACAAGCAAGTTTTTTACTACAAAAGTCGTGGAGAGTGCGATTTCATTACAATGGAGAAAGGTGCTGTTGTAACCGCAATACAAGTGTGTGCCCAGATTACGGATGAAAATTTTGATCGTGAGTATAATGGATTGGTTGAGGCTATGTGTGAATTAAATATCACTAAAGGATATATAATCACTCAAAATCAAAGCGATCAATTTGATAAGGATGGATTATTAGTTAAGATGATACCTATTACGGAGTTCTTAACAACTTAGTTCAATAATGTAGAGATTCACTCTACCACCTATTTTTACTCCAAAATAACATATATTGTGACCTCGTTTTTTAGGTCATAATAGGCGCGTTGTTGGTTGTCTATGGCAAATTGTTCAGCCTCGTCATGAGCACCATCTTCAAATATACAGATACTATCGAAATAGTATTGTCCATCTTCTGTGTCGAGCCATCCTCCTACGAATTTACCATTGTTAAGTGCATGGTTAACCACATCGGTTAATGACTCCTTGCCTACATTCTCTTGTCCTATATAGTAGCCTACTGCTAGGCCGCTAGTTGGTGTGTTTAGTGATGGTATTTCAACCGTAAAACCATCGGGATTGTTGATGCTGTATTCCCATACGCTATCAACAATAGCAGAGACACTATCTTGGTCGTCATCTTGATTGCTGCACGCTATAATAAGCATTGCAACTACTACAATCCACGTACGATGTAGGATTGATATAATAGTGATATTTTTATTCATTATCATTAGTGTTCGTTTAACTATTGGGGAAATTTGCTCTGCCGCCCGCTTTTACCCTAAAATGAGATTCTAAAGTACAAGGAGTACTCCGCGAACTCATTTTAGTGCAAAATCAAACGACATACCAAATTTGGGCGAAGGTTAAAGTAAAGTTTATTTTTGTAAGCCTTCTGTTTCTAGTTTTCATATAATTTATTGATATTTAAATAAAAAATCAACCTAAAAAGTAGGTTGATTTTTTTACACTATGCCATCCTGTGCTTTTTATAACAAAAAGATGCAGGATGGCTTATGCTTAGTATATTGCTCAGTGGTTTTTATTTACCTACTTTTTTACAACCTTTGTTGTTTGAGCTTTAGTTGGTTTTGTCTCTTTTGGTGCTGCGCTAGCTTTTGGAGCTTTGCTAGTTTCAAGAAACTTAACAACAGCGTATTTAGCAGCTGCAATAGTTTCGCGATTAACCTTTTCGATTACTGTTCCACGCGAAAGATCGTCAGTGCTTATATAGCTCTCCATAAGTAGAAGCTGAGCAATCATGTTGTTGATGTTAGTCTCTTCGCTATAGCCATCTGTGATGTATAGACGGTGTGCACTAGAGATAAACTCTTGAGCAAAATCGCTGTAGTTAGGGAAGCTCATTAACTCTTCGTATGTTTCGCTAAAGCTACTAATCTCAATGTTTAGGTTTGGCGAAATAAGAAGTGGGCTAAACTCTTTCTCTGGAGCACATGGCACAAAGTTAACCAAATTGCTAATATCAATCTTTTGAGAGATGTCGTCCATACGACGTAAGTCACTCTTACGCATGTTCTCTAGTTGATATAGATAGAAGTTGTAGCGCCATAGTTCGTCGCTGTTTAGTTTGCCTTCAAATATGTGGAAATACTTCTCATTAAGTAGGCGTTTAACTAAGTTTTTGCCCTCATTTATCTCAGGTTTGTTTACTCTAACCTCTTGAATCATCTGTTTTAGTGCAGCAGCAGCTTTTTGTGGACCTGAAATCTCACGTCCTTTCTTGCCAATCTCTGTTGCTAAAATACCACATTGAATTTCGCGTGCTTTACCTTTTCCATCTTTACCGCCGCGTAGACATTGAATCAAGTTGTTAACAACTTCAACTTGTCCCTCCTCTGCGATAAATGGTTGCCCTCCTGGAGTACTAGCTATTGCATCAAATATCGAGCTGAACATTTTTCTGTCAACTACCATGCTTGTTAGCGTTGTAGTGTCGCCGCTAGTGTATGAAACCGATGCAGTGAAGCGATTCTGAATCATATCAAACGAAATAGACTCAATGTTATAGTTGATACCATCTCTCTCGAAGCTGTGACCAACAAAAATTAGTGATACAACCTCAGAAATGTCAATCTTATCGAGTAGTTTGTATGATGAACATAGATAGTATTGTTTATCCTCTGAAGATAATTCCCAATCTAAAACATCATCAAGGTAGTTGCCGTGGCGTGAGATTAGACTGATAATATTCTTGTCAGCAGTGTAGCGTTTTAGTGTGCGATAGAAGTTTGGTCCATCACCGCTAGTTGCTTTCTCTTTACGTTCGCCATGAGCATCAATATACAATAAGAAGTTTTCTGGATTATCGACACGTGTGATGCCTGCCTCACCTTTAGGGTAGTTGCTAGCTGTTAACATAATGTCGATTTTGTACGGCATTGTGATATCACACATTCCACTTACTGTACTTCTTGAGTTAAGGTCTTCGACATTACTGTCAGCCGAGCTCTCAAATAGAGATTTGTAATATTTGATGTAATCAGGGTCAAAGTCAGTTGTACGTGAGAAGTCACCTACCTCTGTGCCTATACCGTATAGATTACCGTCAACATCTTGGAACTCATGGTACATGTCACCAGCAATCATCTTGATTGAGCGAATGCCCTCAAGGTTGTTGCGTAACCAACGAAGGATAAACGCAGCAATCATCTCGCTCTTACCAACTCCGCTATCACCATTAATCTCTACGCAGAATACGCTACCGTCGTTCTCTTCAACTAAGAATAGCGAACCGTGACGTGGGCTACCACCTAACTCTTTAACCTTCTCATTGATGATAGTTAAACGAGGTTTCTTAACGTCACCAAAGTAGTCAGCCTCTGATTTTAGAGGAGTGATGATTGTTTTGATATTTCCTTTTGGTCCTTTGATGTCAAAATAGCCAATTTGTGGGAAAGAAACCAATTTCTCTGGTGCACCCAACAAGCTAATTACATCTGGTACAAAGTTGCGGATATCTTTTAGGCTAATATATTCAGTGTAGTTCAAACGATAGTTGTCAGTAAGATACTTCATATAGCCCTTTTGGAATATTACAAGCTCTTTAACAATACCGTGTTTTACTATTTTACAACGATAGTCGTCAAAGTCCATATTTGCAACAAATCGACTAAGACGATTTGTGAAGAATGATGAATCTGGACGTAAATCTACATATTTAGCGTAATCATTTACTGATAGATTCTCTCTATTTGCCATCGTTGAAGGCTCAACTCTGTCAATTTTATGGAATGGATATTCGCGTTTTTTAGCATCTGTAACAATACGAGTATGCTCTTGAACAGGTTGTTCTGCGCTAATTACACCACACTTAGTCATTAAGTCGTTAATCCAGTTGATTCTACCATCTTCGTAGCTTGAAATGGTTGTATCCTCCATATCAAAACCTTTGTAGATTGAGATACCGTGCTGAACCATCTCGTTGACACTTGAGTTTTGTTTCTTGAACTCTGTCTCAACTAGACGTACTAGCGTATGTGTGTAACGAGTGTAGTAATCAGTGCCTCTAGTGCGCTTAATCATGCTGATATAGAATCTAACTACTTTGCGTGTTACAGCAAAAATCTCGTCCTCAGCAATTTTGATGTCTTGTTTGCGCATGATATAGCGATTGATATCACGAAGTTGTTCAGGTAATATCTCTGTTACAAACTCTTCGGTGAACATCTTAATCTCGTTGTCGTCGCAACTATCAATTTTATCACTATAGAACTTCAACTTCTCACAAACCATTTGGTAGAATGAGTTGTGGTTGTTGAGTAGGTATAGATATAGAATCTTGTCAGTGATTTCGATTTTTGAGTTCACCTGCTCACCTATGATGTCAAGAATACAACCTATGCATCTTTGTGATAGGGTAGTCTCCTTGAAATCAGGAAGTTTGCGTAAAGAGTGAATAAACTCATCAATCCATATATTAAGGTTTAACTGTGAAAGTTTAATGCCTGTAATATCTTCAAAATATGTTCCTGTTGTTCTGATAATCTCTTTTCTACTTGGCTCTAAAGTCTCCTTCTCGAAAGGTAGATTTAGGTGTAGCAGAATTTCGCGAATATGCTTTTTAAGGATAGAATTTATACCCTCTAATTTCGCTTTATCAAGATCAGGATTTCCAGTAGCAGTGATTGCAAGAATCTTCATTTTGCTATCAGCAAATAGAAGGTTCTCCATCTCAACTAAAATCTCACGCATGATATTCATCTCCTCTGGATCATCAAGCACGTGCCAGTTAGGTTGGAAAGTCTTTTTGTTGGTGATGTATTTTAGTATCACAGCTTTGCTATAGCGTGCACTTACTGCGTTAAAATCAAGGTCAGCAATCATTGGAACTTTCTTGTATACTTGTGCCAATAGATTTTCGTAGATTTTAGTAAATGCAGGTGAGCTTACAAACTCAAATACATCTTTACATGAGCCAATAAGATCGCCATGTAATTCTATTACAGAGTTTTTACTGCGACCAATGGTTGTAATTGTAACCCCACTCTTTTCTGGTGAAGTGTGGTATAGTGAGCGCACATCACGAATCAAAAGTGATGGAGCTTTATCTTTAACATACTCTTTAGAAACAGCATAATCGGCAATTACTGCATCAATAAAATCACGCTCCTTGTTGTATGCAAACATGCGTTCAAGAAGGGCAGTAGAGCCTATCTCTTTGTTGGCTTTATCACGACGTAATTGTGTGAACTGCATCCAGTATTTGATAACCATTGAGAATGCATCTTCAATCTCAGCAGCAAACACTTTTAATCCATGTTTGGTAGCTGCGATATATCCCCCAAGAGAGAAACGAATAAGTCCAGTAGGATATGGCACAGTAGCCACACCTCTGTATGACGCTAATGCGCGGCAGAATGCAAGTAAATCAGGATATGAGTAGTCACCAATCACCCTGAAGTTAAATAAATATGAACCGTCAGAGTCGATAGCCTCAAACTCGTTTGCAACCTCTCCACTAATCAATCTTTTTGCTATCTCTTTAGTTAGCTTAAGGCGTTTTAGTGACTCGCTACGGAAGTTTTTGTTGATACGGTAGCGATTTAGGTTCTCAACCAATTTATGTTGGTAGTATGCAAAGAATGGTTCATCTTTGTATTTAAAGTCATCTGGCAAACCTAGCACATCTAATCTGTCAAGTGATACTAACTCATCTAATAAGAAGATATAGAGTGGAGAACCCTCAAATCCAGCGCTACGATGAAGTTGGCGTGTTGCTTTGCTCATCTCGTTGTAGCGATTTGTAGCATTAACCTGAGAGACAATAAACTTGATTATTGTATTTTTAATCTTAGTGCGTGATGCATTCTTAGGTAGCTCAACTTCGATTCTATCTTTAACGCTTTTAGCCACTTGTGCAGTCTCTAGAATGTTGTTTAACATAAGTAGAGAGTTGTTGTTGCCGTGGTCAGCCCCGTTGCAGTTGCGTGCGTAGTCGCCAAAGTCAGAAGCCGCAGGTGTTACTGCAATTGCTCCTAGGCGTTCGCCTGTAGCTGCAAGATTTTTTGTTGTTGAAAGCGATGAGATGGCTTTGATTTTTGATTGCGCGTTGATATTGTTGAGAATATATCGCGAAATTGTACGCCATTTAGGCATCTCTTTGTTTTCAATCTTAACACTTTCTGCATACGCTTCGTCCAAGAATAGGGTAATTTTAGAGCTATTCAAGAAGGTTAAGAAGTTGTTTACAGCTTCAGTGTTATAGTCCGAATAACCAGTAGGGTTGTTAGGATCGTTTACTATTATTGTTGTGTTTTCACAGAATAAATCCCAAAGTGAACCGCTATCATCAAAAAGTGCTAACGTTGATTTGATACGCTTAAGTTTGTCAGCCAAACGCTCGTATGCTAAACGTCCGTCAGGTAGATTTTCA
This sequence comes from Rikenellaceae bacterium, assembly GCA_044433405.1. Lineage (GTDB taxonomy): Bacteria > Bacteroidota > Bacteroidia > Bacteroidales > Rikenellaceae > CAMQVM01. The sequence continues at coordinate 14,006 of JAWXTQ010000018.1, forward strand.
ATCTCAATATCAAATGGGTTGATATCAAAACAATCGTCTGGAAGCAAATCTTTATACTCCCATGCTTGCTCTGAATTGTAGATGATATATGGTTTTGGTGCGCCATTAGGATTGAACAGCAGGTCGCGAATAATCATCTGAACGGCATCGCTAATTGAAGTTTGTTCAATATTACCTAATGCAGCTAAGAAGTTTTTAACTATATTTTGCTCTTTTTCGCCTAGTGCAAAATATTTATCACGGATACCTAAGTCAATTAAGAATTTTTCGTAACGACCTTTGTTGTCGGCATCTTTGCCTATTTTTCTTAAATACTCTTGGTATTTTTCAGAGAATAGGTTGATTCCAAAGTTTTTGTGGAAGTGATTTTTGAGTGTACGCTCATATCCTGTTGGGATAACATCTAAAATCAGTTTACACGCTAAGCGAATATTGTCGCTTAGGTTAACATATTTTTTTTGACGAAGGTAGTCACCAAATGTTTTGATTTGGTTACGACCACCACCCTCTAAAATAGTGATAATATCTATGTGTTTGTTGCCAGCATAGAAGTAGCTTTTCATGCGAGTTTCAAACTCATCTATAAGTTCGTAAGTTTGAAGCTGCATTCCCTCTTTCTTGTGGCAGTTCTCTAAAAAGAAGATAAAATCACGTAGCTTCTCTAAAGAGTATTTGTCTTTTACTACCTGGCGTGAGAATGCGTCTAATTTGAAAAGAGCAATTCTTTTCTCTATATCATCACAATCTCTACCATTCATAAACTCTTCAATCTCGCGATTATACTCAGCGATTTGAATCTCTATCTTTTCGCGGAACTCTTTAATGTAATTAACATTTACGTTCTCTAGAATAAGTCTTAGGTTAAGCTGAGTGTTGGCTGGTGAGCCTAGTTTCTTAGTGTGAACCTTGTTAAGTGTGTTGATAATGCCGTTGTGAAAGCAGAACACTAATGAGGTGTTTGAGCTGCGAGACTCTTTCGAATCATCAACTATAACAAGTCTTGTAAGAAGTGGGAACCATCTGATTCCTGCGTAGTGGTTAATGCGCGCATGTTTTACCTTTACAATGAAGATAGAGGTGGTGTCCTCACACATTTTTTTGTAAAGTTCGTCGGCATCTGCATTCTCCATAACAACAGTCGCGCTTTTATGGAATACATCGCCACAAAGTAGCTCAACAGCTTTATCTGCATTGCCTGAAACAACAGTGCGGATAAGACCGTTCATCCCTTTAAAGTTAACCGCCCATTTGCTGCGATGTAAGAAGTCGTTAATCTCAGCTTTGGTTGTATAGTGAGTGCTTTGAGCAATCATCTGCTCAAGAGTATCCATTAAATAGTTCCAATGTGCCTCGTTGATATCACCAGTTACGCCAATCACATCACGATATTTGCGTAAATCGCGAACATATCCACCAACTTGAACTTGCGACATAAAGTCGATATGGTAACTATTTACTGGAGGAGTACCTACCGATAAATCGTGACAGTTTTTAATGTTGCGTAAAATATGTTTTAACTCGGCAGCAGTGCCATCAGTATCTAATAGCGCATCAATCTGTTTTGTAAATTTACTTCGTCTTGAGCTAAGTTCGAATGCCTTAGAATTGTTGTGAGGAATCAACATTAAATTCACATGTTGATACCCAGGGATATCCTCTCTGAATTTTAAAAGATAACGATTGATCTCTGCATTCTGTTTGGCAGGGTCGTTTGGCTCATCCATACATAGAGCCACAAAACTTGTTAGATTGTCGAAGATGTGGCGTGGTAAGAATATTTCTGCACGCTCTCCTAGCAATTCATATAAATTGAGTAATTGCAACGCTTCGTTGCTTAGAAATGCTTTTGGCTGACTGTTTATTTTCATTATTTACTAAAAATTTCTTGTTTTGTTGCCGCAAAGTTAATAAAAAAAAATATGATAGCAATGGAACGTACGGATTTTAACAAAAATAGCTCCTGTTGCATTGCTTTGATACCTCGATGAGTGACCTTAAATATTTTGATAATCCATATCTGTGTAAAATTAATGGCGGATGGGGATGTTTGTTGACCGTCATTTTTGTCGAAAGTTTTGTGAGTTTGAATAAAATTGTTACTTTTGCAGCTGTAATTCGTGTGATGGAAGTGATAGTTAGGTGTTTAAATTGCTGATTATCTTAAGAGTAGCACGGTAAATCTTATTTTATAAAATGAAAACAATTGAATTTAAAGCTCAAGAAAGAGCTTCAAACGGAAAAAAAGGAGCTAAAGCTGTAAGAAAAAGCGGTTCAGTTCCATGTGTAGTTTATGGAAATGGTGAGACAATTCACTGTAGCATTGAAGATGCTTCTGTACGTGAATTAATCTATACTCCAAGTTCATACATCGTAAACCTTGATTTTGGTGGCAAAACTGAAAGCGTAGTAATGCGTGAGGTTCAATACCATCCAGTAAAAGACAATGTTCTTCACATTGACTTCTACCGTATTGACGAGAAAAAACCTATCGCTATCGACGTTCCTATTAAACTTAATGGTGTCGCTGAAGGTGTTAAAAGTGGTGGTAAATTAATGTTGTCAAAACGTAAAGTTACTATCTCTGCATTGATTTCTGATCTTCCAGATCAATTGGATATCGATATCACTAACCTAGAGTTAGGTAAATCTATTTTTGTATCAGATCTTTCTTTCGAAAACATCGAAATACTTACTCCTGCAACAACTGCAATTTGTGCTGTTAGAATGACACGTGCTGCACGTGGAGCGGCAGCGGCAGCAGCAGCGGCTAAAAAATAGTTTTAGTTTTATTAGTTATTCGCTCTACATTATTTACTTTTGTAGAGCGAATTCTTTTTTTATACAAATTAGTTTTAATATCTCATATATACAAAGCGTATGAAGTATCTTATCGTAGGATTAGGTAATATAGGTAGTGAATATACAAATACTCGTCACAATATTGGATTTAAAGTGTTAGATGCACTATGCGAGCAGTGTGGTGGAACATTTACATCTGAGCGTTATGGTTCGGTAGCTTCTATTAAACACAAAGGGCGCACTCTAGTGCTTGTAAAGCCATCGACCTATATGAACTTAAGCGGAAAAGCAGTTAAGTATTGGATGGATCGCGAGAAAATTCCACTCGATAAGCTAATGGTTATAGTAGATGATTTAGCAATTCCTTTTGGCTCGGTTAGAATACGCAAAAAAGGTAGCGATGCTGGTCATAATGGATTGAAGAATATAAATGAACTATTGTCAACCCAGTCATACATACGAACTAGAATGGGAATTGGTAGCGACTTTGCCAAAGGGTTTCAGGTCGACTACGTCTTAGGAGAGTGGGATGATAACGAATCAAAAGAGCTGCCTTCATTTATAGACAAGGCGTGTAAAGCTATAGTTTCGTTTGCTACTATAGGTATAGATAGAACCATGAATGAGTGTAACGGCAAATAGGTGATAGTTATAGTAAATCCACCAATAAAGAATTCATCTTTATCTGTTAGAATTAACTAATCATCAAAACGATACTTGCGGTTAGGATTACGTTTAAACCACCCTTTCCTAACACGCTCCTCTTGTTCGAAAACCTCTTTGATGCTCCAAAATGAAGAGAATGCAACTACACCCAATATTGTAGAGAAGAATATGTTCGCGGTGATAAGCGATAGACCAACGGTTATTATCCCTAATATCAGAAAAATCCACCACGATTTAACGCCAATATAATACTCCGCCTTAATAACAAATGGGTGAAATAGTCCGATAGTTAAAAAAGTTGCTAGTCCTATGCCTAGTCCAAAAAACATTTCCATATATTGTATTTGTGATTTTTTATTTAATAAAATTTGAGACAAAGTTACAATTTTTTTGTCTGTATGCAACAAAAAAATAGATTGTGTTAATTTAAAAAAAGGTGAATTTTGAAAAATAAATCATGATTGTTGGAGATAGTATTGTTATTTTAAAAATTAAACACTACCTTTGTGCCCGAAAGTATAGGAATCTCTTATGTAAAAGACACGTGGTCCGTAATATTCCGTACTAATTATTAACATTTTTATATTTTATAAAATGGATAGCATAATGAAGCTTGCCACTGAGGCAATGAACGTAAAGAGAGAGCACCCAGAATTTAATAGCGGTGACACAATTACTGTTACTATTAAAATTAGAGAGGGTAACAAAGAACGTCTACAAAAATTTAGAGGAGTTGTAGTACAACGTAGAGGTAGTGGTTTAACACAAACTTTTACAGTACGTAAAATCTCTGATAACATTGGTGTTGAGCGTATCTTCCCTTTACATTGCCCAACAATTGATACAATTGAGGTGAACAAGTTTGGTGTAGTTAGAAGAGCAAGAATCTTCTATTACCGCGAACTTAAAGGTAAAAAAGCTAGAATCAAAGAGAGACAACGCAGATCGTAATCTACCGTTAAATCTTTTTAACAAAAAAGGCATTCTTTTCATTATGAAGAGAATGCTTTTTTTATAAATATATAAAATGTTCATTTTCAAGTAAACTATTAAATTATTTTTCTTATATTTGCAGCATCAATTAAACCCAAAAAAATTATTAATGAGAAAAATTTTATACATATTAAGCGTAGCATTAATGCTTGCAGGATGTGAGAAATACATCGAAGTATATGAATATACCACTCCTATTGAGCCAAAAGCAGACTACAAAGTTAGTGTTTCTACTGACAGTGACTCAGATACAAAAGTAGATATTGACGGCACAGTTATTAAATGGTCTGAAAATGATTACATATATATAGCTGAGATTGGTGAGGATGATAAATTCTCCCAGCTGTTCTATTTCAAGATTGATAGCGAGTCTATTTCAGAAGATGGCAAGAGTGCAGATTTTTATGGAGAGACACTCGAGGTTGGTAAACAGTATCTTGCGGTAAAAAGTAATTATACTTGGATAAATGATGACACCCAATCAAATCAACAACTTGGCATAGATGGTTCTTTGGCAATATCAGGTGGTTGGAATCAGTATCAATCACAAGATAGTAGTGATTACCACGTCGAAGCCAGTTGGAGTATGTTAAGCCCAGCTTTTGAAGTTAGTCAAAATAGTACAACTCAGATTAACTTTTCTAATCTTAGTTCGTATTTAGAACTAAACTTAATGATGGAGGAAGATGTAGTAGATGAATATGAGATTAGTAGCGTGACTTTTACATCTACTTCTCAGATGTTTATCTACAATTTATATCTAAACACGAGTAGTCAAGTCGTTTATTCTTACCCTGCCAGTAGCTTAACACTTACTCTAGAAGACAATCCTACAATAAGTAGTGCTAAAGATTATACTGCATATATTCCTTTCTTGCTAAATGAAAATATAACAGTGGTTAATGGTGATTTTACCATAACAATCACAACTTCTGATTCTAAAGAGACCTCTGTTACCGTTCCAGCAAAGGTTTTAACAGAAAGCAAACTTTATACTAAGGATCTCGTATTTCCTGCTCCTGAAGATATGGTAGCTAGTGATAGGGCTACACTAATGGCATTTTACTATGCTACAGGTGGGGATAACTGGACGAATAATGAGAATTGGTGTACAGATGCTCCACTTAGTGAGTGGTATGGAGTGAGGGTAAACTCTAGTAGTGGTCGTGTTACTTCACTATCTACTTCAAACAATAATTTAAATGGTTATATACCAGAATCAATAGGCAATCTTTCTAATTTAACCTGGTTAAGTCTGCATGAAGAGGGTATTACTGGCTCTATTCCTGAGTCTATAGGTGATTTGATAAACTTGTCAAGTTTGTATGTGTATTGTGAAAATTTATCAGGCTCTATTCCTGAGTCGATAGGCAATCTTACAAACTTAACATATATGCTAATATTTGGGCGTAGTATAACAGGTACAATTCCATCTACTATTGGTAATTTAACAAATTTGGAACATCTCTATATCTCAGGAGTCGATTACTCTGGAACTACTGGTTTAGGAAAGATGAGCGGAGAAATCCCTGATATATTTGGATCCATGAATAAACTAATGGTTTTGATGATTACTTCTGCTCAGTTCTCAGGTTCGATACCATCCTCACTGGGAACTTTGACTAACTTGACTACCCTAAATCTATCATATAATCAGCTAGAAGGCTCTATTAGTTGTTTGTCGGGTTTAACTTCGTTAGAGAGTCTATATATATCATACAATAAATTATCAGGTGCTATCCCAAATGAATTCGGTAATTTTTCAAATTGGTCAGAGATGGCGTGGGGTTTAATTTCTACTCAACAATCTGGGTATGGTTTTACTAGCTTTCCAGATGTTTATCTTGAACCATCTACGATAACTACAATAGAGAATAAAACCATTAACACAAAAGAGTTCTTTGCTAATAATGATATAACTTGTGTGGTTTTATGGCGTAGTTGGTGCTGGTGGAGTACATATTACATGAGTACTATAAAAGATTTGTATAGCTCTTATGGAGGCAAAGGTTTTGGGCTAATCTCACTAAATGATGAATCAGATTTGAGTACAATATCTACCTATGTCTCTGAGAATAGCATTCCAGGAGAAGTTTGTCAATTGTCAGGGTGGGATTATAGTGATGGAACAAACCGCATCAAGTATATGCCTACATCCTCATCTCCAACTTATGCATTTGTAGATAGTGAGGGTAAAGTTATATTTAGTGAATCATTGTATGAATTCGCCGATCCTACAATGTCTCGTGAGCAGGCTACGATAGCATTTTTAGAGGAGAATTTTGGTGAGCCCTCTGTATCTACTGGTGTTTATGAGTCTAGCGACTATTCGAAAGATGGTGAAGTGCTCACCCTGCAAACAGCAACCGTTGGAAGTGGAATTAATATCGTGATTGTAGGTGATGGTTTTGTCGATACCGATATGGAGAGTGGTGGAGCGTATGAGACTCGCATG
>JAWXTQ010000019.1:0-20550 GCA_044433405.1 Rikenellaceae bacterium
CTCGAAGTTGGTGGCTACTGAGTCGGTTGCCATTGAGCTGTCTCGCATTGCGAAGTAGTATGGTTGCAGCTTGGCTATGGCTGTTACAGTCTCCTCGGTTACGTTGTCGTCGAAGCACGCTATTAGGTAGCCATCGTTTACGTTGAATACCTTTTTGCCTGCTATCTCGCTCTCCTCTATATTGGCAGATAGCAACACACCCAAATCCAACATCACTTGGAAGAGTAGATCCTCTGGGGTTCTATCCTCTTTGATATTCGATTCAAGCTCTGCAAATATCTCCGCTGAGTAGTCTTGAGGGTTGTAGTAGACATCCTTCATATTTGTAGAGTCTAACTTCAATACTCTAAAGCCAGTGTCTAATTTCGTGTCAGTAGCAAATAGATCTTTCCCCTTGCTATCTTCTACGACTTTATCACCTGCTCTGCGGATACGTTCTTTGCCTATCTCTGTAATAAAATGAGGCTTACCTATAGAATCTAGAAAATTTATACTGTTTTCCAAATATGCTTTATTTGTTGTATCTGCAGACTTTAAAGCATCATCAATATTCTCAGGCAACTGTATAGAAATACATTTTCTATTTCCTAAATCTAATGCATTAAGCTCCATAACAGCATGTGCAGATGTTCCACTTCCTGAAAAGAAGTCGAGCATTATATCATCTTTTTCTAAAACAATCGAACACAAGTTATATATTAATTTCACAGGTTTAGGATGACTAAATATTTTTGCTATGCCAAATAACTCGGAAAGTTCCAATGTAGCATCTTCATTCATTCCATGCTTATCCCACCATGATTCTGCTTTACGTTTTGATATTCCACGTTCTGATAGAAACACTCGTTGAACAGGTTTTGCATTGCCTGATTTTCCGAAAATAATTCTACCTTCTTCAATTCTTTTAAGGACATCTTTTTCGTTAAACACCCAATACCTTCCGTCAGAAGGATAATGAACCTCACCTGTTTTAGGATTTGTTATACCAAAATAAGGTCCTTTATGGTTTGCGGAAAGATCCATTGTAGTCCATACTCCACGTGGGTCATTATCTGGATTACTATAATTACTAGTGTTATTATTTAGAAAACCTATATCACATACCAAAGCAATATTTTTCGTGTAAACTAAGATATAATCATGCACAGGTGGAATAATCCCGACATTATTACCATTTGTCTTTTTCTTCCATATAATAGTTCCTCCATAATTACCAACTCCAAATACCTCATCGCAAATCTTTTTAAGATTCTCAACCTCATTATAATCAATAGAAATAAAGATAACGCCATCCTCAGTGAGCAAGTCTCTAGCAACTTTAAGACGTGGATAGATCATATTGAGCCAATCGGTATGGAAACGACCGTTCGAGTCGAGGTTCTTAACCATACGGCTGCCATCCTCGTAGTCGCCACTAATCATCGACCACTCGTCACTATCCATCGCAAAATCATCCTCATAGACAAAATCATTACCCGTATTATATGGCGGATCAATATAGATCATCTTAACCTTTCCAAGGTAGGTCTCCTGCAACAGCTTCAACACGTCGAGGTTATCACCCTCAATATACAAATTCTCGGTGGTGTCGAAATCCCTGCTCTCCTCCCTGCAAGGGCGCAAAGTCTTAGCAATAGGTGCATTAGCCAAAAGCATAGATTTACGCTTCTCTGGCCAAGTAAACTGATACCTCTCCTGCGCACCCTCAACAACAACACTCGACAACTCCTGCCTCAACACATCGAAGTCAATAGCCATCTCCACCTCTCCATTCTCACCCTTACGCTCAGTAAGGCAATTAGGAAACATCGCCCCAATCGCCTCTATATTTTTATCAACCTTATTCAGGCTGTGCATCTTTAGTTTGTTCATTGTTTATTTTAGATTTTTAAAATAAGGAGTAATAGCTTTATGTGTCGAGAATAAATAATTCTCTATTGGTTCATCAAGTTTCTTCTCTCTATATGTGTGATAATAAATATTCTTTTTATTAGGTACAATCAGACTATAATCCATAAAGATATTTATGTTGCTCTCATGTATTCCATATTTTTTAAATAATTCACATAAATCAGAGTATGAAATCCTATCTCTACTCACAACTTCTTTTAAAATATAGCCAATATTTGATATTTCATCGCTATTAAAATGAATCAATAATTCATCTTTTATATCTTCATATGTAACTACAGCCAATTTGTTTATTAGGTTTATCACATCTGCTCTTCGTAACGGATATTTTAATTTTAAGTCACCCAATGGTTGCAATAAATTAATAAAGTCACGTGGGCGATAGAATGTGTAATCCAGAATATAACTAAATGCAGACTTAGTATAACATCTATCACTATTAGCAAATAAGGTAGACCAAGGATCATTGGAGTCAAACTTTATTCCTCTTTTTGTGAAATTAGCTGAAATACGTTTATTTATAAATTGACGTAATTTAACATCTTTTTCATCTCTTTCAAAATCATCATGAATATACCAATTAATGCAATATTCACAACTACTAAATATTTTTGTTTTATCTGAAGCTGATATGCAATTTTTAATATCATCTCGTAAGAACAAGATTATTTTGAGAGGAGTGCCATTGAATATATTATTATTATATCCTCTAACAACTCTAACAAGCCTCATAATATCATCACTATTTTTTGATTTAAAATCAATATCTAATTCATCAAAGGCAATAATAAATGTATCATCTTCATAAACCTGATATTTTAAAACTTCACGTAGAATTTCCTCTAATACTGGGATAAATTCATAGAATTGCATTTTTATTAAACGCTTATCTTTGATATGCTTAGAAATTATGTTACTAAATTTACTTCTAAATAAATCAAAACCAATTTCTGTTTTAGTTGACATTTCAGATATATCATATTGAGATAAATCAAAACTTCCCATATTTCGGTCATGAAATTTTTTTAAATTAGATATATGTTTAGCATAATCAGTTCTGTTAGAATTGATTATTAACCCTATAAGCTTAGTTAATATAACCCATCTGAAAATCAATTCAGATTTAACATTAGGCAATCCTTGTAGTACCCTATTAAGACTAATATCATTAGGAGTTATTATATATGCAAATATATCATCTTCTGTTTCTGACAATTGTTTGTAATATTGAGCAACAGCTGATTTTCCAGACCCCTTACGACCAGTAATTACATACTTGCCATTAGATATTTTATCATTAATATCGAATAAATCAAGAAATACGTCAGACAAAAGATGTCCATTTATATTTACTTCGGACTCAGCTTCAGGGGCTCCAAAATAGAAACCCTCTGTCGTTTTTTCTTTACTTACTACAGTTTTTGTTTTATCAAATAATTTCATGTCTTGATATTAATCTTTTTGATTTAGTATGTTAATACTCCTATTAATAACTTGAATAACAGTGCTTAAAAATATGCTACTTAACACATTAAAGTCAATAGACACCCCAGTCTTATCATTCTCACCCTTACGCTCAGTAAGGCAATCAGGAAACATTGCTCCAATCGCCTCTATATTTTTATCAACCTTATTCAGGCTGTGCATCTTTAGTTTGTTTATAATCTAGTACAATTAATCAATATAAAAAGTATTTCTATATAGCTCTTCAAATTCAAATCTTGCTAGTTCTAGCTTTTTATCTATTATTTTAGACTTAGGTTCTTTAGATTGCATATACTCTAATATTTTAATTTCTAAAAGATTTATATGTAATTGCAATTTGCTACTTAAATTATTTGCGGCTAAATTATGACTTTCCCAATGTCTGTTTGCAAACGGATTTTTATAACTTTCTATATACTTCAATGTACTTAAATCTACATTCTCCAATTTTAAGTATTTTTTTAATTCATCATTCGCTTTTGCATCACTTGCTCCAAGTCGTTCTAACAAATCTAATATTTCTTTAATCGTACATCTAATGTATTTTATACAATCTTCAAGATTATCTCCGAAACTGATTGACATTTTCAATCCTGTAGTATCTTTTTTATCAATTAATTGTAATTTATTATAAAATGCCTCTACTTGTGTTTCTATCTGAGCTAACATACTGTCATTTAAACCTCTATAATCTTCGGTGTATTGATTCTCATGCTCTGATTTTATTAATTTCAATTTTTCCACAGTGTATGTGTTAACATCACTATCGATTACAGTATGATGACGAGAACACATAAGAACAAGATTAGAATAAGAGTTCTTTTCATTTATTGTAGTTGATGAATTAAACCTTGGTCCATTAGGAGAATATGACTCAATATGACAACATTCTCCTGTATACAAACCATTATCTTCAAAAATAGGAGCATTACATCCTGGGAAAGCACATTTGTTGCCTGACTTGGCATAAAGAGGTCTTAGTACTTCTGATTTTGGTGATACTCGTTTCTGTTTTACCTTATTATTATCCATGTTAATATTGCTTTAAAATTTAATTTTGTATTGCTGTTTTGAAAACATCTAACTTGCCATTTTAATCCAATTCCATTAATTTCTTAATCTCCTCTACCAATTCCATCTTGCGGCGTGGTTGCTTCTCGGCTCGTGCCTTCTTCTCTAACTGTTCTTGTCTATTAACATCAAGTACCATAGCCATCTTATCAAGGGCTAAGACCGAAGGCTGGGTATGATTATTACACCATCTCGACATTGTAGCAACATCGACTTCAATCTTCTCTGACAGCCACTTTGCGGTTCTGCCTTCGCTCTTTAAAACCTCTTTTATCCTGTTGATCTTTTTTATTTTATTATCAATTTAACTTGGCTACGACAACAAAGATATAAAAAAATCGTCAAAGCTGTTGTTTTTTATTGGGTAATTTTTATGCACACTTATCTTTATTAGCTATTTATTCACCTACAGCAAATCAAAATTTAGAGCAAAAAAATGTACAGCGTGTGCATTCTATCTGCACAAACAAGAAAATTCCCCACCATCTTAGCAGACTTATCTAAAAAAGACGCGAAAAAAACTTAAAAAAGACACAGAAAAAATCCAAAAAAACGCAAAAAACAGTAACCCATCAAAAAAATATCAAAAAAATTCAAAAATTTTTAAATTTCTTTAATTAACTGAATTTATGAGGTATAGGCTATACATTTGCTGTTTGATAAGTTGTAACTTTTAAAAACATGTTAACTTATTTTTGTATTTATTAGTAGTATTTGCTATATTTGTTGAGTTAGAGGTTTTTATGATTTGATAACTAGGGTTTTTTATGGGAAATGTGTATGTGTCATCATCTATTGAAGTGCTAGAGATAGAGCTTGAGGGTGTTCTTTGTGGCTCTGGAGAGGTTGAGCGGCTTTTGAATGAGGGGAGTATTGGTGACTGGTAGATTTGACCTAAAATAAGAGAACGTACTTAAATAATTTCGGAATATGAAGAGAGCTTTTTTGTTTGCAGCTATGATTTTTGTGTTGTGTGGCTGTGAGAATAGCGATATAATTGTTGATAATGATAGTGATAATACTCCGTTGGCTGATGAATTGACGCTAGGTGATGATGAGAGTAGCGTTGTTACTATCGAGGTTAATGCTTCGGAGTATGAGCCCGAGAGTCGTGTGGCTGTTTATAGCGATGCGGAGAGTGGCGATCTTATAACTGTTTGGAAAGAGAATGATAAACTTGGTGGTTGGAGTAGTGGAGATAGTGGGTTTAATGAATTCACAATGAAAAGTATCTCTAGTAGTGCAACAACTGCTACATTCTCAGGAGCGGTTAACGGTGCAAGTTATCGCTTGATTCACCCTTTTGATGGCGATGCAGTCATAGCTAATAATATATACACCATAGATCTATCCAATCAAAGTGTTGATATGAGCGATGAGGGATTAAACTCAATGGGCGATTATACATATATGATTAGCGAGGAGATAGAGGTTAGTAATTCTAATACAGCTCCAACAATGTTGCACGTTGGTGCAGCTCTTAATATCTCAATGCGTTTTGCAAACCTCCCTTCTGACGAGCTCGTAATCCAGTCAATCACACTTGGCGGTGGCGATGGCATGAAAATTCCACAATCAGCAAGCCTCGACCTTACAAAAGAGGTTACAGATAGCCAATTTATTGGCACAACAACTACAGATGAGGGAACAATAAGCGTAACGGTGTTAAACTCTCCAATCATACAGGAGTATGACGATAGCAACTCAGAGCAAACAACCTACTCCGTAAAGCTAAACACAATACCGTTTACTCTTGAAACAAACGAATCTATCGAATTAGTGGTATCTCTAGCATTTAGTGATGGCTCTAAACCATCATATTCTGAGACATTCAGCATAAAAAACTCTTCTTCTAGTGTTAGCTTTAGTCGTGCAACATATATGGGTATTAACTATAGCTGCGACATGAGTGGAGCAACCACAGGCAATTGGTATAATCTAGCAAGCAGTCAGTTTGAGAGTGGCAATGGCTCACTTTCAAATCCCTACAAAATAACAAATGGCAATCAACTAGCAAAATTAGCTGTAGATATAAACAGTGCAGCAACAACATATTATGGCTACTATTTTGAATTAGCTAACGATATTGATATCAGTGCTAATGAGTGGTATGCAATAGGACTAAGTTCAACTATATCATTCCAAGGTTACTTTGATGGTTGTGGCTACCAAATCTCAGGTCTATACATCAATACTACTGAAGACTTTCAAGCCCTATTTGGAGCAGCAAAAGGAGCAACAATAACAAACCTTAGTGTGAGCGGATCGGTAACAGGAGGCGAAAAGAGCGCAGGAATTGTAGGTTATGCCACTGGTCCAGTTGGAAGCCCATCCTACATCATTAACTGCCATAATAACGTTACAGTAACCAGTATTGACACTAACAAAGGAGTTGGCGGAGTAGTTGGATATGGCTACGACGAGGCAGTAATTCTATCATGCTCCAACACAGCCTCAGTAAGTGGAATAACAGACGTGGGCGGAATAGTTGGCTACGCCTCCGAAGATTGCAAGATAACACTATGCTACAATAGCGGCAACATAACATCAACTACATCCACAGCAGGAGCAATAGCTGGCCAAATAAACGAATCAACCACAACAAACATAACCTACTGCTACAACACAGGCATAGTAACCAGTGGAGGAGCACTTGCAGGTACGCTATCGAGCACAGCCAATCTATCAAACAGCTACTATCTAGAGTCTACCCAAAGCAGTGCCGTAACCTCTAACAGCGACTCAAATTACACAAACGTAACATCAAAAACCGAAGAAGAGCTAAAAAGCGCAACATTCCTAGCTCTCCTAAACCAATACGTAGAAACCTACAACTCCACAAACACCACCACCCAAGCCACTCCATGGCAAACCAACAGCGACGGATTCCCTGGGTTTTAGGAGAAGAGGGTGCATCGTGATGATTTCTTGGAGTATGATAAAATAAATTTATCAGAGGTAATAGGAACTATTTATAGAAAATACGTCGCATAAAAAACGTCAATGGTAGTAATTATTAAATATAATCTATATCACGGCAACGCTCTCTGAAATAATCATTCAAGAAATAGATGTTGTCTTGCATTAACTTATGACCGTGTTTCTTTCCTTGTGTGCTAACCATTTGGGCATCGGCAAGCAAGCCTTCGTCAATCATCAAAGTTGCCACACAATATGGAATTTCGGCATCTAACAACATCACGTGTGCATACCCTTCTGCGTCTTCTTTGTCGTATAAAGGGTTGTCGGGATGTTTAAAACAGCTACATATATTAAATTGAGTATAGATTCCGCTATTCGGATTTGCGCATACAAACATATCATCTCCCTCTACTTCCGTAGGGAAGAAATTTGCTTTATCGCCTCTAAATCCTAGAGTATTGTGGGCAAATTTTTCATACTCGTTAGTATTCTTGAAAAACAAAACTCGTTTCCCTTCTGTTTTTTCTATAAACAAATCATAGGATGCCTTTATCATCTCACTGGTTTCCTTATCTTCTGCGATACTATTTTCCAATTCGGAAGCATCAATTTGTATCATAGTTCCAGATATCCACCACGCACCGTCAAAATAGAGTAGTGACGTTAAAGCTGCTTTCCCATCAAGATATAACTTTATATTTTTAGGATCGAATGATTCGATAGTTATCTTTAATAGCTCTCCATTTGAGCCAATCTCTCGTGCATACACATACTCATCGTCGGCGCTATCTACATAGATTCCCACATGTTGTTTATAACAGATATTCCTTAATAGCTCTTTTTTTGCTGGATCGTTTTCAATCATTGCAAGCCATTGATACGAAGTGAGAGCAAGAATATTACGAGCCGACGATAGATGATCTACACGTATATTGTAACTCATCATACTGACAAATTTTGCATCTCTCTCATGAATATCTTGTTCTTTGAAGAAATCCATAGTTTTATCGAATAGCTTCTCTTCGTTGTAAATATTAAGATAACAATCATAACAGAACCACTCCATAACAGAGCGTAGAGGATAGAATGATTTTGCGCTAACATCTAAGTTAGTAAAGAAATTTTGTAGTGTATGGTTTATTGGAGCATCTTCATACTCTTGATCAAATATATGATATACAGTCTCAGCGGTAATTCTAAGCTCTATATTTTCAGGATTTAACAACCTTTTCCCTATGTTATCTTGCTGCACATAGTGCCATAAAAGAAACCGCACATCTTCTAGGTTTATCTCATCGGGGAAATAGTTATCCTCCGATGTATCATAAAATGGAAGATATGAGCCATAACGGCGCTTACACTCAGAGGTAAAGGCTCTCCAAATACCCAAATCTGACATCACATCCTCAAACCACGAAGTAAGGGCTAAAGCGACACATCTGATCATATTCTTGTCTAAGATTTCTTCAAACTGCGTTGATTCTAAAGCTACTAAAACTCTATTTGCAATTTTAGCATAGTATGAATCTGATGGGTCAGAATTTTTGTGTGGATGGGTCTCTTTCCACTCTCTTGGAAATATTTTCTTGCTCATATTTATAGGGATATCTTGTGTTCCATTTTTTTGTGATTAATTCTTTCTGTAAAGATAGTGAATGTTTTGCAAATATCCAAGCAGATTTTTAGTAATTTACGAAGCGAGTAAGAAAACAAATCAAAAACCGAAGAAGAGTAAAAAACAGCTACTCCATGGCATACTAATAGCGACGGATTCCCTTGGTTTTAGGGGAGAGGAAAGAATTTTAAGATATTAGGGTGACGCATTGACCAAGTCAGGAAAACATTTGTTGTTACTGGGTTTTAGCTATTGTACCCTCGACGAGAATCGAACTCATATCGCAAGTTTAGGAAACTTGTGTTCTATCCGTTGAACTACGAGGGCATTGTGGGAAAAAGGTTGCTTAAAATAAAATTTAATACAACCTTTTTGTTTTTTATGTCTCTTTTTGGCTACTTCTCCATTGTGCCGCCATCGTACGCCCATTTTACGTAGATTGCGCCCCAAGTGAAACCTCCACCAAATGCAGCTAATACTAGATTATCGCCTTTTTTAAGGTTTGTTTCATAATCCCATAAACATAGAGGGAGTGTAGCTGCTGTTGTGTTACCAAACTTGTTGATGTTAATCATGCACTTCTCTGGTGTTAACCCCATTCTTTGAGCAGTTGCCTCGATAATACGCATATTTGCTTGATGAGGAACTAGATAGCGGATATCTTCAGAAGAAAGATTGTTGCGTTCCATTATTTCAACAGCTGTGTCAGCCATATTTGAAACGGCAGCTTTAAATACAGGTTGCCCCTCTTGGTATATATAGTGCATTTTGTTTTTCACAGTATCTTCACTTGCAGGGTAGCGAGAGCCACCAGCTTTCATGTGAAGGTGTTTTGCACCAGAGCCGTCAGAGTACAATATAGAGTCGATAATACCTAGATTATCTTCGCTAGGTTCTAGTAGAACAGCTCCTGCTCCATCACCAAAAATAGGACATGTTGCGCGGTCTGTATAATCTACAATTGATGACATCTTATCAGCACCAACAACAATAACTCTTTTACAACGTCCGCTTTCAATATATACGGCACCTGTTTGTAATGCGAATAAAAATCCACTACAAGCAGCGCTGATATCGTAAGCAAAAGCATTCTTAATTCCACACTTATTTGCAACTAAGTTTGCTGTTGATGGAAATAACATATCTGGCGTAACAGTAGCTAATATCACTAGGTCTATACTCATAGGATCGACGCCTGTTTTTTCGAGTAGATCTTTAACAGCCTCTACAGCCATTACTGAAGTACCCATGCCCTCACCTTTTAGAATATGACGAGTTTTGATGCCTATACGGCTCATTATCCACTCATCAGAGGTGTCAACCATCTTGCTCAACTCTTCGTTGTCAAGGATATACTCTGGTAAAAATCCACCGACTCCTGTTATGCTTGCTGTTATTTTCTTCATATTTTAATAGTTCATTAAAATTATTAGTGTACGTCTTAAAGATACTTTAGCCTCTATTATGTACAATACATGATAGTTAAGCTAACACTCTATCTTCTCCGTACATCAAAACTAAAAATAAACGGCCAAAAATAGCAGTAGTGCTTATCGGCCGTTTAAAATTTTATTATTATTTTTGAGCGAATGCCTGCTTCAGAGTTGAAACCAATGATGATTTCGCCCCTCTTTGAGCTTGCAATAGCATGTTTTTAATAGCTATAGCAGAAGAACAACCGTGTCCAATGACTACGTTGTTGTTAACACCTAAAACAGGAGTTCCGCCCTCAGCCTCATAGTTAAAACTATCGACAATTGTTTCGCAATGTAGCGACTCGTTGATGCAAGAGAAAATCCCCTCACAAAGTTTAAGAATCGTATTACCTACATATCCATCACACACAAATACATCAGCTTTATCGCCAGTAAATATGTATTTTGCCTCAACATTACCAACAAAATTATATTTGTCAGCTTGTTCAGCCATAACTGCATAGGTAGCTTTTGATTGAGAGTTTCCCTTCTCTGGCTCTTCTCCAATATTAAGAAGTGCAATTCTAGGGTTTTCAATGCCAAGAACCTCACTACAATATATTGAACCAATCAATCCATATTGACCTAATACTTCAGGTTTTGAATCGACATTAAGACCAATATCTAGAATCATAACCTCACCACCACGTGTAGTTTTTAACACAGTGGCGATTGCAGGACGCATAATTCCTTCAATTTGTCTTGATACTAACATACAACCAGCCATCATTGCGCCAGTGCTACCAGCACTTGCAAATGCATCTATCTTGCCGCTCTTCAAGTGGCTAAAACCAACCACAATAGAAGAATCAGGCTTTTGAGAGAAAGCATGAGCTGGAGAGTCAGCCATCTCAATTACTTGCGATGTGTGAACAATCTCAATATTATTATATGACCCAGGGAAACGTTTAAACTCTTCATTTATACGTTGCTCGTCGCCAAATAAAACGATTTTAAAATTATCGTCAACCTCTTTAGAAGCCATTACAGCTCCCTCTACAACTACAGATGGCGCAAAATCACCACCCATTGCATCTATTCCTATTCTCATACGTATATTTTTTATTTTCTTATTTCGTATGTAGCTGTCATGAATTAAAATAATCATCACCTTGTCGGTGAAAAAAGATTATTTTAATTCTATGCCTTAATTTAAAGAACCTTTTTCAAAATATAGGTTCTGTTTGCGTCTTAATTCCCTGCTAAAAGACAGGTTGTTAAAACGTAAAGAAAATTACTCAGCTTTAATAACAATAGCTTGCTTTCCACGATAGTATCCACACTCTGGACAAACTCTGTGGTATAGTACTGCAACTCCACAGTTTGAACAAGTCGAAAGTGTTGGAACTACTGCTTTGTAGTGAGTTCTTCTCTTATCTCTTCTTTGTTTAGAGATTCGGTGTTTAGGATGTGCCATCTTCTTATTACTTTAATATAAATTATTAACTAAATTATTTCTTAATATCCGTCTTCTTCGTCGTACTCCATATCATCAGAGTAGCTCTCATCTTCATCACTCTCAGTTACTGGAGTAAACCTTGCAAGCATGTCTTTGTCGCAAAGTGAGTTGCCATTCTCATCATTTGGATGTACTCTTCTATTTGGTAACGAAAGAACTACGCTTTCATAAATATACTGTTCCAAATCAATATGACTATCCGCTGGATTCATCCAAAGTATGTCGCACTCTGCATCAGCTTCACTGTCAAAAGTTGGATTACCAACCTCTTGTGAAAATTTCACAAATAGTGAGCCAGAATATTCAATGTTTACCATAAACATATCTAGGCACCTATCACATTCACACTCCAAATCTCCATTGATTTCTATGTTTAATGTGACTAGATTAGCCCCCTTGTGTAGCTCAATATCAACATGGCAATCACCCCTTTCGTACATTCCTCCTGAGAGGCGACTAAAGAATTCACTATCACACTCATAACTAAAATTATGAGTGCCCTCAGCTAAACCATGGTAAGCTATTTTGTATATGTTATTGTTCTTTCCCAAAATAATATAATATTGCTTCAATACAATAAATCTGCGCAAAGGTACGAAAAAGAATTTTATTTTTCAAATAATTAACCTTTTACTGCTTAAATTTGTTCTTTTAGATAGAGCGAATCCCCATAAATTCGCGCACCTCTCTAACTGTTTTTTGTGCACTTTCGCGTGCTTTCTCTGCCCCTTCACGAACTACTTTGCTAAGGTATTCATCATTGTTTTGGATATCCAATATTCTCTCTCTAATTGGAGCAACATGTAGTATGATATCTTCTGCAAGTTGTTTTTTAAGATCACCATAGCGTATTTCGCAACTGTTATACTTCTCTGTAAAGTAATCAACAGTATCGCTAGTTGAAACTATCTTTAAAAGAGTGAAAATATTATCAATCTCCTCACTCATTGGCGAATTTGGCTCTGTAGGACCTGAATCGGTAACAGCTTTCATAACCTTTTTACGGATTTGAGCATCTGTGTCGATAAGGTATATTCCATTACCCTCACTCTTACCCATCTTGCCATTACCATCTAATCCTGGAACTTTAATTAACTCGCTGCCAAAATTATACGGTGCTGGTTCAGGGAAGTAGTCAACACCATAAAATGAGTTAATTCTGCGTGCATATTTGCGCGTCATCTCAAGATGTTGCTCTTGGTCTTTTCCTACAGGAACTTTATGAGCGCGATGAATCAAAATATCGGCAGCCATAAGCACTGGATAGGTAAGTAGTCCAGCGTTTACATTATCAGAATGTTTTCTTATCTTATCTTTAAATGATACAGTTCTTTCTAACTCACCAATATAGGCGTGCATATTCATCAATAGATATAGCTCTGCAACCTCTGGTACATCGCTCTGAACATATATAGTAGAGTTGTCAGGATTTAAACCAGCACCTAAATATTCAGCCAATACACTTCTTACATTACCATGCAACTTAGTGTGGTCTGGATGTGTTGTGAGTGAATGATAATCGGCAATAAAAAAATAACAATTATTTTCATCTTGCATCTTAATAAAGTTGCGTAGTGCACCAAAATAGTTACCTAGATGTAGGTTCCCTGTTGAGCGTATGCCGCTTACTACTGTATCCATAATATTTATAAATTGAATATAAAATTTAACTTTTAAGCTAGCTGCAAATAGGCAATTGCCCCTGATTAGCTTATTAAAACGCCACAAAGGTATAAAAACTATGTTTATATGCAATATTTATTTGTTTGTGTGGTGTTTGTTTTGTGGTTTTGGTTTGTTTGTTGTGTTTGTTGTGTTGGGCGGCTTTCACCGCATATGCTTGTAGTGATAGGTTTTTATTTCTTTTAGCTTATACCTGCGGTATGGCACAAGAAATAAAAACCTATCACTATTTTTGGCTGCGCCAAAAAGTGAAAGCCGAGGCGTACCCTAGACTATCAAAAAAAAGAAGAACTGTTGTTTAAGGTTTTTTTAAGAAAAAAACCACGCGGTAGACTACTATGAGCCATTTTTATCTTCCTGGCTATCGCCAGTTCAATAAAAAAGACTCCTAGCAGCCTACCGCTGGCAAAAAAACCTTCGTCGCTATCGCTCATCGGGCTCACTAGCGTTCGCTGGGTATTCTCATGTATGTAATGAATGGCTTCGCGATGGTCGAGATTTGATGCGAGTCCTATTTTTTAGGCTTGATACCTTTATCTGCACCGTCGGTTAGCCAGTCGAGGGTGAATACGGTTACTTCGTTAGATTTATAGTTGTCTTTTTCGAAGAATACTGCTATATCACCATTTTTAAGCACTGTAAGTGAAGAGTATGCTGAGCCACCAGTGAATACGACTTTGCCTTCGTTCCATGTTTTGCCTTCGTCGTAGCTAACTCTTACTGTTAGGTTTTGTCTGCCGTTTGCGCTTGCTGCGTTAGAGAAGAGTAGACGATCTTTGTCGTCACCTTTAGCTTTTGACGAGTAGCGAATGATACTTGCGTTACAGCTTGGGTCTATTAGCTCTTTTTCGTGAGTGCTAATCCAAGTTTTACCCTCGTCTGTAGAGATGTGCGAATGGCGATAGCCTTGGCCATTGACGCGGCTGTTAATCATCCAGCTGCCATCTGCTAGTTCGATGATTTTTGATTCGTCACCAGGAGTGATAGCTGTGTCGATTAGATACCAGCTTTTGCCATGGTCGTCGCTACCAAATACATGTAGTCCATTTTTTAGGTTAACCATAGTGTGCAAGATACGTCCATCGCTAGTGTATATACCTCTTCCTGAGGTGATGAATTTAAAGTCGTTTTTCCACTCAGGTTTTGCTATTTGTGATGTAATATCTACGGGTTCGCCCCAAGTTTTACCATTGTTTGTGCTTTTGGCAACGTGCAATCTGAATTCACCCTTAGATAGGTCGTGATCCATGTAGTTGTAAAACAAAAAGATATCTCCAGTTTTAGAGTCAACAATAAGAGATGGGTCAGAGGCAGCTTTGCCATCTTCGAAGTCGATAGCGCGCTCTATCTCTCCCCAAGTTTTGCCATTATCCTTACTGCGACGTATTACGATATTGATATCTCTACTATATATAAGGTCACCACATGATGGTACTCTTTCGTCAATAGCTGCGATAAGGTCACCATTTTTTGCAGTAACTATTGCTGGTATTCTAAAGCATGAAACGCCTTCTACCATAGAGGTGTTGAAAAGGTCGTTAGTCACAATAACGCCATCGGCGATAGAGTGTTGTTGTGCAGATGCACTAAATGCAAGTGTGCTTGCTGATAAAAAAGCTAAAAGTAATCTCTTCATAATAATGTATTATTTCGTAAATTGGTTTGTTATAATTTTTTAATGTCCTGATATTATTCAAAATCATATAGCAATAGCATATTGCATCTATGCACTTTTCATGACATCTTAGAGCGCAAATGTAATCAAAAATTGTCAACTTCTGAAACGTTAATCTAATTTAGTGTATCTCTAGTTAGCAATTCCAAATCAATTCTCTATTTGTATGGGTTAAAAGAATCTCTAAATACACTCTCTGAATCTAGTACTATAGAGCGTGTTGGAGAATCTGGATTTTTTATCTTTTCTAAGATTAGGTTTGCCGCTTCAATACCCATTTGATGCAGTGGAGATTCTACGCTTGTGAGTTTTGGAGTTACTATAGTTGCTAGTACTGTTCCTGAGAAGCTAACTACGGCTACGCTCTCAGGTATGTCGATATTTAGTTCGTTAAGTCTATTTAGTGCTCCGATAGCTAGAGTGTCTGTAAATGCAAATATTGCATCAAAAGGAGTGTTGCGTTTTATCAGTGTGTCGATTGCGTTAGCCCCATCTTCAAAGGTTGTTCCGCTACTTATTATCAGATCTTCGTTATCGGGAAGTTTAAATTTTGCAAGAGCATCATTATACCCACGTAGTCGTTCGATAGAGTTATATATGTGTTGTGGTCCTTTGATATGAGCAATGTTTTTTTTGCCTGCACGTATGAGTTTCTCCACAAGGAAGAATGATTTTATGTAGTCGTCAACAATCACCTGCGAAACATCCATTTGGTAAGGTATTCTATCAAAAAAGAGTAGTGGCATTCCCTCGTCTTGAAGGCGAAGATAGGTCTCTTTGTTTTTTTTGTAGTCGCAAAGGCTTACAATAATTCCATCCACCATGAAATCTTCCATTGTTTTTATATTGTCGCGTTCGCGTTGCCATGATTCGTTAGAGTCGGCAATTATTACTTTAATATTTTTCTTGTAGAGCACCTCTTGAATTCCACCTATCACTTGTGAAGCGTAGGGTGTAATCATCTCTGGTACAATCACGCCTATTGTGTTTGTTCTGCCATATTTAAGATTTGTTGCTACAGGATTAGGTTTGTATCCTAGTAGGGTAGCGGCCTCCAGTACCTGCTGTTTAGTCTGCTCTCGAATGTTCTTATCGTTAGTCAGTGCACGCGAGACAGTCGAAACTGAAATAGTTAAATGTTCTGCAATATCTTTTATAGTTACTCTTTTCATGATTATTGTTTACTAGTTACAATCAGATACAAAGATACAACTTTTTCTGAGAGTATAAACCTTTTGGTAACGTTTGCATATTTTGGGAACGTTCCCGCAATCGTTCTCAGAAAAATAGTTTGCAAAAAAAGTAGACTTCTTTGTGTAACACCATATATTTGCATTAGACAAAACAAAAAAAACTTATATTATGATTACAAAAGATTTTAATTACGACAGAAAAAACGTTAAATCGGGAATACTTCATTTTGGAGTTGGAAACTTTCATCGTGCTCATTTAGAGTGCTACACTAACGCTTTGCTTAATATGGGTGAGACATTAGATTGGGGTATTTGTGGAGCTATGATAATGCCACAAGATGAAAATCTCTATAATAGATTGAAACAGCAGGAGGGTGTTTACTCTCTCACTGTGTGTGGACGTGATGGTAATAACTCGGTTGAGTGGATAGGTTCGTTAACAGAACTGCTTTGGAGTGGTGTTGATGGAGAGGCTATAATAAATAAAGTTGCAGATAAAGATATTCGCATCATTACTCTAACTATCACTGAAGGGGGATATAATCTAGATACAGACTTTGTAAAGCACGATCTACAAAATCCATCCTCTCCAAAGAGTGTATTTGGTGTGGTTGCAGAAGGTTTGCGTCGTAGAATTGCAGCAGGTAATGGTGCAGTAACAATTCTTTCGTGTGATAATCTTCAGCACAATGGCGACACATGCAAGAGAGTGTTTACTCAATTTTTTGCTCAGCAAGATAGTGAGTTGGCAGCATGGGTAGAGGGCAACGTTACCTTCCCAAACAGCATGGTTGATAGAATTACTCCTGCCACTACGCCAGCTGATATTGAGAGAATAAACCAAACATTAGATAGAGAAGATTTAGCTCCAGTATATTGTGAGGACTACTTGCAGTGGGTTGTTGAGGATAATTTTGCTGCTGGCCGCCCTTCGTTTGAGAAGGTAGGAGTGCAGTTTACTGATGATGTTGCACCTTTTGAGAATATGAAATTATCGCTTCTTAACGCATCGCACACTCTTCTTTCATATCCATCTTTGCTAAGTGGCTATCGCAAGGTTGACAAAGCTATGAAAGATGAACGTATAGTGAAGTTTGTTCGCGATTTTATGAATATTGACGTTACTCCATACGTACCAGCACCTAAAGATACAAATCTTGAGGAGTATAAACAGATTTTAGTAGAGCGATTTGCAAACAGTACCGTTAGCGATCAAATATCGCGACTTTGTGGTGATGGAGCCTCTAAATTTCCAGTCTATGTGATGCCTATAGCCAAAAAAATGGTAGCCGCTGGCGATAATCTATTGCGTGTTGCCTATCTAATCGCTGCTTATCGTCACTACTTAAAATATAAAACGGATGATAATGGTGATTCGTATGAAATTTTCGAACCAGCTATTACCGATTATGATATGAGCTGTGTTGGGAGCGATAATGCACTTGATTTCCTATCGGCATCGCCATTTGAGATGGTAGAGCTTAAAAATAGCCAGGAGTTTGTAGATAAATATCAGCAAATGGTTGTTGCAATTAAAGAGCAGGGTGCAATGAAAATTTTAGAAACTATTATAATGTAGATTATGGAGCGTAAAAATAGTTTTGGACTAGCACCGTTTGCTATCTTGACATTTATATATTTTATCGTGGGATTTCTGACAACTGTTAATGGGCAGTTTCAAGGACCACTTCAGATTGCATTGCTCTCAGATGTTGAGGCGTTGCGTAACACTCTGATTACGCTAATTCCTTTCTTCTTTTTTCTAGGCTATCTTCTGAATAGCTCACTAGGGGGGCGTTGGATTGATAAGTTTGGTTATAAGACAACCTTGATGAGAGCCTTGATGGTTATGATTGGAGCGTTGATATTCTACTTGGTATCATCGCTAATTGCAACCCATTTTGCAGATGTTGGGATAACTATTGGGGAGGATTATGTGCCGTATGGTTATTTTGTATTCTTATTAGGCTCATTTTTAATGGGTACAGCAGCTGCAATATTGCAGGTGGTAATTAATCCTTATGTAAATGCTTACGAGCTGCCAGGCACTCAGGCAGTGCAACGAATGAGTATTGTGTGTGCTATAAACTCAATCGGTACGACAATTGCGCCGTTTTTTGTTACGGGCATAATGTTCGCAGGAGTGTCGATGGCGGCAGTTGAGGCGAGTCAGTTGATTTCACCTTTCATTTACATGACTATCTTCATAACTATTGTTACGCTTATAACTTTTCGTCTAAAACTGCCAAATATCGAGGGAACTTTTGGTAGTAAAGAGCAAAAAGAGGAGGTAAGTATTTGGTCGTTCAGTCACCTAAAATTGGGGGTTATAGCCATCTTCTTCTATGTTGGCGGTGAGGTTATGATAGGGGTGAATGTAAATCTTCACGCTATTGAGCTTATCGAAAATGGTAGAGCACTTCGCTTCTTAGGTAGCGAGAACCTAGCGATTGGGGGTGTAGAGCTTGGTATTCCTGCGCTACTAGCAACTCTCTATTGGGGTGGCTTGATGGTTGGGCGAATGATGTCGAGCTTTATTAGCAACATCTCAGCGCGTACTCAACTTATCTTTACCTCTACTCTTGCTATTATTCTCACAATTATTGCTATCTTTAGCGAAAATCTATGGGTATTGATCTCTATAGGTCTAAGTCACTCAATAATGTGGGGTGCAATTTTCACACTTGCCGTAAAGGGGCTAGGTGAGTATACCTCAAAAGCTTCAGGAGTCTTTATGATGGGTGTTTTTGGAGGTGCTGTATTCCCTCTAATTCAGGGAACATTGGCCGACCTACTAGGTTCGTGGCAGTGGACATGGAGTATGGTAATAGTATGTGAAGCAGTAATTCTATACTACGCGCTATATGGTTCAAAAATTAAAAAAATAGACGTTCAGTAAAACAATTAAGATATAAAAATTATAATTAACAATGACAAAGTATATTGTAGGAATAGGGGAGGCGCTTTGGGATGTGCTTCCAGAGGGGCGTAAAATTGGTGGTGCGCCTGCAAATTTTGCCTATCACGCTTCGCAATTTGGCTATACCACAAGAGTAATAAGTGCTGTAGGTGAAGATAAGCTAGGCGCAGAACTACTAAAGAAATTTGACGAAAATGGGCTAAAATACCATATCGACAAGTTATCTTATGCAACAGGTACAGTGCAGGTTGAGTTAGACCCTAATGGTGTGCCAATGTATGATATTAAGGAGGGTGTAGCGTGGGATAATATTCCATTTACCTCAAAAGTGGAGAAGCTTGCCAAAGAGACAAAAGTGGTGTGTTTTGGTTCTCTAGCACAAAGAAGTGTTGTAAGCAGAAATACAATACATAAATTCCTAGAGAAAATGCCTGATGGTGAGGGTCAATATAAAATCTTTGATATTAACCTACGTCAAGGTTTCTACACACGTCAAACAATCACCGACTCAATGGAGCGATGCAATATCCTTAAAATTAACGATGAAGAGCTTGTAGCTATAAGTCGCATGTTTGGATATCCAGGTATCGACTTGCAAGATAAGTGTTGGATACTACTTGCAAAGTATAAACTCGAGATGTTAATTCTCACATGTGGTGTTAATGGAAGTTATGTATTTACCCCAGGTAATGTGTCGTTTGTAGCAACCCCTAAAGTTGATGTTGCTGATACAGTAGGTGCAGGTGACTCGTTTACTTCGACATTTATATCATCAATACTTCAAGGCGAAAGTGTTAAAGATGCCCACATGAAAGCGGTGAGAGTCTCTGCGTATGTGTGTACGCAACATGGTGCGATGCCATTACTTCCAGCAGAGTATTTATAGCCACCACTGAGCCTATGCACAGGAGAAACAGAGTTTCTCCCAAAGGGGTCTCTGACCCCTGCCGTCCGCAAGGAGAGTCCAGAGCTCAGCCTCACCACCGCCCGTTAAAAGCATTTTTTGCGTAGCAAAAAGTGCAGGGTGGCGTGATGATAAAAAAACCAACCTTTAGCGACAGGTTGGTTTTTTTAAGGTAAAACAATAGGGTTGTTATTGGTGGTGTTTGGTTATATATATCTATTATTATTATATTTATTT
>JAWXTQ010000020.1:0-20429 GCA_044433405.1 Rikenellaceae bacterium
TTATTGGTGTTGGGCGGCTTTCACCGCATATGCTGCGCATATGCTTGTAGTAATAGTTTTTTATTTCTTATGTTTCATACCTACGGTATGACAACGAAATAAAAAACTATTACTATTTTTGGCTTCGCCAAAAAGTGAAATCCGAAGTGTAGCAAAGCCTATCAAGAAAAGAGGAAAAATTGTGTTTAAGGTTTTTTTAAGAAAAAAACCACGCGGTAGACTACTCTGACTCATTTTTATCTTCCTGGCTATCGCCAGTTCGCTAAAAACGACTCCTAGCAGCCTACCGCTGGCAAAAAAACCTTCGTCGCTGATGCTCCTCGGGCTCACTTTCGTTCGCTGGGGATTCTCGTGTTGGTGATTGTTTGCTTCGCGATGGTCGAGTATTAGAATAATGATTAAAGACCAAACCGTCACTCTCTGCGACCCTGTTTCGACCTTGCAAGACAGACCCAGTTAACACAATACAACTGGGCTAATAAACATGTACACTGCCTTGTGCAGAGGGAAGGTAGTTTACCCCTAGCCATGTTATCATTAGTAGGATAAATGCAATCACGACTAATATGAGTGCGGTTTTTGGATGTTGCTTTGATTTATGAAGTCTAAGGTGGATGTAGGTTAGGTAGGCTGCTGAGGTTATGAAGGCCCATGTCTCTTTTGGATCCCATGACCAGTAGTGTCCCCATGCCTCTTTTGCCCAGATTGCTCCCATAAATAGCCCTAGCATTAATAGGCCGTAGCCTACATAGATTGTATTGTCGATAAACTTGAATAGCTCTTTGTCGTATCGGTTTTTGGTTAGTGCTATTAACGCTCCAATTGTTGCTGCGCCTAACATCGAGTATGATAAAATGTAGGATGTTACATGGGGGATAAACCACACGCTTTGAAGTGCAGGCATAAGGGTTTTGGAGTGTATTTCTGGTTTTAGTAGGTTTATTATTACGAATACAGAGGCAACTATGCTAGAGAAGCTGAGAAGCCATGGATATCTCCATCGTTTGAAGGCTATAAATCCAAATGTTGAAAGAAATAGAGAGTACCACAGTCTTGTTTCGCCCATTGTTCTCATAGGAGGACGCTCAATCTCTATCCAGAATAGTGTAATAAATAGGGCAAGGATTGCAACGCCCAGAGCCATGATAGTGGTGTATATCCACTCTTTTTGTTTTGTGAATACTAACACTCCTGCTGTTAGCCATAATGCTACACTTGGTAGTGCAAAAATATAAAAATCGCTCCAATTCATATCGCTATACTCTCCCTTTTTTACTCCATATCATACATGCAGAGCCTGCCATAAGCATAATAATTCCTAAATACACAATCTTTATATAAGGGTCGAAAACCAGTTCAAAACTGCTATATGAAGAGAGTTTTCCTGCCTCATTGTCATATCCATATTGATAAATCATCCAGTGACCAATTGTGAGAGGGTGGTTAACCTCGATTTTTCCGCTCTTTTTTGAACCATCTTGTGCAAAAACCTCAACTTCGGAGCTGAATGTGCGCGGTTCGGGAGTTGTCATTACCACTCTAAACTCTTGGTCTAGGGCTATAGTCATATATAACTGTGCGCTATTGCCTCCGCATACCCAACCGCTGTGTATTAAGCCATTTTTTGATACTGTGATATTAGCCGCAGGAGTTGCGCCTGCCATAGGCATTGCACGATATGTTGAGTCGGAATTGCGCACGGCATTATGTATATACTCTTTTACCTCTATGTGCCATCCATTTATAACCTCAGATATTACCTCATTATCTAGTTGAAGAAATTGAGGTGATTCTTCTGGCTGAACTGCGCCAGTAGCTCTATCAATAATTGCAAGTTTTGGGGGATACACCTCCATGTCGAAATCTAGTAGCTTTATTGCAATTGGTAGCTCTTTTATGGTGTTGTTTGCATCGTAAACTCTCCACTCTGTTTCGCCCTCTTGTATATGCATTATATAGCGTTCCATGTCGCTATATCCAAGTCCAGAGGAGGCAAGTAGAATCCATAGTCCTAAATGGTTGAGGTAAAATGCGTAATCTTTAATCTTGAAGTGGGTGGCTCTGCGAACTATTACGCTCCCAAGTGCTATAAGCACCATTGTATATATCAATACAAAAGCCCAATTGCTAGTCATTGAGTCCAATCCTATAGTGGTAGTGCTCTCACTTTGTTGCAATACTAACCCCATTATGGCTGAAAGCCCTAAAAGTGCGCAAATCAGTGATGTTGATAGAGGTACACCTGCTATCCACTTTGCTAGTTGGCTCTTTCGAGAGGCTAATCCACAAACGGTAGATAGTATAATAATGACAATTGCCACAACCAGATTTACTGGTTGTGACAATAGATAAAAATTGAATGATCCAACTGCTAGTTGAAGTGATACTCCTATAATAATAACACCAACTGCAGTTGCTATACTCTCTCTGAAACCCCATGGCAATTGCCACATGGTGCGCTCATTGCTCTTATTCATTAGATCTTAGAGACGATTTTTCCGTTAGCTTTTGCCTCCTCTACCCATGTAGGTAGTGTTTTTTCTAGCCAGCTATCTTTGTCAGCGCGAATTTTCTCCATATCTAAGCCAATATACTCTTGTGCCTTAGCTTTGGTTGATATGTCAGGCATGCTAACTTCGTTAACTCCTAGCGAGAAAAGCACCTTTTGTAGCTCCAACTGTGCTTGCATTGAGCGATCAAGTCCGTGAGCTAAGATTCTCTGAGTCTCAACTGGTGCATGAAATGAACCTCCATGTGATGCAACAGCATAATCCCAACGCCATTGAGCTTGACGAATAAGCTTTAGTGCTCCACTCATTTGAGTCTCGGCAGCTCCACTTTCCCACGCCTGTTTAGCCATGATGTGTGCTTTTGTAAGTTCGGTCTCAACTCTATCGCGAATTTCAAGCGCTTTGTCTTGATACTCATACACATATTTCATTAGGTTCTCTTCGCTATCGCGGTGACAAGTTTGGCACGTTGAAGATATTTTACTAAGAGGAGACATGATTTGGTGATCAGAGTATTTTATACCACCCTCAGCAGTGTATGGCATGTGGCAATCTGCACAGCTTAAACCACGCTGAGCATGAGGTCCTAATAAGAATAGTTCGTAGTCGGGGTGTTGCGCTTTAATCATCGGAGTGCGACTAAGGGCGTGTGTCCAATCTGAGAACTCAATATTATCATAATACTCTTCCATTGTCTCTACGGTCATACCACCATCCCACGGGAATGTTAAATATTTGCCCTCTCCATTAAAATAGTACTCCACATGACACTGAGCACACACTAGGCTTCGCATCTCTTGCGGTGTTGCATCTTCAATATTGCGTCCTTGGCGTTCAAACGCTTCGATTAATGCAGGTCGAGTGATTGTTAGATTCATAGTTTCGGGGTCGTGACAATCTGCACAACCAATAGGATTTACCACTTCGCTACCATGAGCACTCCATGCCGCCTTGTAAAATTCGGCTATCCCTTTCTCCTCCATCATTCTTGGCACATCAGGGCTTTTACAGCTCCAACATGTTGATGGCTGCATATCTTTTGTGTTCTCATCAGGATTTCCCACTCTAAGGGTGTGGGTTATATCGTTAATAGCATACATGTGACCACGAGGAGCAGAGTAGTCGCGCGAGAAGGCGTAACCAGCCCATAGCACAACCATCTCTGGGCGAGATTCCAATACATCTTCGGTTGTATTGCCTAGATGTTTGCTTGTGAAATTCATTTCCTTGGTCTTTTTCCATGTGTCATATTCGCGAGGATAGTTTAATCCCCACTGCTCATTTTTAGCATTAATACCAGTTATTTCTATCTTTTTGTTGGCATAGAGAGTTGCAATTTCAGCTCTACGCTCAGTTACTGAAGCTGCTAAAAGCCCCAATCCAAAGATTGCAACCATAACGACTGCAAAAATTCCCCAACCTATAACTGGGCGTTCTTTTATTAGTTCTGCTAATCTATTCAACATAATTATATGATTTTTTAGTTTCTTAATTTAAAGTTTTCTATTTCATTGCCTCCTTAAGCCAATCAGGTACAGGCGATTTTGGCATTGGAGCGATAACGTTTGGCGAAGAAGATACATTGCTAACTGTAGTGTGAGGGGTGTCTCTATGACAATCCCAACACGCCTTGCCCTCTCCCTCTTTGGTTTGTGCAAAATCTATCATACCGCTCTTAACAAATTCTGTATTTAGTTGAGTGTGGCAACGTATGCAGTTGTTCATTATAACACTGCTACTTCCATCTCGTGGCCTAATAACCTCAGGTTCTGCTTTTAGTGTGAATACCGCAGCATGATATAGCCCATCCATAGCCTTGAAAGCATACTTGCTAACAACACTTGAGTGGGGTACGTGGCAATCGTTACAATTTGCCCAATTTGAGTGCGAACTTTTACTCCATGATTGATAATAGGGAGTCATAATATGGCAGTTTACGCAAGCTGATGGCTCATCTGTAGCGTAACTGTGCAGACGTGCAATATAGACGATATACGCACCACACCCTGCTAGCACTCCTGCTAGGATAAAAATTGGTAGTATAAATCTACTTGGGATGTGTGATAATAACCTCTTCATATGCATTTGTCTGTTTGGTCAAAGGTAATAAAAGTTTTTTGTAATAAAAAATTATTTATTGTTTTGGCTATTTTGTTTAGCGGCTTTCACCGCATGAGACTTCGCTCATGCTTGTAGGAATAGGTTTTTATTTCTTATGTTTCATACCTTTGGTATGACAACGAAATAAAAACCTATTCCTATTTTTGGCTGCGCCAAAAAGTGAAAGCCGAGGCGTACCAAAGCCTATCAAGAAAAGAAGAAAAATTGTGTTTAAGAGGCTGTCTAAAATAACATTATGCTATTATAGATAGCCTCTTTTTATCTCTTATTACTCAACAATCGAAGAGACCATAAGTGCTATTGATGCGATTGAAGATGATATTCCAACCCATCCTTGTACACCTAGTGGCACTGTAATCTTTTGTGGTTTTACTGGGATTACTATTTCGCTACCAGGCTCTATTTTTGTCTTGAATTTAACTTTCGATACCGTTCCGTTCATATATATAACGTATGGGTTTTTCTTAGCTAATTTTACATATCCACCTGCATTATTTAGGTAGTAGCGGTATCTCTTGCCTTGCGCATAGCTTACAGTGTTAGGGAATAATACTCCTCCACTAATCTTCACTGTATTTGTAAGTACAGGGATGTTTACGATGTCGTTCTCGCGAAGTATTATGTCTTCACTGCTTCCTGGATTCTCCATTGCCTTAACTAGGTCGATACCCACTGAGTATGTTGATTCGATCTTCATTGCCACCATTGAGGCGGTGTCTGATACGTTAACATCGTTTTCAATAAAAAGTTTGGCTTTTTCAAGGTCAAGCTCATCTTGTGTCTTTTGGCGGATTAGTTTAGCACCTTTTACGTAGGCTAGTGGAGTAAATCCGTCAGTTCTCGCAATAAGGTTCGATATTCTCTCGCCGTTAGAGGTTAGTGTATATTGTCCTGGATATACCACCTCTCCCTTAACAGTAACCAACTTTTGAGTGTTGTAGCTAGGTGATTTATGAACGGTAATGATATCGTACGGCTCTAGCAAAAAATCTTTACCATCGTTTTCGATTGATAACTCTTTAGATATTTTAAAGATATACTCAAGGGCTGTTTGTGAGTAGTCTTGATTGCTGTTTTGAGTAGTGTTTCTCACTCGTCTCGATACAATAATTCTTGACTCGGCTGCCGACTCTTTCAATCCTCCAGCAAGTATGATTGCATTGAAAAGAGTCATTCCATTCTCAAATTGATACTCTGTTTGGCTCTTTCTTGACACATATAGAGAGTCTGCAACATTAAAATCAAAGTATGTTTGATATCTATCGCTCTCTTTATATGTTAGTGCGTTAGAGGAGCTCTCTGAAGCAGATTTTGTGCCAGCTGCACTCCACACTCTAGGAGTGTTAACCTCGCCTTTGACTGTGATATAGCTATTCTCTTTAATGTCGTATATGCTAGGAATGTAGATGTTGTCGTTTGAAGTGAGTATAATATCTTTTTCTGCACCATTAAGAATATCTTTGATGTTAAATGAGATGATCTCGTATGTGAAATTATCGAGTAGTTTTTTTAGCTGCCCTTCGGGATATGCATCGCCTTTTAGACCCCCTGCTACTTTAACCAACTCGCTTAGAGTTTGGGTTTCAGGGGTAATTTCATAGTTCCCCTCTCTCCATACAGCACCCATAATTGTAACACGATTTTCAAAAATAGCAATTGTTTCTCCAACCTCTACAAGGTCACCATCGTTGAGGGTAAATATTGAGAAGTTGTCGCTTGCAACTGTGCTAATTGCATATTTGTCGCCATTTTTGCGACTAACCGTAATTTTATCTTTAAAAGCATCGCCTCTAAATCCACCTGAGAATTTCAATAAATCATCAATAGTCTCCCCCTCTTTAAGCTCGTAAATAATTGGTCTTTTGAGAGCACCAACAGTAGCCACTAAGCTTTGATAAGGCTCAATAACAACAAGGTCGTTCTCCTCAAGCCTGATATTTGAAGAGTTATTTCCATTTACTATAAAATCGTAAACATCTAAGGTTGATATTAATTCTCCTTCTCTGTAGAGTTTGATATCGCGGAGAGAACCCACGTTGTTGACTCCACCAGCAGAGTATAAAACATTAAATAGGGTAGATAGTGAAGGTAGAGTGTATGTTCCAGGCATTAGAGCCTCGCCCACAACGTTTACTCTGATGCTACGAAGTTTGCCAAGAGATAAATCAACATTGACGCTACCGTCTTCAATCCCAGCATATATGGTTGAGAGTGCTGTTCTGAGTTTTTCTTTAGCCTCTTCAATGCTTAAAGAGCCAATTCTGACAGGCCCTAATTCAGGGATAACAACAGTTCCTTCTGGTGAGACGATAAGTTGGTAATACTCCTCAGAGTCGCCCCAAATGTCAATAAACACCTCGTCTCCAGCAGCTAATCTGTAGTTTAGTGGAGTTGCAATGTTGAGGTCTGGTTCAAATGTGATGTCTGCACCATTGAAAATATCGCTACCAAATCGAGTGAAGTCTATATTTTGTGGCTTAAACCATTTGTTTGGCTCAACCTCTTCAGACATTTTCGCTGCCTCTATTTTTTCGGCATCTTCAAGCAGTACACGCGTTCTATCTATAGTGATATTTTGCTCCGCATCAGATGTTTTATCAAGAGAGCCATCTGACAGATTCATTTTTTTGTAATCGGCAATTTGTTGATCTGATAAGCCTAAGGCTTTAGCCTGATTCTCGAGATCTTCGATGCTCTGAGCGTAACTAATGTTGATAGAGGTGATAAAGAGCGCTAATATTAGCAATAAAAACTTCTTACTTGACTGCATATTATTTTTATATAAATTCACTACAAAGATACAAATAAATAATTAAATTTTATAATTAAGACAAATAAAATTATCTTTGCAGTCGGTAGAATAAATAACTATTTTTAGATGACAATTAAAAAAATAACAAATATAGCTTTCTTGTATGGGATTGTGCTCCTTTTCTTTGGGGTAGGATTCTTTGCTCGTTGTGCTAATCCAGCAGCTCCAGAGGGAGGGCCAAAAGATACAATACCCCCCAAAATAGTAAATATTGATCCGCCAATGTTTACTAAAAATTTCGCGGCAGAGAAGATTACTATCCTATTTGATGAGTATGTGCAGGTGCAAAATAGCCAAACAGAGATTCTTGTCTCTCCAGAGCCTGAGATTAAACCAACATACACCGTAAAAGGTAAATCGGTAGTTGTTGATTTACGAAACACCGAGCTCGATTCAGCTACAACCTATAAAATCGACTTTGGTCTAGCCATTAAAGATAATAACGAAAGTAACCCCTTAATTAACTTTGCTTATGTCTTTTCGACAGGCAACGAGATCGACTCCTTAGCTATGAGTGGTCAGGTGATTGATGCTTTTACTGGTGACTCTATCTTTAATGCGTTGGTGATGCTTTTTGATGCTTCTAAGGACTCAACAATTTTGGATTCAGTGCTCTACCGCTCTAAGCCAAACTCAATTACGCGTACTGATAGTATGGGGGTCTTTTTAGCAATCAATCTGCAAGCTATAGATTATCGAGTTTATGCAATCAAAGAGGAGACTACCGACGGTAAATATAGTAGAGCGAGTGATATGGTGGCGTTTGTGGATTCGCTATACAATCCTACTCAAATGAATAACTTCCAAGTGTGGTATAATCCTCTTCGACAAAGAATCGAAGCTACACCGCAGGTGGTTTATCGACTCTTTACTGAGCCTGCATTAGCGGCAAGGCACAACTTAAAAAAGAGCTCTCGACCTCAGAAAAATGTTATATTGCTTGAGTTTACAGAGAAGTTTCCTGAAATTATATCAATAGCTTTAGATAGTGTCTCAATTGATGATGTTGTGGTTGACTATTCGCGTTCGAGAGACTCAATTACGCTCTATTATCCATATATGGAGAGCTTTCCTGATACCCTTAAAGGTGCTATTACCTACAATACCACCACTACCGATACCATCCCTAAAGATACAACAGTGGAGAGAACGTTCTCGTTGGGATTCCGTGAGGTGAAGGACAAAAAGAAGAAAAAAGAGGATGAAGAGGAGAAGATAGTAAACCCATTCAAGATGTCGTTTGAAACAGGTAGAACATTTAACCCTTATAGTGATTATGTTTTAAAATCTGGGTTGCCACTTAAGGTTGTTGATTCAACTCGTATAGTTATTTCAAAAGAGTCGTCACCTCAGACCCAAGCAGAGCAGAGGGCGGCGCGTGGAGCACGAACAGCAGCTCCATCTCAGCCAGCAGCCCCAACTGCTCAAGCTGCGCCAGGTGCGGCAAATAGTGGCGAAACTGATCAGCCAAAAGAGACAATCGAATTCACTATAGAGCAAGACTCTCTCGATATTTTAAAGTGGCGAATAAAAGCGGCTTGGGAGGATGGAGTTAAATATTCGATATTTATTCCAGATAGCGTGTTTGTTGACGTTTACAATCAGAAGAATGACACGACAAGGAGTGATTTTACTATATTCAGTCAAGAGAAATTTGGGCTTGTAAAGCTAAAAGTTGAAGGTTTTGATGCTGCCTCTTTAGGACGAGATTCATTACGCTACATTGTTCAATTTATAGAGCGTAAAGATGTGGTGTACCAAAAGTATGTAGAGGGCGATGGTGAGATTGTTTTTGAATATGTTAAGCCAAGTAAATACTCAATAAAAATTGTCGAGGATAGTAATTATGATGGAGTTTGGAGCGAAGGGGTATTGATAGATAAGATACAGCCAGAGCGAATAGCTTTTTATAGTGACGAGAAAGGTAATAGATATTTCGAGGTCAAAGAGAATTGGGAGATGGAGGGAACAACCATCAATTTAGAGGAGTTGTTTGCTAACTAGAAGATAATTTGTAATAAAATAAGTTTAGTGTGGAAAAGAGAAAAATAAATATTTTAAGTCTAATTGTTGTAATATTGCTTGTTTTGCCTTACATTGCATCGGCGCAACAATATTTGGGTATAAGAGGTGGTGCAGGAGCAGGTAGTATTCGCTTAGTTCCTTTAGAGGAGACTCAATACAATTTAGCAACGCCACTTGCAGGGCTTACATATCGCTATTATGGTGGTGATGTGGGAGTTGGTGGTATTTCAGTCGAGTTGAATGCACAGCAAAAGAGTTTTAAAGTTCTGCCATGTGTAAAATCGGATAGTGCGTATATACGAGAAATATCGCAAATAGAGATACCATTTTTTTGGCAACCCCACATTGAACTTTCAAAAGACAAAGCGTGGATATATCTAAATATCGGCCCCTATGTTGCATACAATATCTCCTCTACAGAGAGATTTGTGTCAAGTGCAGGAGTGTTAGAAGATTCAGATGGCAATCTTTGGGATTATGAGTATGAGTTTGATTCGCAACGTGATAATCGTTTTGAGTATGGTATTGCAGCGGGTGTAGGTTTTAGGATGCTCTTAACCAAGCAGTTTGATCTTAGCTTCGAGATGCGTTATTCGCTAGGTTATTCCGATATTCTAAAAAATGTCACCAAATATTCTGATAATCCCACAAACTCACCTCTCGATTTTATTACAGCATCAATAGGTATAAGTTATCGTCTTTCAAAATAAATTTAAAATTATGATACATCAAGAGACAACAAGAAGTAAAAAAGTTGCACACCAGATTCAAAGAGACATCTCTGAGATTTTTCAAAAAGAGTGTAAAGATTTAATTAATGGCGTGTTAGTAAGCGTTACAGTGGTTAGGATGAGTCCTGATTTTGAATTGGCAAAGGTTTATCTTTCTGTTTTCCCATTCGGAAAACACGATGAGGTTCTTGCAACAATTAAAGCTAGCGTAGGGCGAATTAGATTAGCTTTAGGCAAGCGTATGCGCAACACAATGCGTAATATTCCAGAGTTAGCATTTTACCTCGACGACTCATTAGAGTATGCTGATAATATCAATCGTGTAATGGATGGAATTGTAATTTCACCAGAGACAGATGATGATGAGCTCGAAGGTTACAAATAGAAATAGTAAGCTAGTACATTTTTTTGCTAGACGCTACCTGTTTTCAAAAAAATCACACTCTCTAATAAACACTATATCAATTATTAGTACAATGTCCGTTGCAGTTCCTGTTGCAGCGTTAATAGTTTTGTTGTCAGTGTTTGGAGGGTTGGATTTGCTAGTTAGGCAGTTAGACTCTAGCTTTGATGCAAAATTAAAGATATCCTCAGCGGATGGTCGTTACTTTAATCCTGACTCTCTTATAGCCAAACTCAAAGAGATTAAGGAGATTGAGTATGTTTCGTCGTGTTTCGAGGATAATGCTCTTGCAAAATATGATAACAAGCAGGTGCTTGTGACCGTTAGAGGGGTTGATACTCTCTACAGAAAAGTAGTGCCAATTGAGAGCATGATTAGAATGGGGAACTACTCCCTTGAGCATGGCGATTTAAATTATGCTGTTATGGGTATGGGAGTTGCATACAATTTGGGGGTGACGCTTAACCGAAATATGCCATTAATGCTCTATGTCCCAACTCAGGAGAAAGAGACATTTCTTCCAGTGCCCTCTTACCGCTCCGCAAAACTTATAATCTCA
Source organism: Rikenellaceae bacterium (assembly GCA_044433405.1). Taxonomy (GTDB): domain Bacteria; phylum Bacteroidota; class Bacteroidia; order Bacteroidales; family Rikenellaceae; genus CAMQVM01. Next base: position 11,162 of record JAWXTQ010000020.1, read on the forward strand.
TCAATCTTTGTGGTTGATGCGCAAGTTGATGGTAGATATGTGCTAACATCGCTTAAATTTGCACAGCAACTCTTTCAACGCACCAATGAGGTGAGCTTTTTATCAGTAAAGAGCTCTCTGAGCGATGTTGCGGAGGAGAAATTATTGCGGTCAATTGTTGGTGAGGGGTATAAAGTGCAAAACCAGTATGAACAGAATGAGGTTGTGTACAAAATAATGCAGAATGAGAAGAGGGTGATATTTTTAATATCTATGTTTGTGATTGTGATTGCATCATTCTCTTTAGCAGGAGCATTGATTATGCTTATGACCGATAAAAAAGAGCAACTTTCAACCCTGAAGGTAATGGGATGTAGTGATGGCTTTGTAGATAAAATATTCTTTGTACAAGGGGTTTATATTAGCTTGATAGGGATAATAATAGGGGTTGTATTGGGTGTAGGTATCACCTTAGCACAGAAGTTTTTCGGCTTTGTTAAAATTGATAGCCAAACTATGCTGATAGACTCTTATCCTGTAGTGTTGTCACTGCTTGATGTGCTGCATGTGGTTGTCTGTGTTGTGATAATAAATTTTTTAATTACTTTTGTTACGGTAAAAAGTAGAGCAAAATAGTAAAATGAGACGATTATTTTTATTCATAAGTGTTGTAGTTTTGTTTTTTGTTGCCCAATCGTGTTCTAGTGATGGGCCGCAAGAGATACCTAGCGACAAACTAAAGAGTCTGCTAATCGACATAGCTTTTATGGATAGTTATGCAAAATTAGAGATGAGCGATATTCGTAAGGATTCAGTATCCCTATATGAAGAGACGCTTAAAAAACATGGCTATACTACCGAAGATATAGCTTACACTTTAGAAACGTTGGCTAGGCGAAAAAGCAATGTTGTTGTGGTGCTCTTAAAAGATGCACTCGAGATTTTGGAGGAGTCAAAGAAGGAGGCAAAATATCGTGCCGAGCTTAATGCTGCTTGGGTCTCAAAGGCGCATACCTTGTTTACAGATACTCTCTACCACAAAGATGAAATTAGCTACCTTTCAGATATAGACTCGATAGATAATTTCATTATCAAAGTGCCTTTCTTAGAGTTGGGTACTTATTCAATTTCTTATCGCTATGTGATTGATTCTACCGATGAGAACACCCTTAGGTATATGAGATATACAAAGCGTGATTCATCTACTGACAAGGTAAATGAACAACGTTCAATATGGATGACTACAAAAGTTGGGGAGTACAAGAAAATATCACACGATGTTGTGGTTGATAGGCAAGATAAACGCTCTAACTCAATTGTGTTTGAACTAGCCTACTTTGGAGGGCAAGTAGAGCGACTTAAAAAGCCAGGTATGGAGATTGATAGTGTGTTGCTACTTTATAAACATCCTGATATTAAAGTGGCAAGAATGTACCTGGAGAGAAAGACAGGAATCGAAGAGTTAAAACAATTAATAGAAAGTATAAAATTAGAAATAGATGAGAAAAGTTTCAGCACATTACGCGATAAGTGGGGGCAAATTGATACACTTTCCACTTATAACAATTGATGATAATGGAGTAGTTGTTGACATTGAGGCTGATGTAGCCGACATTGATTCACATGCTTCAGTTGAGTTTTATAGCGGAATAATTATTCCTGGCATGGTTAACTCACACTGCCATTTAGAGTACTCGTATGTTCATGGCAAGATACCTAGTGGTGGTGGATTGCCAAAGTTTATATCTTCTATCATCTCAATAAAGTGTGTCGATCCAACAACAGATCAAGAAAAGAGCTCAAAAGCAGCTATTCAAGATGCAGTGATGTTTGAGGAGGGTATAGTTGCGGTTGCAGACCATAACAACAACGACTATGTATATGAGGTAAAAGAGAAAAGCAAAATATATTATCATTCATTTGTAGAGATGTATGATATGGACGATATGAGTAGTGACGAGGCTTTTGATTGGGGAATGAAGCGTGTTGAGGCGCACCACTCAAAAGGCTTGGCTGCAACAATTGCACCTCATGCAACCTACACTATGAGTGATCGCCTACTTGGCCTATGTGGTGGAAGCGAAATCTCTGATAAGGGTGTTAAGGCCGAAGGTGCAATGTCAATTCACTTTAAAGAGTCGATAGCGATGGCAGGAGAGCAAGAGAGTGATAGAGTGTTTGCAGCTGTTTCGCCTCAGAGAGATTCACTGCTGTTTATCCACTCAATATACGCCTCAAAGGAGGATATTGATAGAGCAATTGAGCTTTATGGCGATAAACTTACTATTGTGGTTTGTCCACTCTCAAATCTATATATTGAGAACAACATCCTAAATCTTGACTATCTCCGCGAAAAAGGGGTGAGAATAGCAATAGGTACTGATAGTTTAAGTTCTAATCATCTTCTTTCGATGGTTGCAGAGATGCGCTGTTTGCAGGAGCGTTTCCCTCATATTGCTCTAAGCGAGATTGTGAAATGGGCAACCGAGAATGGAGCAACAGCAATATGTAAAAATGATATCTTTGGAACTATAGAGAGGGGCAAGAAGTGTGGCTTAGTTAATATCTCTAACGTTGATTTAGAGAGTATGAAGTTAACAGAAAGCTCTAAGGGCACAAGGATTTTATAATTGATTTTGGATTATGTCAACATCGCTATTTGATAAGATAATTTTTGGCCCAATAAAGAGCCGTAGATTAGGAATCTCATTGGGAGTAAATTTATTGCCAACCTACGGAAAGATATGTAATTTTAACTGCATCTATTGTGAGTGTGGTTGGAATGAGCAGAGTAGGGGGCAGAAGTTGCGTTTTAATGATAAAGACGATGTAGTCTCGACGCTTGAGGCCAAATTGGGCATGATGAGTGAGAGTGGCGAGGGGTTAGATGTGATAACTTTTGCTGGTAATGGTGAGCCCACAATGCATCCCGATTTTGATTTTGTGGTATCTAATACCGTAGAGCTTCGAAACCGCTACTATCCACTTGCTAAAGTTGCTGTCTTGACAAATGCGACAATGTTAAAGAGCGAAAAGGTGAGAAATGCTCTTTCGCTTGTTGATAGACCAATTCTAAAGATTGATTCGGCTAATGAGAGCACCATAAAACTGTTAAATCAGCCCAATCAAACCTACTCATTAAGTGATGTTATTGAGAATATAAAACTGCTGAAAGGCGAAAAAATTATTCAAACAATGTTTCTGCGTGGAGAGTATAATGGAAACATGGTTGACAACACCACAACACCAGAAATAGAAGCGTGGCTAGATGTTTTAAGGCAAATAAAACCCGATATGGTGATGATATATTCCATTGATAGAGACACACCTGCTGACAATTTAGGGAAGATAGGATTTGAAGAGTTAAATAAAATTGCTACATTTGTGCGTGAATTAGGCATAGAATGTTCGGTGGCCTAGCCCCATTAGCGATATAAAATACGGCATGAATAACGAAGATAAAAAACAATTTTTAGAACGTCTGGATACGTTAAGGAGGCATCTTTGACTTAGAGAGTAAGCGTGTGGAGTTAGACAAAATGAGTGCCATTTCGCAGCAGTCAGGCTTCTGGGAGGATAGTAGCCAGGCAGAGAAGATGATGAAAGAAATTTCATCGTTAAAGATGTGGATTGATACCTTTGATAGCGTTGATAATCTCTGGAACGAAATGGAGTTATCACACCAATTCTTTGCTGAGCAGATAATTACACAAGAGGAGTTAGAGGCTAGCGAGGCAGCTTTTGTTACCTCTTTAGAGGATCTAGAGGTGATGGCAACTCTTTCGCAAGAGGAGGATTCGCTTGCTGCAATTGTTGAGATAAACTCTGGAGCTGGAGGCACTGAGAGTTTAGATTGGGCTAATATGCTGCTGAGGATGTATATGCGCTATAGCGAAAGAAATGGATTTAGCTGCAAGGTTTTAGATATGCAGGAAGATGGCATTGGTGTTAAGTCGGCAATGGTTGAGATTACTGGTGCTTTTGCTTACGGAATGTTGAAGGGCGAGAGTGGAGTTCACCGTTTGGTGCGCTTATCGCCATTTGACTCTAGTAACCGCCGTCACACAACTTTTGCCTCAGTGTTTGTAACCCCATCTATCAATGATGATATTGTGGTTGAGGTGGCAACTTCGGAGATACGTTGGGATACCTATCGTAGTGGAGGTGCAGGAGGGCAAAATGTGAATAAAGTTGAAACAGGTGTTCGATTATACCACATACCTACGGGTATAGTTGTTGAGAATACCGAGACTCGTTCACAATTGATGAATAAAGAGAATGCTTTGCGAATATTAAAGAGCAAGCTTTATCAAATAGAGTTAGAGAAAAAATTGGCCATCAAAAATGAGGCTGAAGGAAATAAAAAAAGAATAGAGTGGGGTAGCCAAATTAGAAGCTATGTTTTACATCCATACAAAATGGTGAAAGATCATCGAACTATGGTTGAAACTAGCAATGTTGGGGAGGTGTTAGATGGAGATATACAATCCTTCCTGAAGGCTAATTTGGTGAACATATAACCTGTAATTATTTATGATAGAAACAAATTTAGTAGAGCTTTTTGCAAAAAGTTTTAAGGAAAATTGGGATAAAGAGGCGGTTGAAGATTACATATCCCAGAAAAGACTTACCTATGGAGAGTATGCTGCAGAGATAGAGCTGCTTCATATCACCTTCAGAGAGCTAGGTCTGCAACCTGGAGATGTTATTGCAGTGTGTGGTAAAAATTCTACGGCATGGTCTTTAGCTTATATGGCTGCTTTAACATACGGAATTGTTATTGTTCCAATTCTAGATGAATTCCATCCCAAAGACATATCTCATATCGTGAATCACTCTGAGGCGATGTTGTTTTTCTGTGATAGTGATATCTGGCGAAAAATGCAATTCCGCGATTTTGAGAAGCTTTTGGGTGTTGTGTCGTTGAATGATGGTTTAGTTATCGAGAGCAAAGAGAGTGTTGAGCTCTCTAAAGTGCGAGAGAATAGCAAAAAACTGTTTGCAGATAGTTACCCAGAAGGATTTAAACCATCGAATGTCAACTACATCCCGCGCGATAAAAACGCTTTAGCTGAGTTGTGTTACACCTCTGGTACAACCTCTCACACCAAGGGGGTTATGCTATCATACAACAACCTTTGTGGTAATGTAGTATTTGGGCGCACCAATTATGAGGCTAAAGGCATTACTCTTAAATCAACTCTATGTATTCTCCCACTTGCTCACACCTATGGTGTTGCATTTAACCTCTTAATGCAGCTAGAGTGGGGTGCAAAAATAACCTTCTTAGGTAAAATTCCATCTCCAAACATTATTCTTGAAGCTTGTGCTAAGGTTAAGCCGACACTACTATTCTTAGTGCCGCTAGTTTTAGAAAAAATATACAAAAATAAAATAGCTCCAATCCTTAAAAAGCCAGTTGTTGCAAAATTAATATCTCTTCCAGTGATAGGACCTATCGTTTATAGAGTTATCGGTCGTAAAGTTTATAATCTACTTGGTGGTAGTGCTTTAAATGAGGTTGTTATTGGTGGTGCTGCAATCAATGCTGAGGTTGAAGAGTTCTTCTATAAAGCAAAATTCCCATTTTTGGTGGGGTATGGCATGACTGAGTGTGCTCCGCTAATTTCGTACATACGATATGAAGATTTTGTTCCAACATCTGTAGGTAAGGCACTTAGTGGCATTATGGAGGTGAGAATCTGCAAAGAGAATGAGGAGGACGAAACAGGTGAAATCCAAACTCGTGGTGAGAATGTAATGCTTGGTTACTACAAAGAGCCAGAGATTACAGCCGCAACGTTCACTGAAGATAATTGGTTGAAAACAGGAGATTTAGGTGAGATAGATAGTGAGGGAAATATCTATATCCGCGGTCGTAGCAAGACTATGTTGCTCGGTTCGAGTGGTGAGAATATCTATCCTGAACCTATCGAGTCGATGTTGCAAAATATGCCGTTTATTCAAGATTGTTTAATCCTACAGCGCAATAAAAGATTGGAGGCGTGGGTTTATCCAGACTATGAAAGTATGGAAAAAATGGCTATCCCAGTCGAGAAGCTAGACGAAATTATGGATGACAACCGCAAAACAGCAAACTCATCGTTAGCAAAATTCGAATCGCTTGCTGTTATACGTATAAGCAAAGAGCCATTCCCTAAGACTCCAAAGAGGACTATCAAGCGAATGGATACAATAAAAATGATAGAAGAAAGTTTGTTAAATGAGAAATAAATAATATTTAAAAGATAGAATATGAAGTACGCAATTATTGAGACTGAAAAAGGAACAATGAAAGTGGAGTTATACGCAGAGGAGACTCCAATTACTGTAGATAATTTTGTGAAACTTTCGAATGAAGGTTTTTATAATGGCCTTACATTTCACCGTGTAATTCCAGATTTCGTTATCCAAGGTGGATGCCCTGTAGGTACAGGAGTTGGTGGCCCAGGATATAAAATCAAATGTGAAACCTCAGCTGAGCGTCAATACCACGATAGAGGGGTGTTGTCAATGGCACATGCAGGCAAGGATACAGGTGGTTCGCAGTTTTTTATCTGTCACAGCCGCAATAACACATCTCATCTAGATGGAGTACATACTTGTTTTGGAAAAGTGATTGAAGGAGTAGAGGTTGTTGACGATATCCGCCAAGGCGACATTATCAATAGCATCACAATCCTTTAAAAGAGATACGATTCTCAGTCGACACTAGAGCCACCGAGCCAGAGCATAGGAGAGAGAACGTGGGTCTCAGGGCTTATTGTTCGTGAGGAGTGGTTAGTGACTTTGCTTAGTTTAGCGACTTTGTTTGGCGGCTTTCACCGCATATGCTTGTAGTAATAGGTTTTTATTTCTTATACTCATACCTACGGTATGGTAACGAAATAAAAACCTATTCCTATTTTTGGCTGCGCCAAAAAAGTGAAAGCCGAAGCGTACCCTAGGCTATCAAAAAAATAAGAATTGTTGTTTAAGGTTTTTTAAGAAAAAATCACGCGGTAGACTACTATGAGCCATTTTTAGCTTCCTGGCTATCGCCAGTTCGCTAAAAACGACTCCTAGCAGCCTACCGCTGGCAAAAAAACCTTCGTCGCTACCGCTCCTAGGGCTCACTAGCGTTCGCTGGGTATACTCATGTAGCTTATGTATAGCTTTGCGATAGTCGAGCATAGCGATAATGATTAATGACCAGATTAGAATACCTCCCCACCTGTATCAGCTTGAATAGCAACCACAAATACAGCAAAATTTTTCGTCTATAGACGAAAAATTATTATATTTGAGGAAAATATTCGTCTATGAAAGATAAAATTGAATTATTAAAAAAACATAATCTGTGGGGAGAATCCAATTTTGATTATGGCTATAAAAGAGATAGTTATACGGATAAGATTGCTGACTGTATAGGTAATAGGCTTGTAAAAGTGCTTGTTGGTCAGCGTCGTAGCGGTTAGAGTTATATTTTACGGCAGATAGCTCTTCGATTAACAGAGAAAGGGATAGATTCTAAAAATATACTTTTTATAAGTAGGGAGTTTATTGATTTTGACTTTATAAATAGCTATAAAGAGCTAGATGAAATAATTAAGGTATATAGGTCAGAATTAAACCCACAAGGTAAAGTGTATATCTTTATTGACGAGATACAGACTATTGATGGCTGGGAGAGAGTTGTAAACTCATATTCTCAGAATTTTGCTGAGGAGTATGAATTGTTTATAAGTGGCTCTAACTCTGGTCTGTTGTCAGGTGAGTTAGCTACATTATTGTCTGGTGGTATATATGTTTTGATGTTTTCCCCTTTGGTTATGATGAATATTTAGGTATTAATGGTGAAAATAGGAATAGACAAACCTATTTAGAATATTTGAATAGTAGTGGCATGCCAGAGCTATTCTCAATAAATAATGAAGATATAAAAAGAAACTATGTGTCGGCTGTAAAAGACACGGTGTTGCTTCGCGATGTAATTCAGCGTCACAATATACGTGATCCGAAGATGCTTGAGGATGTATTTGTGTTTCTTATAAACAACGCTTCTAATCTTATATCTATTGGTAGTATTGTAAAGTATTTTAAGGGATTAGGGCGAAAAGCGAGTTACGATGGAATATCAAATTATATAGGTTTTATTGAAGATACGTATATTATACACAAATATAATCGCTACAATATTAAAGGGAAAGATACTATTTCGGGAAATGCAAAATATTATAGTAACGATCTCTCTTATAAGAATTATCTCTACTCGGGTTATGGTTATGGTGTAGGTTGTATGTTAGAAAATTTGGTATACCTTGAGCTTTGAAGAGCAGGTTACAGTGTGTATGTAGGCAGTGTAAAAGATAAAGAGGTTGATTTTGTTGCGCAAAAAGGAGATAATATATTCTATTTGCAGGTAGCATATATGCTTGTTGATGATATGACAATTCAACGAGAATACTCAGCCTTAGAGTTGATAGATGATAACTATACTAAAATGGTTGTCTCTCTCGACGATTTTAAGCTTCCATCAAGGAACGGTATAAAACATATTCAAGCATGGGAGTTGTCAGGCGTTTTGAAAGGTGATCTAAAAAGGTGAAAGCCACTAATCCCCACCAAAAAGAAAAAAGGTTCGAAATTCGATTTTGAATTTCAAACCTTTGGTGTGGGAACAATAGGATTCGAACCTATGACCCCCTGCTTGTAAGGCAGGTGCTCTGAACCAGCTGAGCTATGCTCCCAATTGCAGTGCAAAGGTAATGCTTTTTTTTGTATTTCCAAATTTTAGATTAAAAAAAATATTTTATTTTGTTTGTTTATTTTTATTTTATGGTTTTTTGGCCTTTGGTTGGAATTACTATTCATGCTGATATAGCGATTGTTAGATATCGTAAAATTGTTTGGATGTCGTAATTTCGTATAGTCAAGTTGAGATTAAATATTTTTTTTTGAGTTACTTTGTATTGGATAAAAGCGATAGATTGTTTATCTTTACGCCTTTGCATTAATAAAAATCGTTAAAAGTAACATAATGAAACTAAGAAGTTCAACCACCACAAGCGGAAGAAAGATGGCAGGTGCACGTGCTCTATGGCGCGCGAACGGCATGAAAGAGGAGCAATTTGGCAAGCCAATTATTGCTGTAGTCAATTCTTTCACTCAAATGGTGCCGGGTCATGTACATCTTAAGGATGTTGGACAGAGAGTAAAAAAAGCAATTGAAGCTCAAGGATGTTTTGCCGCTGAGATGAATACTATCGCAATAGACGATGGTATTGCAATGGGGCACGACGGAATGTTG
>JAWXTQ010000021.1:0-20303 GCA_044433405.1 Rikenellaceae bacterium
GTCGTTTGATTTTGCACTAAAATGAGTTCGCGGAGTACTCCTTGTACTTTAGAATCTCATTTTAGTGCAAAAGCAGGCGGCAGAGCAAATTTCCTCAAGAGTTTAACGGACACTAATGATTTTAAATGATAAACAGTTGCTTTATACCTGCAATGCTTACCATCAAAAATTGATAAAAATGCCCCTAATTGCAGACTATGCAATTAGGGGCATTTTTCAAATATGTAAAACCGCTCTACTTAGCGTAATTTACAGCTCTAGTTTCGCGTATTACAGTGATTTTTACTTGACCTGGGTAGGTCATTTCATCCTGTATTTTTTTAGCAATCTCGCGTGATACCATTTCGGCATCTTGATCAGTAATCTTGTCGCTACCTACTATTACGCGCAGTTCTCTACCTGCTTGAATAGCGTATGTTTTGGTAACTCCAGGATATGACATTGCAAGGTTTTCCATCTCTTTAAGGCGTTTGATATACGACTCAACCACCTCACGACGTGCGCCTGGACGTGCACCTGAAATAGCATCACACACTTGAATGATTGGTGCTATTAATGAAGTCATCTCTATTTCGTCGTGGTGAGCTCCGATAGCGTTGATTACGTCAGGTTTCTCTTTGTATTTCTCGGCTAGCTTCATACCGATAATTGCGTGTGGTAATTCTGGCTCATCATCTGGCACTTTACCAAGGTCATGTAGTAGACCAGCTCTACGAGCTAGTTTTACATTTAATCCCAATTCAGCTGCCATGATACCGCAAAGATTAGCAGTCTCTCTAGAGTGTTGAAGTAGGTTTTGTCCGTATGATGAACGATATTTCATTTTACCAATTAGGCGGATTAACTCAGGGTGTAGACCATGAATACCAAGGTCGATAGTGGTGCGTTTTCCTGCCTCTGCAATCTCCTCTTCAATTTGTCTCTGTACTTTCGAAACAACCTCCTCGATACGTGCAGGGTGAATACGACCATCTGTAACTAGTTGGTGAAGTGCTAAGCGAGCAATTTCGCGACGCACTGGGTCGAAAGCTGAAAGGATAATTGCCTCTGGAGTGTCGTCAACAATGATTTCAACACCTGTAGCAGCTTCTAGAGCTCTAATATTACGACCCTCACGACCGATAATGCGACCTTTGATTTCGTCACTTTCGATATTGAAAACAGTAACAGAGTTTTCGATAGCAGTCTCAGTTGCTACGCGTTGAATTGTGTGAACAACAATTCTTTTAGCCTCTTTATGGGCAGTAAGTTTAGCCTCCTCTATTATTTCATTGACAATATTTGCAGATTCAGACTCTGCCTCTATTTTCATTGATTCAATAAGCATGTTCTTAGCTTCATCGCTAGATAGTGAGCTAATTTGCTCTAATCTTGTGATTTGCTCTTTTTGGAGTTTCTCGTATTCCTCTTTCTTTTTGTCTATTTGAGAAATTTGAGACTCATATTTCTCTTTAATTTTTTGGTTCTCAGCTAAACTTTTCTGAAGTTTGTCTTGCTCTGAGTTTAAAGAGCCCTCTTTTTGTTTAATTCTGTTTTCAGCTTGAGATAGGCGTGAGTTTCTCTCGTTAACAACCTTCTCGTGTTCAGCTTTGAGTTGTAAAAATCTCTCTTTTGCTTGTAAGATTTTCTCTTTTTTAATCATTTCACCTTCGCTTTCAGCCTCTTTTATGATTGCTGCGCGGCGACTATTAGTCGACTTTATGACCAAAAAGTAGGCTATTACGGCAGTTAGTAGTGCACAAGTAATAGCGATTATTATTGCTGTTGGAGTCATAATAAAATTTAATACTATAAAGTTAATATTTGTAAATAGCAGCTTTTGCTGCGTTTATATGTTAGTTCGTATTCAAAAAAAAGCCCACACGAATTAATGGTTGTGACAAAAACTTCTAAAAGAAATTTTGTAGAGCCAAACGTGGTAACGCAAACGTCCAACGTTCCATAAGTTTAACTTACAGAAACTCTCATAAGAGAGGTAAGGCCTGTTTTTGTATGCCCGACTTGACTCGGATTGTATTATTTGTTAAGTTTCGCAAACCAGATAAAATCCATGCGGGATATCATTAAAGACTTAAAGTCTTTTATTTAAAGAACGTTCTATTTTGTTTTAGTGTTGTTGTCACTATCATTCAATATCATTTCATCTATCTTCTCACACATTCCTTTAAGCTCTTCCATAGCTTTCGTTAATGTGCTGTCGTGCTCATTCTCTTCATTTCGAATGGCCATCTGTAGAGCAATAATTGACATTCTATCAAATGTATTAGGCAACTGCTTTGCATATTGTTTATACAGTTTTGTCACCTTCTCAGCTGCTGTTCTGATGTAAGCCTCCTCTTTAGGCTTAACTGTCATAGGGAAACTTTTGTCTCCAACTCTGACATTTATCTTATATTCATTTTCAACAGTCATAAACTACTACTTATTTATTAAAGCAATGCAGTCATCTATCTCCCGCAAGATTGATTTAACCACATAACGAGCTTGCTTTTTGCTTCCCGATGCTTTTATGAAACTATCACTTAGTTGTGATGTCTCTATGCGCCGTCTAAGTGCATCTAACTCACTTTGTTGCTCTATGTTTTGTGCCGTTAGTGTGTCGATCTTATTTTGTAAATCGTCATTGTCACTAAGCAGCTTTTTGTTGTAGCTAGACAACAAATCTAGCTTATCACTCAGTTGTGATATAATGCTATTTAGATCTGCTTTCTCCATACAAAGATACTAATTTAGTTTAATATTGCAATAGCTAACGAAAATTTTTAAATATTGACCTGTTTACCGTATAGTTCATAACTATCTGTAGAGGTGATTTTGACGGTGATAAACTCTCCAATCCGTAGTTCTCTACTTGGGGTAATATATATCTCCTGATCAACCTCTGGTGAGTCATATTGGCTTCTGCCAACATATAAATCATCCTCTTTCCTGTCTATAATCACCCTTAACTCCTGCCCTATTAGTTGATTGTTATTCTCTAATGAAATTTGTTGCTGTAGTGCCATTAGCTCTTCGGCTCTCTGGTTTTTTACCTCCTGAGGTACGTCATCGCAAAGTTTCTCGGCTGAATGTGTATGCTCCTCCTCACTATAAGGAAAAACTCCTACTCTTTCAAATTTTGCCCATTTCAGAAAATCAACAAGCTCTTTATACTCCTCATCGCTCTCGTGGCAGTGGCCTACAATAAAAGTTGTTCGTATTGCAATCTCTGGAATCAATTCTCTCAGCTTAGAGATTAGCTCTACGGTTTTAGCTTTGGTTGTGTTTCGGCGCATTAGGCGAAGTTGGTTGTCGCTAATGTGCTGAAGTGGAATGTCTATATACTTACAAATTTTTGGCTCGTTTTTGATAGTCTCAATTAGCTCTATAGGAAATTGAGATGGGTAGGTGTAGTGAACTCTTATCCACTCAATGCCCTCAACTTTGCAAAGCTGGCCAAGTAGCTCGGCAATCATGCGCTTTCCATATAGGTCAATGCCGTAATAGGTTGTGTCTTGAGCAATAACTAGTAGCTCTTTTACCCCTTTTTGTGCTAACTTGTTGGCCTCGCTAACGAGTGTTTCCATCGGAATTGAGATGTGTTTGCCACGAATTGAGGGAATAGCACAATAACTACAACCTCTATCGCACCCCTCCGAAATTTTGAGATAGGCGTAGTGAGTTGGGGTAGTTACTTTTCGCTCATCTTCGAGCTCTGTTTTGTACTCCGCATCTAAACCCTCAACAACCTCTTTTAAGCTACGTGCTCCAAATAGAGCATCAATCTCAGGTATCTCGGCCTCTAGTTCCTCTCTATAGCGTTGAGATAGGCATCCCATAACGAAAAGTTTATCAATCAAACCCTCCTTCTTGGCCTCAGCAAATCGCAGAATCATATCTATCGACTCCTCTTTTGCATCGCCAATAAATCCACAAGTGTTTATAACCACTATTCTTGCATCTTTATCGTCGCTTTCATGCACAACCTCGTATGATTGTCCATCTATTTGGCGCATTATATGCTCTGTGTCCACAAGGTTCTTTGAGCAACCTAGTGTGATAAAATTTATCTTTTTCATTAAAAGTAATAGTGACTATTAATATTTATTATGATTATGAGAATAGTGTCTCAACAAACTCTTTTCGGTTGAATGGTCGAAGGTGGTCGATTCCCTCGCCAACACCAATATATCTAACTGGAATTTTAAACTGCTCTGAAATTCCAATTACAACCCCACCTTTGGCAGTGCCATCGAGTTTTGTGATAGCTAGTGAAGTCACTTCGGTTGCCGAAGTAAACTGCTTAGCTTGCTCAAACGCATTTTGACCAGTCGAGCCGTCTAGTACCAGCATAACCTCATGTGGTGCATCGTCTATCACTTTGGTCATTACGTTTTTGATTTTGGTGAGCTCGTTCATAAGGTTGATTTTGTTGTGTAGTCGGCCTGCTGTGTCGATAATAACAACATCTGCATCGCTGCTAACGGCCGATTTTAGGGTGTCGAAAGCTACAGAGGCTGGGTCGCTGCCCATTCCCTGTTTTACTATCTTCGCGCCTGCTCTATCAGCCCAGATGGTGAGTTGATCCACCGCCGCGGCTCTAAATGTGTCGGCAGCACCTAGTACTACGCTCTTGCCCTCGGCTGCAAATCTAGCTGCAAGCTTGCCAATAGTTGTTGTTTTGCCAACACCGTTGACTCCAACAACCATAATAACAAAAGGTTTTTTTGTTGTTATATCAAAGCCACCATCTTTGCCTTCACCACTTTCGTAGAGCAAAGATGCTATCTCCTCTTTTAATATCTCATTAAGTTCCGAGGCAGATGTGTATTTGTCGTTAGCAACTCTTTTCTCTATGCGGTTAATGATGTTGACAGTTGTGTCAACCCCCACATCCGAAGTGATAAGAATCTCCTCTAGGTTGTCGAGAACCTCATCATCGACACTACTTTTGCCTATAACAGCTTTTTTAATCTTTTGAAGAACACTCTCTTTTGTCTTTTGAAGCCCCTGTTCTAGATCTTGCTGTGATTGCTCCTTGCTTTTTTTGAAAATATCGAAAAATCCCATAATATTTATATTTATGTTAATCTTTAATCTAAACCTCTATCTTGGAGTAGCCATTTCACATCAGCCTCTTTGCCTCTAAATGATGTGTAGAGATTCATAGCTTCGTCTGAACCCGCTTTCTCTAATATCTCTTTACGATATTTTGTTGCAATCTCTGGGTTGAAGATATCGCCACTCTCTTTAAATGCTGCAAAGGCATCAGAGTCTAGCACCGCTGCCCATATATATGAGTAGTATCCTGCGGTATAGCTCCCTTTCATCGTGTGAGAAAAGTAGGTTGAGCGATATCGTGGAGGTATCTCTGAGAGTAGGTTACGTTTGTTGTTTAGAACCTCATTTTCAAACTTCTCGATGTTTAACTCTTCGCTAATAGATGTTAATGTGTGGTAATCCATATCAAGATATGCTGCTGCAAGATATTCACCTGTAGCAAAACCTTGACCATACTTGCTAGCTGCAATGAGTTTGTCAACTAGAGTAGTCGGAATAACCTCTCCTGTAATGTAGTGTTTTGCATAAACCTCTAGCACTTCAGGTTCAAACACCCAATGTTCTAAAAGTTGAGATGGAAGCTCTACAAAGTCACGAGGAAAACCACCTGTGCCGTAGTAGTTAACGCAGTGTAGTAGGCTAGCTAGTGCGTGGCCAAACTCGTGAAAGTAGGTCTCTGCCTCATCTGGTGTTAAAAGCGATGGCTTATCGCCAATAGCAGGAGTGAAGTTGCATGTTATTGTAACTAGAGGTGAAATACTCTCACCATTTGATTCTATGACTTGTGAACGGTAGCTACTACACCACGCGCCTCCTCTTTTTTGACCTGGACGCGCAAAGGTGTCATCAAATAGAATACCTATGTGACTTCCGTCGCTATCCTTTACCTCAAACACATGTTGATCTGCAACTAGGGTAGGGGTGTCAAAAAGTTGAGTAAATGTAATGCCAAATAGCTTGTTGGCTACATAGAACATTCCGTCGCGTACATTTTCGCGCTTAAAGTATGGCATTAGCTCAGCATCATCAATGTTAAATTGCGCACTTTTAGCCTTTGAAGCGTAGTAACGCCAGTCAGAGGCTTTTACTTCTTTAATGCCATCTGCTTTAGCCATTTTTTTGATGTCTGAAAGCTCCTGTTTTGCAACTTTCATTGTTGGTTCCCATAGCTTGTCAAGCAGTGCATATACATTTGCAGAGGTTGATGCACATCTATCAATTAAAATATAGTCGGCAGCAGTCTCATATCCTAAAAGGTTTGCTCTCTCTAGTCGTAGTGCAATAAGTTGCTCGATTACCTTTTTGTTGTCGTATTCATTATTTTGATTGCAGCGATTAAGGTAGCCATTAAGCATTGTCTCTCTAAGGTGCGCTACTTCACTATATTGAAGAAATGGCATTACAGAGGAGTTGTCTAATCCAAACATCCATTTTCCGCTCTCACCACTCTCTACGGCGCGGTTTGCGGCCATTGCTATCAAGTCTTCTGGCAAACCCGCTAGCTCCTTTTCGTCAGATACAATCATCTTAAAGTCGGCAGTTTCGGCAAGTACATTTTGCTCAAATTCTATTTGTAGGGCGCTAATCTCTTTGTTTATCTGTCGCAGTTTGTCTTTCTCTTGGTCAGATAGGTTTGCACCGCCTGCCTCAAAAGTTTTGTATAGTTCGGTAAGTAATTTAGCCTGTTCAGTGGTTAAATCTAGGCTTTCTTGCTTGTTGTATAGAGTTTTGATTCTTTCAAAAAGCTGTTCGTTTAGGCGAATATCATCATAGTGAGCAGTTGATATTGGCGATAACTCTTTTGATATGTTTCGAAGAGCTTCGTTGCTAACGCCCGAACTCATAGCATTAAACACAGGCGAGATTTTTGATAGTAGCTTGCCAGATCTGTCGTATGCAGTTATTGTATTGTCAAATGTTGGCTCTTCAGGGTTTGTAGCAATAGCTTCAATTTCAGCTTTATGCTCAGAGAAAGCCATTTTGTAGGCTGGCATAAAGTGTGATGTGTCGATTTGCGAAAAAGGAGGAATTCCAAATGGTGTATCCCACTCTACAAGTAGAGGATTAGATTGGTTGCCTGCTCCCTCACTACAGCCTACCATAACTGAGGCTGCTAGGATTAAAGGTAAGAATTGTCTCATATGTCTATTTTATTTTAGGTTTTGAAGTGTTAAACATATATTTTTACACCCATCCTCAAGAATATCTAAAACATACTCAAAGCCATCTACTCCTTGATAATATGGGTCAGGAACATGGTCGATGTCATAACGAGTTATGAAATCTGCAAATTTAAAAATTTTAGCTTCAAGCTCTTTTTCGGGTGCTATGTGGCAGAGGTCGTCGTAGTTTGAATCGTCCATTGCAAAGATGATGTCAAAATTGTAGAAATCATCACTCGTAACTTTTCTGGAGATTGATGTTAGGTCGTAGCCACGTTTTTTTGCTGAGTTTCTCATCCTTACATCAGCCTTGTCTCCTGCATGACCGCCGTATGTGCCAGCAGAGTCAATTTTGATAGGTGAGTTAGGGAGATATCTTGTTGCAAATTTAGGGAATACTCCATCAGCTGCTGCCGAGCGGCATATATTCCCTAAACATACAAATAGTATCGATTTTGGTAGTTTCTTTATTTCGTTATTTACCATCGTAATCAATTAAGGGTTATTTGAGTTATATATCCAGTAGCCATCCTCTTCGTAAACTTTTAAGACCACTTCATTTAACGCCTCCTGCGCCTCACGTAGCTCAGTGTAGCCACCAAGTGAAACAAAATATAGCCCTTTGTTTTCGATATATTGCATGTATGGAGAGTATCCACGAGCTTTAAATCGTGTTAAGCATTTCTCACCATTCTCTTTGATGTCAAATGCTCCGCAGATAACCTGATATTTTCCGTTAGATATTAACTCTATTACCTCAGGTTTCTCAATGTAGACAGTGTCTACTACCACCTTCTCAACTGTTATTTCACGAATAACCTCGATAGGTTTTTGTTGGTTTTTGTAAACTAATACCCCAATTGTTGATAACATAAATAGAATGACGATAATCAATGCGATTTTCTTTCCTAATTGGTTGTTGCCCTCGGGTTTATCGCTGTTTGTCGAATTGTTGATAACTGGTTCAACTTTTGTTGGTTCACTTTTCATCTCGTTCTCTTTTTTATCGTTTGTTGTAGTCTCAATTTCGGGAGTCTCGTCTTTCTTGCTAGGCATAAACTCATCTAGATTAGGTAATTCAGAAGATATTGTTTCTGGAATTAACTCTTCAATTGGGGCGTTTGTGCTCTCAGATTGTTGAATGCTGTCTTTGTTTAAAAAGTTTAAATCGTTGATAAGTTTGTTGTCGCATTTAAACACTACAGAGTTGTGATTAGATACGATAAATTCACCCACCCCAAAGATAGTGTATCGAGTAACTCCATCTTCATCGGTTTTAGATAGGTTTTTAAGCCATGTCTCGCTCACCTCTTTCGCCTCCTCTTTGTTGATAGAGTAGGCCGCTGAGATTAAATCAATAATGTTGTTTTGAGGATTTTGAACATCCTTTTTAAGCTCAATAATGTTTTTCGGAGGAGTGATAGTGCCATCGCTATTCTCTATTGCACCGACAATCCTACAGCTAAGTGTGCCAATATGGCCTAATGATAGCTCTTTGCAGTTGATTATTGCTTCAGCAACCAATGCATTAATATCGCTGTTATAAAACTTCATACGCTGTTATTTTAATTGATTTTTGCTCTTTCTTGATTTTACGATTAAGTAGATGCCGATTATCGTAAACGGAATACTTAATATTTGTCCCATATTTAGAGTCATGTCGTTTTCGAATGCAACCTGCGGATTTTTTATTATCTCAACAAAGATTCGAGTAGTAAAAGTTCCAACTAAGAATACTCCAAAGAGCAATCCTGGACGCTTTCTTGCAGCATCTTTTTTGAAGAATAGATAACACATAATAATGCACAGAGTGAAATATATAAGGCATTCATATATTTGTGTTGGGTGCATAGCTACTGTTTCGCCAGCACGAACAAACACAAAGCCCCAAGGAGCATTAGTTGGATCGCCATATATCTCAGAATTCATTAAGTTGCCAAGTCTGATTAACCCCCCACCTATTGGAATCACCGTTGTAACGCGATCTAGAGTCCAAATGTATGGGCGTTTGTATTTTCTTGAGAACATATACAAACCTATCAACATTCCTATTGCAGCGCCATGGCTCGCTAGGCCTCCCTCTCTGAAGTTGAGCATCTGCAAAGGGTTTGAGATGTAGTGGTGAAAATCATAAAATAGGCAGTGGCCAAACCTAGCACCTAATACGCATGATATAAATGAGTACATAAACACCGTATCTTTAATAGAGTCGGGCTCATTCTCTTTTTTTAGCATTTTATCAAACATAAACAGTCCTGCAAAAAATGCAGCCATCCATGTAAGAGCGTAGTATCGAATTTCGAAACTGCCAAGTTTGATAAACACAGGATCTATATCCCAAATAATTGATAGTGTTGTCATAATAAATTTAGGTGTTTGCAGTTATTATTTATTACTCCCCATTTTAGCCCAAGTGTCTTTAAGTCCAACGGTCTTGTTGAAAACTTGTCTCTCGTCTGTGCTGTCTTTGTCTACAGAGAAGTAGCCCAATCTCTCAAACTGGAAACTCTCTCCTACTTTTGCCTCTTCGAGTGAAGGTTCTAAATAACCTTTTACTACTGTTAACGATTCTGGGTTAATTAGCTCTGTAAAATCAACTCCCTCAGGAATGTTATTTGGATTTTCTTGAGTGAATAGGCGTTCAAATAGTCTGATTTCAGCCTCAATGCAGCGTGTGCTGTCAACCCAGTGAATAACTCCTTTAACTTTACGTCCATCGCTTGAAGTTCCTCCCATTGATTGCTCGTCATGCGAACATCTTAACTCTATAATTTCGCCAGCTTCGTTTTTGATTACCTCTTCACATTTTATTAGGTATGAGTAGCGAAGTCGCACCTCTTTGCCAGGTGATAGTCTGAAGAATTTCTTTGGAGCATCTTCCATAAAGTCACCTCTTTCGATGTAGATCTCGCGACTGAATGGAACCTTACGTCTGCCTGCGTTTTCATCCTCAGGGTTATTGATGCAGCTAATATCCTCTTGTGCTCCCTCTTTGTAGGTTGTGATGACTACTTTTAATGGGTCGAGAACTGCCATTCTGCGATGAGCAATTTTGTTTAAATCCTCTCTAACACAAAACTCTAACAGGCCTAAGTCGATGATGTTATCGCGTTTAGCTACTCCAACTTTGTCTGCAAAGTTGCGGATAGATGCAGCTGTGTAGCCTTTTCGGCGCAAACCACAGATGGTTGGCATGCGTGGGTCGTCCCATCCCATAACTCTGTTCTCTTGCACTAGTTGCAAAAGTTTGCGCTTGCTCATTACTGTATTTGTAATATTAAGGCGTGCAAACTCATATTGGTGACTAGGGAATATGTTAAGCTCATTGATATACCAATCGTATAGCGGACGGTGTACGTCAAACTCTAAACTACATATTGAGTGGGTAATCTTTTCGATAGAATCAGATTGACCATGAGCATAATCATACATTGGGTAGATGCACCATTTGTCGCCAGTGCGGTGGTGGTGTGAATGGAGTATTCTATACATAATTGGGTCGCGAAGCAACATATTTGGATGTGCCATGTCAACCTTAGCTCTCAATACTTTTTCTCCGTCTGCAAACTCCCCGTTTTTCATCTTTTCGAATAGCTCTAGATTCTCCTCTGGGGTTCTATCTCTATAAGGGCTGTTTGTTCCAGCTTGAGTTACCGTACCTCTTCCAAGGCGAATTTGCTCTTGATTTTGGTCGTCAACATAAGCCTTGCCGCTTTTAATCATATCTATTGCCCATTCATAAAGTTGATCGAAATAGTCAGATGCATAGTGAAGAGAATCCCACTGAAAACCCAACCATTTGATATCTTCTTGAATAGCATCTACATATTCTGTATCCTCTTTTACAGGATTAGTGTCATCAAATCGCAAATTACACTTGCCGTTATAACGTTCAGCAAGGCCAAAATTTAAACAAATTGACTTAGCGTGACCTATGTGTAGATAGCCGTTAGGCTCAGGTGGAAAGCGAGTGTGGACTCTGTCGTTGCCCGCTGCTATTCCATCTTCAATAATCTCTTCCAAAAAATTTAATGCTCTTTCTGAGCCTGTTTTTAAAACCGAATCCATATATTTGTACTCTAATTGTATTTTTTACTGCATGATAAATTCAACTTACAAATATAATCAAAGTTTTTTATATTTTGGGTGAAAAAGATAAATAGTGTGCTTTTTAGCACTTTTAGAGGGTAATTAAAGAGATTAATACATAATAAATTAGCGTAATGAGAGAGATTATTGAGATTGAAAAGATGGAGTTTTATGCGTTCCATGGCTGTTTTGAAGCAGAAAAACGAGTTGGTAATAGGTTCGAAGTCTATCTGCGTGTAGAGTGTGATGCTTCAAAAGCTGTTGAAAGCGATATGGTTGGTGATACGGTAAATTATGTCACCTTGTTTGAGTGTGTGAAGTGTGAAATGGAAAAAACACACAATATTTTGGAGAGCGTTGCTGCAAATACTCTTCGTTCTATAGCACAAAATTTCCCAACAATTGAGAGGTGTAAAATAAAAATTTCAAAATTGAATCCCCCTCTAGGAGGCGTTGTGGATAAGGTGAGCGTGACTATGGAGCTCTAGAGAGCGGTTTGGGGCGTATGTTGATAAGTTGCTTTTTAAATGGCTTAAAATGAGTAATATGTAAAAAAGTTCATAAAATGTTTATAACTTTTATTGCATAATTACTATATTTGTAGACTGAATATCAAAAATCTATAATAATGAAAACTTTTACTTACGAAGAGGCTGTAAATAATTCGCGCAACTATTTCGGAGGCGATGATTTGGCAGCTACAGTTTGGGTGAGTAAATATGCGCTAAAAGATTCATTTGGCAATATTTACGAGTCATCACCTGCAATGATGCATGAGCGTATTGCGTCTGAAATCGAGCGTATCGAGAATAAATATCCTAATCCTATGAGCAAGGAGGAGGTGTTTGGATTAATTGACAAGTTTAAATACATCATTCCTCAGGGTGGACCTATGACTGGTATCGGCAATAAATTGCAGATAGCCTCTCTCTCTAACTGCTTTGTGATTGGGCACAAAAATCCAGCCGATTCGTATGGTGGAATTATTCGTATTGATGAAGAGCAGGTGCAACTAATGAAGAGACGTGGTGGTGTAGGGCACGATTTGTCGCATCTTCGTCCTTCGGGAACTCCTGTTTTAAATAGTGCTTTGACCTCTACGGGAATCGTTCCTTTTATGGAGAGATATTCAAACTCTACCCGCGAGGTGGCGCAAGATGGTCGTCGTGGTGCTTTGATGATATCGCTGTCTGTCAAGCATCCAGATGCAGAAAAGTTCATTGATGCAAAAGTTGACACAGGAAAGGTTACTGGTGCCAATATCTCAATCAAACTTGATGATGAGTTTATGCGCTCTGCAATCAATAACAAAAAATATCAACAACAGTTTCCTATAGATTCAAACAACCCTACTATTACTAGTGAAATTGATGCAGCTGCTTTATGGAAAAAGATTGTTCATAACGCATGGAAATCTGCTGAACCAGGTATTCTGTTTTGGGATACAATAATAAAAGAATCAGTGCCAGATTGTTATGCTGATTTAGGGTATAATACTGTTTCTACTAATCCTTGTGGTGAGATTCCTTTGTGTCCTTATGATAGTTGTCGATTGCTAGCTATCAATCTTTATGGCTATGTTGAGAATCCGTTTACCAAAGAGGCGTTCTTTAATGAGGAGCTTTTTGAGTCTCATATAATGAGAGCTATGCGCATTATGGATGATATTATTGATTTAGAGATAGAGAAGATTGATGGTATTATTGCAAAAATAGCTAACGATCCAGAAGATAATGATATTCGTGGTGTGGAGATTAACTTGTGGCAGAAAATTAAAGATAAAGCTCAAGAGGGTCGTCGTACTGGTTTAGGTATAACAGCTGAAGGTGATATGTTGGCAGCGTTAGGATTGTGTTATGGTAGTGAAGAGGGTACTAAATTTGCTACAAAGGTGCAGAAAATGTTGGCTGTAGGTGCATATCGTGCATCTGTAGAGCTTGCTAAAGAGCGTGGTGCGTTTGCAATCTATTCGGCTGAACGTGAGCAAAACAATCCAATGATTAAACGTATTGCCAACGAGGATGCTGCTCTTTATGAGCAGATGTGTAAATATGGTCGTCGTAATATAGCGATGTTGACAATTGCTCCTACAGGAACAACAAGTCTTATGAGTCAGACAACCTCGGGTATAGAACCTCTATTCTTACCATATTATACTCGTCGTAGAAAAGTTAATCCAAACGATCAAGATGTCTTAATCTCTTATGTAGATGAGGTTGGTGACTCTTGGGAGGAGTATAACGTATTTCATCATAAGTTCCTTGTATGGGCTGAGACTCAAGGGTATTCACGTTTGAAAATAGAGCACATGTCGGGTAATGAGTTGTCGGAATTGGTGAAAAAATCGCCTTATCACAAAGCTACATCAAATGATATTGATTGGGTGAGTAAAGTGAAGATGCAGGGTGATATCCAAAAATGGGTTGACCACTCAATATCAGTTACTGTAAACCTACCTAATAGTGCAACTCAAGAGCTTGTAGCTGATGTTTATCGCACTGCATGGGAGTGTGGTTGTAAAGGTGTAACTGTTTATCGCGATGGTAGTCGTGATGGAGTGTTGGTTGCAGCTAAAGATGAGCCTAAAACAGCTCATGAAGCTCCATTAAAACGCCCTCAGGTGTTAGAGGCTGATATCGTGCGTTTCAGAAACGGTTCAGAGGAGTGGATAACATTCGTAGGAATCTTCAATGGTCAACCATATGAGGTGTTTACAGGTAAAAATGATGAAGATACGCTCTATATTCCTAAAAGAATAAATAAAGGTTACATTATCAAAGTTAGAGAAGAGGATGGCACAAAACGTTACGACTTCCAATACGAAGATAAGTATGGTTACATGAATACAATTGGTGGTATTTCACGATTGTTCGATGAGACATTCTGGAATTATGCAAAACTAATCTCAGGAGTGTTACGTAATGGAATGCCAATTATGCATGTTGTGCGACTAGTTTCGTCACTTCATTTCGATTCAGAATCTATCAATACTTGGAAATCAGGAGTTGCGCGTTCGTTGTCGAAATATATCCCTAATGGTACAATGGCATCAAAACGCTGCCCAGAGTGCGGTGAGGAGAGTTTGATATATCAAGAAGGGTGTTTGGTTTGTAGCTCTTGCGGTCATTCGAAGTGTGGATAGACTGGCTTTGGCTAGGCTTTAGCTTGGTTTTAGCTTGGTTTTAGCGGTTTTCACTTACATGAGCGTTGCTCATGCTTGTAGTAATAGATTTTTATTTCTTATGCTTCATGCCTATGGCATGGCAACGAAATAAAAATCTATTACTATTTTTGGCTGCGCCAAAAAAGTGAAAACCGAATGGTCGAGGTTTGGTTTGCTATTTTTTGCGTAGCCAAAAATAGCAATAGCTTTTAATTACTTGCTCATACCTAAAGGTATGGCAGTGAAATTAAAAGCTATTGCTATAGGCATGAGCGTTGCTCATGTAAGTGAAAACCGCTTAGTCAAATCCTGCTAAGCTTGTGTTATTCTCCTAGATTGATATATCTTCGATTTCGAATTTTACCACTCCTGAAGGTACGGTAACCTCTACTATATCGCCTTTGTTTTTACCTAGTAACGCTTTTGCTATAGGTGTTGCTACGGATAGTTTACCCTCCTTAAGGTTTGCTTCGTTCTCTGAAACTAGGGTGTATTCTACACTTTTTTTGGTAGTTAGGTTTTTGATTTTAACCTTGTTTAAAATCTGCACTGTGTCTGTTCCAATCATTTTCTGATCAAGAACTCGTGCTGCTGCAAAACTTGCCTCTAGTTTGGCAATGCGCATCTCTAGCAAGCCTTGTGCCTCTTTGGCTGCGTCATATTCTGCATTTTCAGACAAGTCGCCTTTATCTCGTGCTTCAGCTATTTGTGCAGAGATTGAAGGGCGTTCAACTCCTCTTAGGTGATCAAGTTCATCTTTTAGTTTTTTTAGACCCTCTTCGGTCATGTATATTACTTTTGACATACGCTTAAGTATTAATTTTAATATAAAAAAAGAAACCCCAGCCAGAAATTTATCTGGTTGGTGCTTTCATTAAATTATCTTTGCAAAAATAGTGCATTTTTTTAATAATTTCAAATTTTTTCAATTTTTTTTTAATTAAACAAATTTTTTGCTATATTTGAACGATTAAATTATTGTTATACAGATGTTCTGGTACTTAATAATATCATATTTTATAATTATAGCAATACCTATAATTACCTCTATTATCTACGACAAGAGAGATCCTGTAAAATCTATATCGTGGATATTAGTAGTTATCTTTTTGCCCTATATTGGTTCGTTTTTG
Source organism: Rikenellaceae bacterium (assembly GCA_044433405.1). Classification (GTDB taxonomy): domain Bacteria; phylum Bacteroidota; class Bacteroidia; order Bacteroidales; family Rikenellaceae; genus CAMQVM01. The sequence continues at coordinate 15,588 of JAWXTQ010000021.1, forward strand.
TATCTTACATTTGGTCAAAATTATCGCAAGAAGAGGTTGTTTAGCCGAAAATCGTCGATTGATTTTCAACACACCGAATCTCTTATAAGCAAACAGCTATTTCAGATAAATAGTCCAAATTTTAAGAGTGATACCGATGAATCTTCACACCTAGAGCGCGATATTAGCACTCTGCTTCTAAATATAAATAAATCGCCACTGTTTGTTAACTCCAAAGTTGATGTGTTGGAGTCGGGAGAGAGTTGGTTTGCTGTTTTGAAGAGTGATCTTAAAGAGGCCAGATCGTCAATCCATATCGAGTCATACATAATCAAAGATGATGTTATAGGCAATGAGATTATCGATATAATTAGCGAGAAGGCGCAAGAGGGCGTTGAGGTTAGGGTGATATATGATGCAGTAGGAAGTTGGAATCTTTCGCGCAAATATGTGAATTCAATTCGAAAGAGAGGAGTGGATATTCGCCCATTTATGCCAGTGGTATTTCCACTATTTACTAGCAAGGCTAACCATCGTAACCATCGTAAAATCATTGTTATTGATGGTAAGATTGGTTATACTGGAGGAATGAATATTGCAGATAAATATATCCATGGACTACCTCACCTAGGAGCTTGGAGAGATATTCATCTGCGTATTGAGGGAAAGAATGTTTACACCTTGCAGCGTATTTTTATGGCTGATTGGGGTTTTGTGAGTAAATGCAGGCTATCCATCAACTCAAAATATTTCCCACGAATTGATGAGCCTATAGAGGGGGGAGTTGCTCTTCAGGTTGCCTCTTCTGGCCCTGATAGTGATTGGGCTTCAATAATGCACGCTTTCTTTGGTGCTATAACAAAGGCTACCGAATCAATTTATATCTCGACACCCTATTTTCTGCCTAATCAGTCAATACTGACTGCACTTAAAGTGGCTGCGCAGAGTGGAATTGATGTTAAGTTGATTATACCTGGGCGATCAGACACAAAACTTGTATTTTGGGCTACTCGTTCCTATATCACTGAGCTTTTAAATGCAGGTATAAAGGTGTTTTTCTATAATAAAGGGTTTATCCACTCAAAGTTGATAATTATTGATGGAAAGGTGTCGTCAGTGGGTAGTGCCAATATGGATATACGTTCGTTTGAGGATAACTTTGAGGTTACAGCCTTTATATATAATTCTCAGGTGAGTAGAGAGTTGAGTGAGGTATTTGAGGTAGATTTAAGAAATAGTAGAAAGATAAATCTACGTTGGTGGCTTCATCGTTCGCTGCTTTACCGTTCGTATGAGGCTACTTCACGCCTATTAGCACCGCTTTTATAGCGTTTGTATATTCCTAAATTAAAATCATGTTAGACATAAAAGAAGAGTTATTAGAGTATAAAACATATCTTGTGTTAGAGAAGAATCTCTCAGCAAATAGTGTTGATGCTTATATGAGAGATATAGTCGAGTTTCTAAACTTCTATACAGGAGCGGTGGAGCTTATCACAATACAAGATATTGAGAAATATATCACCCATCTTCACCACTCCCAGAAGCAGCCTAGCTCTACAGCAAGGATGATTAGTGGAGTAAAAAGCTTTTTTAATTACCTATATATCTACGACAAGATTGAAACTTTGCCAACCGAGTTGATAGAGTCACCAAAGCTTGAGCGAAAGATTCCTAGCTATTTAACCATGAGTGAGGTTGAGGCGATTATTAATTCGATTGACTTGTCGCAACCTTTAGCTCATCGCAATCGAGCAATTATCGAGTTGCTTTATGGTTGTGGTTTGCGCGTTAGCGAGCTAGTGGGGTTGAGAATGATTGATCTATTTTTTGATGATAGCTTTATAAAGGTTATAGGCAAGGGAGATAAACAACGCCTAGTGCCAGTGGGCAATCATGTAATTAAAGCTGTAGAGTTATGGCGCATTGAGCGGCAGAAGCTAGGTAGCACCACAAAAGCGCGCCCCTATCTCTTTTTGAATCGTAGGGGGGGAGTGTTAAGCAGAGTGATGGTGTTTAATATAGTCAAGGAGTTAGGTGTTAAGGCGGGTATTAAAAAGAAAATTAGCCCTCACACTTTTCGCCACACCTACGCATCACTCCTTGTGAAGGGGGGTGCCGATATTAGAGCGGTGCAGCAGATATTGGGGCATGAGAGTATTTTAACCACTGAGATATATACTCACATTGACACATCGCAAAAAAGAGAGAGTATTGATAAGCTTTTTTCTGACAAATAGGTTAATTGTCGTGACAAATTGGCACGTTTTTAGTGATTGGCACACTCTTTGAAAAAGCTAGTTCATAGATAATAACTAAATAATTATAAAAAATGCAAACAGGTAAAATAGGAGTAACTACGGAAAATATTTTTCCGATAATCAAAAAATTCCTCTATTCAGAACACGACATCTTTCTTCGTGAATTAGTTTCAAATGCGGTAGATGCATCTACAAAATTGCGTACGCTCTCTAATTCGGGCGAATTTGCAGGTTCGATTGACGACTTAAAAGTTGAAGTTAAAGTTGACGAAGAGGCAAAAACAATAAAAATCATCGATAGTGGTATCGGTATGAGTAGCGATGAGGTTGAGAAGTATATCAATCAAATAGCATTCTCTGGTGCTGAAGAGTTTTTGGAGAAATACAAAAACGACTCAGCTGCAATTATTGGCCACTTTGGTTTAGGTTTTTACTCTTCATTTATGGTGGCTGAGAAGGTTGAAGTTGAGACTAAATCTTATCGCGATGGTGAGAAGGCTGTGAAATGGAGTTGCGATGGTTCAACTGAATATAGCCTAGAGGAGATTGAAAAGAGCGACAGAGGAACTATTATCACTCTATACCTTGCTGAGGATAGTGTTGAGTTTGCCTCTAAGGCGCGCATTGATGAGTTGCTAAACAAATATTGTAAATTCTTGCCTATACCAATTGTCTCTGGCACAAAAGAGGAGTGGAAAGATGGTAAAATGGAGGATACTGGCGAGGTAAATATAGTTAACGATACCAACCCACTTTGGACACGTACCCCTTCAGAGTTAATACAAGAGGATTATTCAACATTCTACCACGATTTATATCCTGGAGCTGAAGATCCTCTATTCCATATTCATCTAAATGTTGACTATCCATTTAACTTGACAGGAGTGTTGTATTTCCCAAAAATCCGCACTAATTTCGAGATTCAAAAAAATAAGATTCAACTCTATTGCAACCAAGTGTTCGTAACTGATAGTGTTGAGGGGATAGTTCCTGAGTTTCTTACCCTGCTACACGGAGTTATTGACTCTCCAGACATTCCTCTGAATGTATCGCGTAGCTACCTACAGAGCGACTCAAATGTTAAGAAAATCTCTAGTCACATCACAAAAAAAGTGGCTGATCGTCTAGCTGAGATATTTAATTCTGACCGTGCTGAGTTTGAAAACAAATGGGATGATCTTAAAATATTCATTCAATATGGTATTGTCACTAATGAGAAATTTGCAGATAGAGCAAAATCATTCACTCTAGTGAAAAGTTGTGAGGGTAAATACTTCACCCTTGAAGAGTATAATAACTTAGTGAAGGATAACCAAACTGACAAGAATGGTGATACAATCTACCTGTATAGCAACGACACCGACAAGCAACACTCATTTATTGAGAGCTGCAAAGCAAAAGGGTATGATGTGTTGGAGATGAACTCTCCAATTGATAACCATTTTATCAGCTATGCAGAGAGCAAAAACGAGAAAACACGTTTTGTGAGAGTTGATTCAGATGTAGTTGACAAACTTATCGTTAAAGATACCGAAAGAGTTATGGCATTGAGTACATCTCAACAAGATACTCTACGTCCAGTATTTGAGAGCCAATTACCAGTTGACGATAAAATCAATTATGTAATCAGCTTTGAGCCACTTTCAGAAGATGAAACACCAGTTATCATCACTCAAAACGAGTTTATGCGTCGTATGAAAGATATGTCACAAATGGGAGGACCATACTCTTTCTACGGTCAAATGCCTGAAAGCTTCAACGTTGTAGTTAACGCAAATCACCCATTAGTTATTGAAACTCTAACTCAAACCGAGAAAGAGGTTGGTGATAAGTTAAAATCAACTGATGGTAAGATTGATTCTCTAGCAAAACAAAAAACATCGCTAGACCAAATCATCAAAGATAAAGAGGAGGATAAGCTTACTGATGAGGAGAAAAACATGCGTAAGGAGCTTAACGAAAAGCTAACTTCGCTTAAGAATGATCGTAGCGATATCCTTAAAGAGGTTGGTAGCAATAATGGCCTAGTTAAACAACTTATCGACCTAGCATTGCTATCAAACGGAATGTTAAAAGGCGAAAACTTAACCAAGTTTATCAAACGTAGCGTTGAGATGATTGAGAAGTAGTTTAGCTTAGAGGTTTTCTCTTATAGGGTCTAAATAGGGTCGCAGATAGTGACTGTATTAGTCGTTAATCATTATTCCTATCCCTATGCTCGACTATTGCGAAGCCATACACTACCTACAAGAGAATCCCTAGCGAACGAAAGTGAGCCCGAGGAGCGATAGCGACGAAGGTTTTTTTACCAGCGGTAGGCTACTAGGAGTCTTTTTTAGCGAATTGGCGATAGCCAAGAGAATAAAAATGGCTCATAGTAGTCTACCGCGTGGTTTTTTTTCTAAAAAAAACTTAAACACAATTCTTCTTTTTTTGATAGGCTGTGGTACGCCTCGGCTTTCACTTTTTGGCGCAG
>JAWXTQ010000022.1:0-20129 GCA_044433405.1 Rikenellaceae bacterium
GCAAAAGAGAAACGAAGTTTCTCCAAAGGGGTCTCTGACCCCTGCCCTCCGCAAGGAGAGTCCAGATCTCAGCCTCGCCACCGCCCGTTAAAAGCATTTTTTGCGTAGCAAAAAGTGCAGGGTGGCGTGATGATAAAAAAACCAACCTTTAGCGACAGGTTGGTTTTTTTAAGGTAGAATAGTAGGGTTGTTATTGGTGAGGTTTGGTTTTTGTGCTGATGTTAACTCTATTCACCGAGCATGAGCACAAGAGAAACGAAGTTTCTCCAAAGGGGTCGTTACGACCCCCAAAGAACTTGCACTTCTTAGGTTCTTAACGCTAAACCTAAAGGTGCTTTGTGGCGTAGTGTTGTCAAGGCAATCAGCTCCATTCAAGTGGCTACCTATCATTATAATGACCATAAGCTGATAAAACAAGTACTTCTACTATATCATCATAAACACGATAAATCAATCGGTGCTTTTGGCTAATTATGCGAGAATAGGTCTCCTCGTTAAAATATTTCAGCACCTCTACTTGCCCTGTTCCTTAATGAGGGTGTTTGGCGAGTTCGATAAGAAGTTTGCTGATTTTCTTAAATGATGAAGGGTTATTACGCTTTAGCTTTGCAATATCCTCTTTTGCTCTCTCAGACAATATAAGTGTATACGTGTGTCTAAAGAGTTGCTAAAAATCAGTAATCTCATCACCTCCTTTTAGGGTTGTTGCTTTGCCCTCTTTGATCTCTTTAAGTGAAGTGTTTATTTTGTCGATAAACTCACTTTTGCTCATTAGTGTATCATCTTCAGAAATAGGTAAAATCTTGTAGCTTTTATTTCCCTTTCTTTGCACGATAATCTCCTCTCCACTGTCAATTTTATCGAAGTAGCTTTTTTGATTTGCACGGAACTATCTTGAACTAATAACTAACATAGCTGTATTTTTTATAAAATTATTATTCTCCCCTTTTGCCAAATTGTGTACCAATTATGTACAAAAATAGTTATTTTATATTATAACGCAAAACAGATCCGTAATATTTTAAAACCCATAATTAATAGCAACAAAAAAAAGCTAGCTGAATTAGCTAGCTTTTTTGTTTGCTCCTCGTCTAGGACTTGAACCTAGGACCCCCTGATTAACAGTCAGGTGCTCTAACCAACTGAGCTAACGAGGAATTTTTTTTGTGTAATCTAGTGGTGTTGGTTACTGATTACGGATGCAAAGGTAGTGAAAATTTTTAAACTACCAAACTTTTACCTTGTTTTTTTGAAATTTTTTGAAATTTTTTACTCAATATGCCCTGTAGTGCTTGTGTGGCTGTTTTGGAAATTCAAAATTAACCCCACAACTTGAGAATATGACTTTGTTCCTGCTGCGACGTTGTTGCTTTTTAGGAAGTGGTTGTAGATCCAAGATTGGAAATTGCCTAGTTTTTCGCTGTAGAGTGCTTGGTTGTGTTCGGACTCTTGTTTGTAGAGTGATAAAATTTCGGGATTGATTTTGTCTCTTAGGGCTGCCCATTGCTCTTTGGGTAGTACGCCGTAGCATGAGTTTAGCAAATATCTCACTATTGTGTAGTAGCCGCTAAAACGAGCGTAGCTATCTTCGCTCGATTCGCATGCTATAAATGCTATTAGGTTGGCTTCGTCTTCGGAGCTTACAGAGCCTTTGTGAGATGTTTCGTGTGCAAAGGTGAATGGTATTGACGGTTCTAGAATTGATGTGCGTATATGAAACTCACCAAAAAAGGGATTAAAGTAGCCACTTACCCCCACTTTCTCCATTAGTCGGTTGCTAATCATGGGTTTGTGTGATTTAAGCTTCACAGTTGTGAGGCTATAGTTGGGAGCTATATGGTTGTATGATTCGATGAGTGACTCTTTGAAGGTGGTGGTGATTTGATAATTGTCGTAAAGAGTGTTAAGAGTGTCGATAAATGTTGATGTTACACTCTCTAATTGCTCTGGTGAGAAGCTTTTAACCTCTTTGTTGGTGCGAACATAAATATTATCTCTAAAATAGTTCATTCCCCAGCTAAGGTAGAACCATATATAGATAAAACCTGTGAATAGCGCAAAATACCACACATTATTCCACGCCTTGATGCCTGGAGTAAAAGGAAGCGATATTAAACCTATCGCAAATAGCATCACAAAAAGATCACCTAATGAGAATTTTATCCAACCTGTAGTTGCTGTAGTCAACGTGCTAATAAAAGGATATATATTAGTTGCATAAAATTCGGCACCGCTATTTTGCCACTTAATAATAAAAGCTATTATTATGATTTCAATGATTGTGATTGAAATTAAGACTATTTTTTGTCTCATAAACTTGTTGTTTAGAGTGTTTTTATTTTTAGAATTTTATCCACTCAGTAGGATTAAGCGGAGTAGTCTCCTCCCAAAGTTCGAAGTGGACTGATTGATTGTTGCCACCAGTGGCGATTTTTCCTATCTTTTGAGAGGTTTTAACCATGTCGCCCATCTCTATATAAACCTCGCTCATGTTTGAGTATACGCTCAGGTAGCTTCCGTGGCGTATCATCACTGAGTTGTTCAATCCTTGAAAAAAGAACACCTTTACAACTTCACCTGCAAATACTGACTTAACATTCACCTCGCTTGCAGTGATGTTAATTCCGTTGTTTTTTACCTTAATATTTTTCTGTATTGGGTCGCTTTGAAGCCCAAAGTGAGATGTGATGACTCCTTGTATAGGTGGTGAAAGCTTGCCTTTGTTTTCGGCAAATTTAAGCGACTGTTCTGCTAACTCTTGTTTTGTAGGTTCGTCAACTATGTCGTTTTTCTTGTTGAGCTCCTCGATTAGCTTTTGAATCTCATTTTGAAGTTGAGATATCTGTTTTGATTGATTGATTATATCGGCATTGAGTGTTGCCTCCTCTTTCTCTAGAGAGGCTAGCAGGTTTTTGTAATCCTCTTCCTCTTGAGTAAGTGTCTCAAGTTCTTTTTCGCGGCTGCTTCTTAGCTGCTCTATTTCGCGATTTTTCTGCTCTAGAGAGCGGTTTTTGTCGCTAATTTCGCTTGATTTGCTGCTTATGCTCTGACTCTTTACCTTGGTAAATCCAGTCACCTTTTCGAGATATTTGCTGCGAAGTTGCATCTCATAGAAGCTATTAGAGGAGAATAGAAACACTAAATAGTTGCTCTGCTTAATATCTTTATAGCGATTAACAATAGATTTTGTATAGTCAACTTTCAAAGCAGCTAGCTCTTTAGTGAGCTGTTTGATAGTAGAGTTATTGCCACTAATGCTATTTGTTGTAATCTTTAGCTGTTTATCTAGATTGCTAATAATCTTTTTGCGGTTCGATATGTTAGATTGAGTAAGCTGTAGCTGAGTGATGCCATCTTTCTGCTTGTCGTGAGTTAGAGCGAGAAGTTTTTGCGATTTCTCGATCTCTTTTTGGGCTTTAATTATCTCCTGCTCTAGTGACTCCACGGTTTGTTGACCGTAAGCAAAATTCACGGTGAGCAGGAGTGATATACACATTAAAATTCTTAAAACCCTATGCATAATTTAGATAATTGCCTCAAACTGTTGTAGGAATCTAAGATCGTTTTCGAAATATAAACGCAAATCTCTAACTCCATATTTGAGCATTGCGATACGTTCTACCCCCATACCAAATGCAAAACCGCTATATTTTTTAGAGTCAATTCCGCACGATTCTAACACGTTAGGGTCTACCATGCCACATCCCATAATCTCAAGGTAGCCAGTGTATTTACACACATTACACCCTTTAGAACCACACAAGTTACACGATACATCAACCTCAGCTGATGGTTCAGTAAATGGGAAATATGATGGGCGCATACGAATAGTTGCGCTCTCACCGAACATCTCTTTAGCAAAGTATAGGATAGTTTGCTTCATGTCGGCAAACGAAACATTCTCGTCGATATATAATCCCTCAACTTGATGGAATATACAGTGCGCTCTATAAGAGATAGCCTCGTTGCGGAACACTCTACCTGGGCAAACTACGCGGATAGGTGGCTTTTTGCTCTCCATCATTCTCACCTGTATAGATGATGTGTGAGTGCGAAGTAGAATATCAGGATCTTTCTCAATAAAGAAGGTGTCTTGCATATCGCGAGCAGGGTGCTCAGGTGGGAAGTTTAGAGCTGAGAACACATGCCAGTCATCTTCAATCTCTGGTCCTTCAGCAATAGTAAAGCCTAGGCGTGAAAATATATCAACAATCTCTTTCTTCACCATTGAGATAGGGTGTCTTGTGCCTACTTCAGAGAATAGAGCAGGTCTTGACAGGTCGCTCTCCGCTGTAGATGATTCATCGGTGCTGCTTTCTAACATCTCTTTTAGGGAGTTGATTTTTGCTATTGCAGCATTTTTTAGCTCATTAATTGGTTTTCCAAGCTCTTTTTTTTCTTCTCCAGCAAGGGTTTTAAACTCTTCAAAAAGTTGAGTTATCTCGCCTTTTTTGCCGAGTGCTTTAATTCTGAACTCTTCTATTTCAGCAATTGATTTAGGAGCAAATTCCTTTACTAAGGTTAATAGCTCATTGATTTTGTATAACATATATTTGATCTATTTTTTACTAAATAATTTATGTAATTCGTTCTCTTTAAGTTGCGCTTCAGCAATTTCGGTGATTTCTATCTTCTCGATTATGATATTCTCACGCGGACGATCGCTGTCGGATGTCTTTACTTCGGCAATTTTATCTACTACATCCATGCCATCAATCACGTAACCAAAAATAGTGTAAGCCCCATCTAGGTGAGGATTGCCACCATTTTTTAGATAGTAGTCAATAATATCGCTGTTGTTGTTTTCGCGTAGAGTTAGAGAGAGCGAATCGAGTTGGTTTTGATTATTGCCCTGCACAATATAAAAATGCGAACCTGATGAGTTGCGTTCAGGGTTTTCGTCATCCCCTAGGCGTGCTGCTGCAACCACACCGCGCACATGTTTGTATTCATCCAAAAACTCAGCTTTTACAATATGTTCAGCACCTCCGTCAAGAAGTGTCGAATCTGGCGATAAATGTTTGCTGTTGGTATTGCCAGTTTGTATTACAAAGTTTTTAATGACTCTATGAAACTGCATATTGTCGTAAAAACCATCCTCTGCTAACTCAATAAAGTTGCTGCGATGAAGCGGAGTTTCGTTCAAAAGAACAAAGGTAATATCGCCTCTATTTGTGGTGATGGTGGCCTGTGAGAGGTAACTATCGTTGGTTGAGTCGCAACTGGCTAATGTAGCTAGTGTCAAAAAAAATAAAAAGTTTTTTAATTTTCTTATCATATATGAAAAAAAATATTTAATTTTGGCCTCGATGGAGGTCGTTTTGCAAGTTATTTGTTAGAGTAATATGCTCTAATAAACCTACAAAAATAAGTTTTTTTATTTAATATCAAAAATTATATCATATTAAGTAGTAAACTAAGGGCTTTTAAAAAAAACATAAACGATTGATTTTAAGTGAATATGCTAATAACTTTAAAGAGAGTCTTGTCGCAAATAGGCAGAGTTTTTTTGCTGTTTGTAGTGTTCTTTGTTCTATCTCTAAGCGCAACGGCACAGAGTGTGGGTGTGGTGCTTAGTGGTGGTGGAGCAAAAGGGCTCTACCATATTGGTATTTTAAAAGCACTTGAGGAGAATAATATCCCTATAGATTATGTGGCAGGAACATCAATGGGGGCGATAGTTGCAGGAATGTATGCGGCAGGTTACTCTCCTGATGATATATTAGCGATATTTCGCTCTGGTGATGTTGAGGTATGGTTGTCTGGAAAGATGGAAGATAAATATAAATTCTATTATAAGCAGCCACCAACTAATGGTTCGATGATTTCGCTTAATGTTAACTTTAGAAAATTCTTAGAGAGACGTCGCACAGGTGATAAGAAAACAAGTAGTAGCGAAAAAATGAGTGCGAGTGATGGTGAAATCACTGGGTTTAAGTCGGCAATACCTAGTACGCAGCTTGATATGGCAATGCTTAACTATTTTGCAGGTGCTACGGCTGCCTCTCATCACAATTTTGACTCGCTATTTGTTCCATTTAGGTGTGTGTCGGTTGATATTCTCGATCGTAAGCAGTTTCTTTGGAAAGAGGGCGATTTGGGTATGGCTGTACGCTCTTCTATGTCTATACCTCTTGTGTTTGAGCCCTTAATGGTGCATGGAAAGATGATGGTAGATGGGGGAGTGTTGAATAACTTCCCATGGCAAGATATGAAGGATGATTTTAACCCCGACATTATGATAGGGGGTGTATGTTCCAACAATAGCGTCAACCCATCAACTATCTCAGGTCAAATAGAGTTGCTCACTATTAGCAAAACCGACTATAACATTCCTGATAGTCTCGGACTTGTTGTTAGGCGCGATGTTGATGTGGGGATGTTGGAGTATTCAAAAGTAGATTATGTTGTAGAGTTAGGTTATAACGATGCACTAAAGATGATGCCTCAAATCAAACAGCGTATCACTCGTAGAGAGAGCACCACTGAGATTGCTATGCGTCGTTTAAAATTCATGGAGAAGTGCCCAACCTTAGTGGTTGATAGTTTAGATGTTGTTGGACTTAATGCTGTGCAGAAAAAATTTGTTGAGGGGCAGCTGAGTTATAACGAGGGAGAGACTATAAGTTTTGAGGAGTTTAAGCGTGAATATTACAAAATAATTGAGGGTGGTGTTATCAAAACGGGTTTCCCAACTGCCGACTACAATCCAATTACTGGTAGATATTCGGTTGACGTACACATGAGAGCAAACTCAACACTCAAAGCTCTTGCTGGTGTTAATATCTCTTCTGCAAATATCAATGTGGGTTATTTAGGGTTGGAGTATGCGCAGATTGGGCGCACGAGCTCCTATCATTCGCTAACTGGATACTTCGGGAACTTCTATTCGTCGGTCTCTTATGATACCCGATTTAACTTTTTTGATCGCAAAAATCCATACTACATTAAGGGTGGTTTCTCGTATCAATTTTATGATTATGGTCGTGGAAACAATCAGCGCTACTCCTTTAGTCATAGAGCGTTTGACTACTCTCGAATGAATAGCTACTATTTATATGGGACGTTAGGTGCTGCCGTTGGGCAAGTTTCAAGAATTGAGCTTCGAGCTTCAGCAGGTAGAGACTCCTATCGCTATGATATCGTAAATAGTTTGATAGAAACCGAGGTGTTGAGCCCTAATGAGAGCACGTATGATTATGTGAGTTCAAATTTATCGTTATCTCGAAACTCACTCAACTATAAAGTGTATCCTACGCGCGGTTTGCAGCAGACTATATCGCTTATTGGAACACTTGCAAAAGACTACTATACACCTGCGGTATTGGCCGTTGGTGATGTTGAGCCTAGTGAGGTTTTGCAAAACAATTGGGCAGGAGTTTCATATTCGCGTGATTACTACTATCGACTATTCAATAATATTACAATTGGTTATGCGCTAGATGGTATCTACACTACAATTCCCGATTTGAGTAGTGAATATGCAACAGCTCTAATATCGCCAGGATTTTATCCTACTGAGCACTCTAATACGCTTTTTATTCCGCAGTATCATAATAGCTCTTATGTGGCGGCTGGGATAAAGCCTATAATTGAGTGGAATGATAACCTATATTTAAAATCAGAGATTTATGGCTATTTCTCAAATTTCCACGACATTGATAATTCAGAGCTTTTGTTTATAGTTAGTTCGTCGTTGGTGTATCAATCGCCTATTGGTCCTGTTAGCTTTAATTATTCGTTCTACGAGAATGATTCAATGGCGCAAAACTTCTTTACTTTCAATATTGGGTTTATAATATTCAAACAAAGAGGCGTTAAGTTTTTCTAATATCAATGTTTTCTGATAAACTTTACGTATATTTGTACCCAAATTTTAAATAAAAATTATGTTAGATAATAAACTTTTTGATTTAAGATCAGAAAATAGCAAGAAGGTGTATATCGACGGAGAGATTCACTCTATTTCTGTTGCTATGCGCGAACTTGCCCTTCAAAATGGAGAAAATTTCTTACTTTACGATACTACAGGTGAGTATGGTAGAGATGGTTTTGAATTGGATATAAAGAAAGGGTTGCCTAAAATTCGTGAGAATTGGGATTTCCCTCAAAAAGATAAAGAAAAATTCCGTACTCAACTTTGGTATGCTCGCAATGGCATAATCACTCCCGAAATGGAGTATGTGGCAATTAGAGAATCGGTTGGTGCAAAAGGGGCGATTACTCCCGAATTTGTGCGCGAAGAGATTGCTGCAGGTCGCGCCATAATCCCTTCAAATCGTTGTCATGGAGAGTGTGAGCCTATGATTATCGGCCGCAACTTCTTTGTGAAGATTAATGCAAATATTGGCAACTCTGCACTCGGATCTTCAATTGAAGAGGAGGTTGAAAAGTCGTTATGGGCTATTCGTTGGGGTGCTGACACTGTTATGGACCTCTCAACAGGCAAAGATATTCATGCTACTCGTGAGGCAATTTTGCGTACTACGCCTGTGCCAATAGGTACTGTTCCTCTATATCAAGCCTTAGAAAAAGCTGATGGTAAGGTTGAGAATTTGTGTTGGGAGCTCTACAGACAGACGCTAATTGAGCAGTGTGAGCAGGGAGTTGACTACTTCACAATTCATGCTGGGATACTGAAAGAGCATATTCCACACGCTGTTAAACGTGTTACGGGCATAGTTTCGCGCGGAGGCTCAATAATGGCAAAATGGATGTCGATTAACAATTGCGAAAACTTTTTATATACGCACTTTGAAGATATTTGTGCAATTTTGAAAGAGTATGATGTTGCCTTCTCTTTAGGTGATGGATTGCGCCCAGGTTCGATTGCTGACGCTAACGATGTTGCTCAATTTGGAGAGCTGAAAGTGCTTGGTGAGCTAACTAAACTGGCGTGGAAACACGATGTGCAGGTTATTATCGAGGGGCCTGGTCATGTGCCAATGAATCTTATCAAGGAGAATATGCAAAAGCAAGAGGAGCTGTGTCATGATGCACCATTCTACACCTTAGGCCCATTAGTGTGCGATGTTGGTGCAGGTTACGACCACATCACCTCAGCAATTGGGGGTGCGATGATTGGGTGGTATGGCACTTCGATGCTCTGCTATGTTACTCGTAAGGAGCATTTGAGCTTGCCAAACAAAGAGGATGTGCGTGAGGGTGTTATCACCTACAAAATCGCTGCACATGCTGCCGACATAGCAAAAGGTCATCCTGCTGCTGCACTGCGCGACTTAGAGATGAGTAAAGCGCGCTATGCTTTTCGTTGGAGAGATCAATTTAACCTTTCGTTTGACCCAGAGCTTTCGCGTAAATATCATGCCGAGATGATTAAGAGCGGTGATAGCGATACCGAATTCTGCTCAATGTGTGGTCATGACTTCTGTGCAATGCGAATCACTAAAACAATTTAAATAGATATTAAAGATTAACCTATATAGTTATATGAATTTTATAGAAGAATTACAATGGAGAGGCATGATTCAAGATATGATGCCTGGTGTTGATGAACAACTAAAAAAAGAGATGAGTAGTGCCTATGTTGGAATCGACCCAACGGCTGACTCACTGCATATTGGTCACCTTGTGGGGGTGATGATTCTAAAACATTTCCAAGCTTGCGGACACAAGCCTATCGTGTTAGTGGGTGGAGCTACAGGAATGATTGGCGACCCATCAGGTAAGTCGTTAGAGCGTAATTTGCTTGACGAAACAACCTTGCGCCACAATCAAGATGCTCTAAAAACTCAACTTAGTCACCTAATTGACTTTGATAGTAGTGCTGAGAATGCTGCCGAAATGGTTAACAACTATGACTGGATGAAAGAGCAATCGTTCTTAGGTTTTATTCGTGATATTGGTAAACTTATCACAGTAAACTATATGATGGCAAAAGATTCTGTTAAGAAGCGTTTCTCTGGCGATGGTGAGGGAATGTCTTTCACAGAGTTTACATATCAACTAGTGCAAGGTTTTGACTTCTTGCACCTTTATGAGACTAAAAACTGTAAAATCCAGATGGGTGGTAGCGACCAGTGGGGAAATATCACAACAGGTACAGAGCTTATTCGCCGTAAATTGGGCGGTGAAGCGTGGGGTATTACTTGCCCTTTGATTAAGAAGGCTGACGGTACAAAATTTGGTAAAACAGAATCAGGAAATATCTGGTTAGACAAACGTTACACTTCTCCATATAAATTTTATCAATTTTGGTTAAATGTTAGTGATGCTGATGCTACTAGTTACATCAAAATCTTTACAATGCTTCCAAAAGAGGAGATTGATGCAATTATCCAAGAGCACACTGCTGCTCCTCATGAGCGTGCATTGCAAAAAGCTCTTGCTAAAGAGGTGACAATCATGATACACTCACAAAAAGATTATGAAAAGGCTGTAGAGGCTTCAAAAATTCTTTTTGGCGGAGCAACAACTGAGACTTTAGCTGCTCTAGATAGCGAAACTTTACTACAGGTGTTTGAGGGTGTACCTCAATTCTCTATCTCAAAAGAGGAGCTTAGCACAGGTGTAGCTTTTGGTGCTCTTACAGTAGAAAAATGTTCGATATTTGCCTCTAAAGGAGAGCTTCGTCGCCTAATTCAAGGTGGTGGTATCTCTGTAAATAGAGAGAAAATCACCGATATTGAGAGTGTAATAGATAGTAAAAATATCATTGCTGATAAATATATCCTTGTTCAAAAAGGAAAGAAGAATTACTACTTGATAGTAGTTGAATAATAATAGAAAAAGTTACGATTATGAGTGAAATATGTCCACAATGTTCAATGGATAACAACTACTTTGATGGCACAATGAATGTGTGTCCTGATTGCGGTTATGAGTGGAACGACAATGAAGCAGCCTCTGCTGAGGCAAGCAAGGTTGCATGTGATAGTAATGGTGCTGAACTTAGCGATGGTGATGCGGTTACAGTGATTAAGGATTTAAAGGTTCGCGGTTCATCAATGGTTATCAAGCGTGGCACAAAAGTAAAATCAATAAAACTTACCGAAAATCCTGAAGAGGTAGATTGCCGCATTGAGGGAAGTAGTATAGTTTTAAAGTGCTGTTTTCTAAAGAAAATGTAGTAATCCCCAAAGTCGGTGGAGTGCTTAGCGATTTTGTTTAGCGACTTTGCTTAGCGGTTTTGCTTAGCGGTTTTCACCGCATGAGCCTTCGCTCATGCTTGTAGGAATAGGTTTTTATTTCTTATACTCATACTGACGGTATGGTAACGAAATAAAAACCTATTCCTATTTTTGGCTGTGCCAAAAAGTGAAAGCCGAAGCGTACCAGAGCCTATCAAAAAAAGAAGAATTGTGTTTAAGTTTTTTTTAGAAAAGAAACCACGCGCTAGACTGCTATGAGCCATTTTTAGCTTCTTGGCTAACGCCAATTCGATAAAAAAGACTCCTAGCAGCCTAGCACTGGTAAAAAAACCTTCGTCGCTACCGCTCTTCGGGCTCACTTTCGTTCGCTGGGGATTCTCGTGAAAGTGATGTATAGCTTCGCGATAGTCGACACTAAGATAATATGAAACAAGTGTCAACACACAAAGACAAGTGAACACCATAAAGCACCTTTAGGTTTAGCGTTAAGAACCTAAGAAGTGCAAGTTCTTTGGGGGTCGTAACGACCCCTTTGGAGAAACTCTGTTTCTCTTGTGCTCTTGCTCGGTGAATAGAGTTAACATCAGCACAAAAACCAAACTTCACCAATAACAACCCTACTATTCTACCTTAAAAAAACCAACCTATCGCTAAAGGTTGGTTTTTTTATCATCACGCCACCCTGCACTTTTTGCTACGCAAAAAATGCTTTTAACGGGCGGTGGCGATGCTGAGATCTGGACTCTCCTTGCGGAGGGCAGGGGTCAGAGACCCCTTTGGAGAAACTTCGTTTCTCTTTTGCTCTTGCTAAGGTGAGAGGATTCTTTTTATCTATCCTATGTTTTGGGATTAGCCAGTTTTTCTTAACTTTGCGCAAAATTATTAAAATAAAAATGGTTGAAACTATTGTAAATTTACTTCCTGACCCTCGATTATGGTTGGTGTTGATTGGTTGTTCGGTGCTTGTTGGATTCTGTAAGACAGGTATTGCAGTTGTTGGAACTGCTGTTGTGCCGATTATGGCGTTAGCGTTTGGTGCTCGCCCATCGACTGGATTGCTGTTGCCGCTGCTATGTATTGCTGATTTGGGAGCGATTATCTATTATAGACGTAGTTGTAGCTGGTATCATCTTGTTCGATTGCTAGGATGGGCTATTGTTGGACTCTTCGTGGGTATTGCAATTGACCATTTTGTGCCACTATCAATGTTTAAGTATCTGCTTGCTTTCACTATTATGATAAGTGCAGTGGTTTTATTGGTGAATGAGTTCGGTAAACGAAAAAATATTGATGATAAACCACAAAAAGGGTGGGTGTTGTCTCTCTATGGTATCCTCGGTGGTTTTGCTACAATGATAGCTAATGCAGCAGGACCTATTATGTCAGTTTATCTGCTTTCGATAAAAATGCCTAAAATGCTCTTTGTTGGCACAAGTGCATGGTTTTTTATGTTGCTTAACTACACTAAGTTACCACTCCAGATATGGGTGTGGGATAATATTCATCTTGACTATATATTGGCAAGTTTGGTGATGATTCCATTTGTTGCTCTCGGCTCATGGTTGGGTATTATTCTAGTGAAGAAGATACCCGATAATATTTATCGCCATCTGGTGATTTGGATAACACTAGCCTCGTCAGTGGTAATATTGTTTTAGAAAAAAACCACGCGCTAGACTACTATGAGCCATTTTTATCTTTTTGGCTCTCGCCAATTCGACAAAAAAGACTCCTAGCAGCCTATCGCTGGTAAAAAAACCTTCGTCGCTGATGCTCCTCGGGCTCACTTTCGTTCGCTAGGGATTCTCGTGAAAGTATTGTATAGCTTCGCGATAGTCGACACTAAGATAATATGAAACAAGTGTAAACACACAAAGACAAGTGAACACCCCAAAGCACCTTTAGGTTTAGCGTTAAGAACTAAAGAAGTGCAAGTTCTTTGGGGGGCGTATCGACCCCTTTGGAGAAACTGCGTTTCTCTTGTGCTCATGCTGAGGTGAGCAGAGTCATTAATCATTATCGTCCACTATTCAGTTTAATCCTTTAGATTCTCTCTAGGACTGCTTTTGCTAAATCACGCATTACGGTGTGGTAGCAGAGGTTGGTGGTGAATTTTTTGCGACCTGCGATGCCTACGCATAGGGTGATTGCATTGTGACCTAGAAGTTTTGCCATTGACATTATTGGGGCAGCTTCCATCTCTAGGTTTGAGACTTTGCAACCATCAAATTCGTATTGCGATATTAGCTCTACTAACTCTGGGATTATTGGTTTTATGCGAACCATGCGCCCTTGTGGAGCGTAAAATCCAGGTGCTGTTACAGTGATTGCATCATGTCCTAGAGTTGATAGCTTTGCATGCAACTCACTAGAACACTCAATTGCGTATGGTTGTGACATTTTATCAGGCCATGATAGCTTGCTGACAAAATCATTTGAGAGTTGATAGTTTAAGGTATTGTCTGCATCACAGTAGAAACTCATTAGCGCATCTATGCCAATAGCATAGCGACTAACGATTATCTCACCCTCCTCAATATCGGGATTTATGATGCCACATGTGCCTAGCCTTACAATATTTAGTGATTTGCGCTCACTCTTTTCTTGTCTAGTGGCAAAATCGACATTCACTAAAGCATCTAGCTCGTTCATTACGATGTCAATATTATCTGAGCCAATACCAGTAGATAGTATAGTCACCTCTTTGCCTTTATATATTCCACTAGCCCAGACAAACTCGCGGTTTTCACCTCTCTCTAAAACAGAATCGAGCAGCGATGAAATCATCGCTACTCGATTTGGGTCTCCAACTAAGATAACACTATTTTTCAATTGAGAAGGTTTGATAGATAGATGAAATACCGAACCATCTGCATTAATAATAAGTTGATCTTGTGGGATTATTCTAGCCATGTAGAGTGTTGTTTTGTTTCATATATTTATTTTGAAGAGCTATAACGCTACAAATCTCCATAAATGATGCACCTTGTGCAGCTCCAAAATCGCCGCCTACAACCACTACTAAATCTTCCATTCCAATTTTGCTATCGCGTTGTAGTGAGATAAGAATCTTAGATAAGAAGTTGTGGTGAGTAAACGAAGGCTCTTGATATTCAGGGTATATGCCGTAAGAAAGCGACAATTCGCGCATTACGTGCTTGCGATAACAAACCGCGTAAACTGGTCTATCACCTCTAAATGAAGATAAATAACGACCTGTGCGACCAGATAGCGTGTCGATTACTACAGCTTTTACTGGCAGATTAACACATGCTCTTACAGCAGAACGAGCTAACTCAGCAGTAATTTCGTTGTTGATTCTATCTAGAGCTACATCAACAATAGTTGTTGTGTCTTTTTCTACTTTGCGTGCAACTTTATCCATAACCTGAACTGCCTCAACTGGATACTCTCCATTTGCAGTTTCACCACTTAGCATAATAGCATCAGTACGTTGGTAAATTGCATTTGCAACGTCACTAATCTCTGCACGAGTAGGGCGAGGATTAGTAATCATACTTTGCAACATTTGTGTTGCAATGATAACTGGTGTTTTGTTCTCAACACAACGTTTTACTAATTGACGTTGTACGATAGGAATTTGCTCACCTGGAATCTCGATGCCTAAGTCACCGCGAGCAATCATCACTCCGTAAGTGTATTTTAATATCTCATCAAAGTTGTCAACACCCTCTTGGTTCTCTATCTTAGAGATGATTTTGATGTGACTACCTTTAGCATTAATGATATCGTGCAGTGCCAATAAATCCTCTTTGCTTCTCACAAAAGAGTGAGCAATAAAGTCAAGCTCTCTATCAATAGCCCATTCGATAAACTCTTTATCACGCTCAGTGATTGAAGGAAGAGGAATATGCACTCCTGGTACATTTACACTCTTGAATCTTTTGATTACACCTCTGTTACGAACCTCTGCAACTAGCGAATCATCTTTTTTATCAATAATAACAAGCTCAATATCGCCATCATCAATAAGCAGTGATGCACCCACTGGCACATGCTCAGCAATTGACTCAGCAGACATATATAAACACTCTTTTGTTGAGTTTGTAGCTCCACCTTTTACATTTATTATATCACCTGCCTCTACAGCAATACCTTTAGGATCTTCAATTTCAGTAGTTCTAACCTCTGGTCCTTTAGTATCAATCAAGATAGCTATCTGATCTGAAACTGAACGTACATTATTAACAAGAATATCTGCACTCTCTGTAGTTACATGCGCAGAGTTAATTCTGACAACATTCATTCCCGCTTCATACAATGAGCGGACAAATTCAACCTCACAACGTCTATCTGAAACGGTGGCTACAATTTTTGTTTTTCTTTCCATTTTATTATTTTATCGTTTTCTCTATTATTGATGCTACGCCTAACTTATACGAAGTCATTCCAAATCCCATTATCGATCCTATACATTTTGGTGCTAGTAGCGATATGTGTCTAAACTCTTCCCTTGCAAGAATGCACGAAAGATGAACCTCCACAACACCTACACCTATTGCGCCAATTGCATCTGCAATTGCGATAGATGTATGAGTATAAGCTCCTGCGTTTAGAACAACTCCATCATACTCAGAATCTGCTCTATGCAAAATATCAATAATCTCTCCTTCTATATTTGATTGACAATAGTCAATAACATGCTCTTTAAAATCCTCTTTTAACTTAGCTAGATAGCCGTCGAATGATTGGTTACCATATATGGTTGGCTCACGTTTTCCTAGTAGGTTTAAATTAGGACCATTTAAAATTAAAATTTTCATTTTATCTTTGCCATTTTTAAAATTAATGTGGCTTCAATATGTGACAAGCACTATTTGAAATTCTGTTTTGCTTAAAAAAGATTAGCAAGTTTTGATGGTATCAAAAAAAACACTACCTTGCACAACAGCTTTTTAAACAAAAAAGTTTGTGCAAATATACATAAACTTTTTTTATTAATGATTTTTACAGTAAAAATAAAAATTTCACTTTATGTGTAAAAAACAGTAAAACAGGTGTTTACATGCGTAAATACCGAACTTTAAGAAATGAATAATTTTACAGAAAGAGAGATAATTAGCACTTTTTTGCGCCATTCGACAGCAAATCACTCCTCCTTAATAAAAGGAATTGGGGATGATTGCGCCATTTTGAAAAGCGGAGAGCGAGGGTGTCAGGTGATAACAAGCGACACACTAACGCAAGATAGTCACTTTATACTCGAACTATCATCACCTAGCGACCTAGCTTATAAATCTTTGGCTTCAAATATTAGTGATGTATTAGCTATGGGTGCTACTCCCCAATTTGCAATCATGGCTTTTACCTTTAATGACCAGATTACAAAAGAGTGGGTAGAGGAGTTTTCGTTAGAGTTTAACTCTCTAGCCTCACAATACAATATTGAGCTAATAGGAGGAGATACCACCTACTCGTCTAAAGCAGTGACAATCACCATAACTTTAATAGGGTGGGCAGAAGAGGAGAATATAAAGACACGAAGTGGAGCTAAAAAGGGCGATTCAGTTTTCTGTATTAATCCTCTAGGTGGCTCAGCACTAGGATTGAAACATCTGTTAGCAGGCAACCGATTTCACCCCTCAGTTAAAGTTCACTTTCGACCAACACTGTTTATGAAGCAGGCACTTTGGCTTGCAGAGCAACACTCGGTTGGGGCGATGATGGATATATCTGACGGAATAGCGAAAGATATTCTTCATATTATCGAGCAGAGCGATGTAGGGTGCACTATCAATCTCGACAAACTCCCAATATATGATGGGGCAACTCTCTCAATGGCCGTAGAGGGGGGCGAAGAGTACTCCCTGCTATTTACTGTAAGAGGCGACCACTCTGAGAGATTAAAACGAGAGTACTATAAAACATTTGGTAGCAACATATACGAAATAGGACTTATCACCTCAAACAAGGGTGAATTAAAATGGCTTCTTAATGGGGAAGATAAAGGTTATAATTTTAAAGGTTACGAACATGGAAGATAAAATAGATTTAAGATGCCCAGTTGCGCTTTCGATTGCAGGGAGCGATTCATCGGCTGGTGCAGGAATTCAGGCTGACATAAAGAGCTGCGCTGCTTTGGGTGGCTATATGGCAACAGTAATCACCGCCTTGACTGCTCAAAACGGCACTGGTGTAGAGATGATAGATATAGTATCTAAGGAGATGGTCGCAGCACAAATACATGCAGTGATGAGCGACATGCGAGTTGAGGCACTAAAGACAGGAATGATTCCAAACAAAGAGTGTGTCAATGAGGTTGTAAAGGCGATAACCAAATACAATATTAAAAATGTTGTTGTCGACCCAGTGATGGTTTCTACTTCGGGAACGCGCCTAATAGACAAAGAGGCGATAACAACAATCATCGAACAGTTATTTCCTAAAGCTCTTATCGTTACTCCTAACATCATAGAGTGCAGCTATATAACTGGCTATAAGGCCGAGGAGGCAAGATTCTTCGATTCTGCGGCTGCGCGATTCTCTGAATTTGGGTGTAAATATCTGCTCCTTAAAGGGGGGCACTTAGAATCAGATCATATTGTAGATGTATTATACGACTTCGAAAACGGTAAAACTAGCTCGTATGAATACACTAGAGTCAATACCCCAAACACTCACGGCACAGGTTGTAGTCTATCATCGGCTATTGCTGCCGCACTTTCAAAAGGTCATACACCCCAACAGAGCGTAGCCCTTGCTGAAGATTACATTCATAAAGCCATCGAAGAGGCTAAGGGGTTAGTGTATGGTCAAGGTCATGGACCAATATCTCACTTTTTTCAATTATCCTCTAAAGTATAGATAAATCAAAAACTAGCGATGAAAAAGATAAAAATAGGATTTTTAACAAATATCCAAATAGCGATAATAGGGATAGTAGTTTTCTCTCTCTTCTATTTTCGCTATGGAGACGAGAACTACAAGGTAAAAAGAGCCTTGAAATATGAGCTAGACAGCCTTACAAACCATGTAGACTCGCTACGCAACAAGATATATAAAGATAGCTTAATGATAGAAAGGTTAAAAAACGATAACAAATATCTCGAAAAATATGCTCGAGAAACTTTTTATATGCATAAAGAGGGAGAGGAGGTTTTTATTTGGGGTAATTGATGTTTGATTAACATTTAGGATATGGATGTATTCTTAGCGGCTTTCACTTCTTTAGCGGTTTTCACCGCATGAGTTGCACTCATGCTTGTAGTAATAGGTTTTTATTTCTTATACTCATACCTAAAGGTATGGTAACGAAATAAAAACCTATTCCTATTTTTGGCTGTGCCAAAAAGTGAAAACCGAGGCGTACCAAAGCCTATCAAAAAAAGAAGAATTGTGTTTAAGTTTTTTTTAGAAAAAAAACCACGCGCTAGACTACTATGAGCCATTTTTATCTTCCTGGCTGCCGCCAGTTCGCTAAAAAAGACTCCTAGCAGCCTAGTACTGGTAAAAAAACCTTCGTCGCTACCGCTCCTCGGGCTCACTTGCGTTCGCTGGGGATACTCATGTAGCTGATGTATAGCTTCGCGATGGTCGAGGCTTGTGTAGCTTCGCCTATTGAGGTGAATTAATTATTAATCCTATTGTTCTAGATAAATAAAACAAAGACAAGTGAACACCCCAAAGCACCTTTAGGTTTAGCGTTAAGAACCCAAGAAGTGCAAGTTCTTGGGTTCTTTCTCCAAAGGGGGTCTTAACGACCCCTTTGGAGAAACTTCGTTTCTCTTGTGCTCATGCTGAGGTGTGCAGAGTCATTAATAATTATCGTTCATTACACCTAATTGGCCATTGCGTGGCGATAGCCATCTACTTTATCCCATCCTCCGCGAGTGAAGTCAGGAATCTCTACGGCTGCCGAATTGTTCTCTAGTGATAGTTTTGAAAGCGGAACTAGACAACACCACTCTGCTAAGTCATACACATCCATATCTAATGGTAAACCGTTACGTAGACAATATACTAAACGGTAGTCCATAACGTAATCCATACCACCATGTCCGCCAACTTTTTTAGCAGTCTCTTCAATCTCTTGATGTATAGGGTGTTTATATTTAGCCATTAATGCCTCTTTAACATCCTCTGGTACGAAGCTGTGTCCAGAGATGTTTGTATGGTCACCCATCACATCTTCGGTCAGCTGGCTTGGCATTAAAGAGTAGCCCTCTGATGGGTATTTATTTGCAAAACCTTTAGTTCCTGAAAGTTGATACATTCTATCGTATGGACGAGGAGTCGCAACATTGTGCTCGATTAATATTGACTTGCCTTTGTGAGTTCTAATTAGCGTGTTTGTATGGTCGCCATTTTGGAAATCTTCGGCATCAATTCCTTTGCTCTCTTTAATATCGTTGATAGATGTGGTAGCTCTGGTGTCGAGTGATACTAGATACTCCATTTTATCACCACGGTGGATGTTTAACAGCTGAGCAACTGGGCCAAGACCATGTGTTGGATAAACATCTCCGCGATTATTCCAGTTGTAGTCCAATCTCCAATGTCTGCGTTCGCTATTTGAAGTTCCCATGCTTAGGGTGTGGATATACGCACCTTCAACGTGCATAATCTCTCCGAATAATCCTTGTTGTGCCATGTTTAGCGTTGTTAACTCAAAGAAGTCATAAACACAATTTTCAAGCTGCATACAGTGGCGTCTTGTGCGTTCAGAGGTTTCGATTAGATCCCAAATCTCCTCTAAAGTGAGTGCTGCAGGAACTTCACACGCCACATGTTTGCCATGCTCCATGGCATATTTCATCATTGGATAGTGGTTCACCCAGTCGGTACAGATGTATACTAAGTCGATATCGTCTCTCTGGCACATCTCTTGCCAAGCAAGCGTGTCGGTAGTGTACTCGTCAGCCTCTGGAAGATTTGCGTTGTGAAGATAACCTTGAGAGCGTTTAACTAATTCAGGTTTTAAGTCACACAGTGCTTTAATTTCTACCCCCTCTAGTTGAGTGTAGCGCCATACTGCACCGACCCCTCTAGCCCCCAGGC
>JAWXTQ010000023.1:0-19788 GCA_044433405.1 Rikenellaceae bacterium
TTAAGCGAAACCTTTTTACATAGGCTGCAATGGTTGGTGTTGATTGTTTGATTCCAAATTTCTCCACTAACTCTAGTAGAGATGTTCCAATTTCAACTACTAGCTCTGCGCCATTGTTGTCGCAGATAATTTTTACTTTCTTCATGGTTTATTAGGTTTTATTGTTTTATTTCTTGCCAAATTTGCTCTTTATCCAGCGTGGAAACATTATTGCTCCCGCGATAAGATAAGGATAGTAGGTGACTAGTCTCCAAAGTAGCGCCATAATTACCGCAAGTGAGGCGATAGGAATGAATTGACCCAGGTACTCTTTGAATAAGAATTCGGCAAAGCCGCTTCCTCCAGGGGTTGGCATTATCAACATCATAATCCACATTATGAGTTGGCGTGCGAAGAGTAATATCTGGTCGCCACCTGCAAAAAAAGCTAGCAGGATGCAATTTACAACAAGATAGCGCGAACTCCAAGATAGGAATGTTGATGAGATAGCTTTAGCCCAGAATTTAAGGCCTTTGTTTTTAATTCCCCTAGAGGCAGTCTCAATATCGTCACCCACCTTGATAGCTTTACGGTGGTATTTGCGTAAGAATTTAAGTTTAAAGATGTTGAATAGTAGAATTTTAAATCCTTTGGAGTTGATAAATAGTCCGTACGAAATTAAGATACAGTATGATAGTTTGAGTATATAACCAGTTAATGCAATCGCCAATATGCCACTCTCTACACTTAATCCCACCTCATGAACCTCTCCGAAGAGCCTATCTCCTCCGACAATCATAACTAGCAGAGGAAACATTACAACAAAGTAGAGCTCATCTAAAAATGAGGTAAGTAGCACAATTGCTGAGCTTTTGCCAACACTAAGTCCCTCTTTATGTACATAAATTATTGCAAAACTTGTTCCCCCAATAGCAGAGGGTGTTATTGCAGATGTAAACTCCCACAACATAATTATGCGAAACGCCTCTAGCCACGATAGCTCTCCGCCTGATAGCACTTTGATTCGTATTATATAGCCAATATCGCGACCAAACATGCATAAAATAGCCATCAAAAGCCAAAAGAGACTCTTGACGTCAAAATGGAGTTGAGAAAATGCTTCAATGTCAAATTCGTCCCAAATCATATAGCCAACTACTGCAAGTCCTATCGCTATAGGATAAAAAATCCTACTGGTTTTTATTTTAGATAGATGTGCTTTGTTTTGACTGTCAGTATTTTGTGCTATCCTATTGTTGTTAGTTTCCATAGTAGGCTCTTTATAATTAATGGTTTTAGCAAATTTTTAACTATTTTTGTACCAACAAATATACGTAAACTCTTTTTAATTACAACGGTATTAAATGTAAAAACATTATTTTTTTAACGTTAATGGACTCAATTTTTTCAAATACCTACACCATAAATCGTGCAAAACAGCTAGGTTTTGATTTGTGTGGAATGGTGAGATGCCGCCCTAGTGGCGATGCTGAGAGGGTTGAGAGATGGTTGTCGGAGGGTAATAATGGTTCAATGGAGTGGTTTGATAGAAACAAAAAGCAGAGATATAACCCCCATGAGCTTACAGAGCCAAATGTTGAAAAATCATTGATTGTATGTGGAGTCTCTTATCAGCTTCATGAGCATAAATATAGCAACTTGGCCTCTTCGTATGCTCATTTTAGTGATTATCACATCACTATCAAGAAAATGCTTAATGCGCTTCTTGGAGATTTGGAGAGCAAGGTTGGTCGATCACTTAATGGGCGCGTATATGTTGATTCTGCTCCGCTGTTAGAACGTTATTGGGCAAAGGAGGCAGGATTTGGATGGATAGGGAAAAACAGTATGCTCGTAAATAGAGAGTTGGGGAGCATGTTTTTTATAGGCTCGTTGCTTGTAGAGGGAGAGTTTGATTTTTATAATAAACCGCTTGAAGAAGATGGGTGTGGAGATTGCCGTAGGTGTGTTGATGTGTGTAAAAATAGGGCGATAAATACCAATCGCACTATCAATTGCAATAGGTGTCTCTCGTATATCACTATCGAACACAAGATGCCCTTTAGTGAGGAGCATAAAGAGATAATCAAGAGAGGAAGTGACAAGGTGTTTGGTTGTGATGACTGTTTGAAAGTATGCCCTTGGAATATCGCTTCTTCCAAAAAGATAGAGCCTTCGATAGGGCTTAAAAGAGAAGAAAAGCTTAGCTTTATGGCTATGCCAAATCAGATAGATGAGTTAAAAACATATAGACTGCCTAAACTTTCACCTCTAAAGAGGGCAGGTCGAAAAAAAATTGATGCTATAATCAAAATTTTAGAGGAGAGAGAATAGTATGATAAAAACAGTGAAGATTTTAAGAGTGATGATTTTGCTCTTTCTTGTGGTTTTCTATTTAGGTGCTCAGAGGGGCTATTGTGGCGAGAGCTCCGATACAACAATGACTGAAATAGGATATGGAGCTATAAGCTCTAATCGGGTGTCTGGTTCTGTAACAACCTTAACTAGTGATGATTTTATCCCAAACAGTAGTTTGTCTATATTGTCGTTATTGGAGGGGAGAGTCGCAGGGTTGAATATCACCTCCTCGCTTGGTAGCGATCCAAATAGCCAGGTGTCTGCTCAGCTGCGCGGTGTTAACTCACTCAACGCCTCTAGCTCTCCGCTAATAGTTGTTGATGGAGTTGCAGGGGTAGATATTAGCTATATTCAGAGAGAAGATATACTCTCTATAACTGTGTTGAAAGATGCTGCCTCGGCGGCAATATACGGTATGCGAGGTTCGGGTGGAGTGATTCTTATAACTACAAACAAGGCACGAAGTGGAGCCTTAATTACAAAATACTCAACTCAGCTATCAACCGAGATTGTTCATAAAAGAGATGGAGTATTGACCGCTAGTGAGTATGTTGAATTAGGTCAAGGAACCGATTACGGCTACTCAACCAATTGGTTTGACGAGATAACACAAAATCCATTTAATCAGACTCACAACATCTCAATGTCGGGAGGAGACGAGAGGGTCTCTATCTACACATCTCTAACCTATAAAGATTATGAAGGTGTTGCAATAGGCTCAACCAGGGAAGAGATGAGTGCAAGAGCAAACATAAACTACCGCTTTATCCCAAACATCTTGACACTCGACGGCACAATCGCATTGGCACGCTCTAAGAGTTCGGAGTGTGATATGGATATATTTAATCAAGCTTTGATGTTAAATCCTACTATTTCGCCTTATGATGAGAGTGATGTAACAGGTTATAATCTAATTCTTAACGATTACGATTTCTACAATCCAGTTGCTGAGGAGATGCTTCAAACAGACGAGACCGAAAATAGATACACCTTTGTCTCTTTAGCTGCAAATCTGAATATTATTGATGATAAGTTGACCGCAAATGCAAGAGCTACCATAGAGAATGACGCCTATAGCTATAAATATTGGATGTCAACTGACCATCGAATCTCACGTGAGAGTGGAGTTCTGGGCAAGGCAACACTTGCAGATATGGAGTATAGTCAGCTTTCGTGGGATATTGACGTAAACTATAAAAACTCGTGGGGAAAACACTCTCTTGACCTGATTGGTGGCTACTCTTTTTATGAAACCAATGGCGAGGGATTTAGTGCCACAAACCAAGATTTTACAGTTTCAGGCTTAACATGGAATGATCTCAACTCTGGCTCTTACCTAGAGGCAGGTAGAGCTGATGTCGACTCATGGAAAGATCCGCGCTATCGCCTGGTTGCATTCTTTGGGCGTGCAAACTACAGCTATGATGATAAATATAGCGCAACTTTTAGCTTGCGTAAAGAGGGCTCTTCGATGTTTTCAACTGGCAATAATTGGGGTTTGTTTCCTTCGCTATCGGCGATGTGGAGTGTGCATAATGAGTCAATAATATCATTGCCATATCAGATATCCTCTCTGAATGTGAGAGCAAGCTATGGTGTAACTGGCAATCAAAACTTCTCTACCTACTCCTCTACTCGTCTCTATAACACTAGCTCGTGGTGGTTGAAAGATGGTGTCTGGTCGGAGACTATAGGACTATCTAACAACTATAATGAAGATTTAACGTGGGAGAGCAACAAAGAGTTTAACTTTGGTGTTGATTTTACGTTATTTAATAGTAGAGTGTATGGAAAATTGGATTTTTATACACGCCACAATACCGATCTTATATACGATGTTGAGGTGACCAATCCGCTAGCTATGAGTAGCACAATGACAATTAACTCAGGAAAGATTGTAAACAAAGGTTTTGAGATAGAGTTGGGAGGTGTGGTTGCTCAGAGTAGCGATTTTAGATACACCACATCGTTGCTACTTTCAAAAAATAAAAGCACCGTAAAATATATCTACGACCAAACTACCTATATCGACCTCAAAGAGTTTCCCACTCCTGGAACTCCAGGTAATGGTGTGAGACTCAGCGCGGGTTCGACAATTGGTGATTTCTATCTCTGGGAGCATGCTGGCGTCTCAGAAGATGGTAGCTTTCTTGTTTATAATAGCCAAGGAGAGGCTATAGATGCAGATGATAAGCAGGTCGAGGATAAACAATATATTGGCAATGGAGTTCCAAATGTTATCATAAGTTGGAATAACAGACTGAACTACAAGAAATTTGATTTTACAGCACTTTTCACTGCGTGGTGTGGCTATGATATCTTTAATATGAGTGCTATGTATCACGGATTAGCAACGCGTCAAGAGGAGAATGTGCTAGGAGTAGCTTATACCCAAAATAGCGAAATTACTGGCGAAAAAGGGTTGTCAGATTATTGGCTTGAAGATGGTACATTTCTGCGGCTTGATGCTGTGACGATAGGTTATAATATAGATTTAGCAAAATTTAACAACTATGTAAAGAGTGCTCGAATCTACTTCACAGCAAGCGATATTTTTACTCTTACAAAATATTCAGGTTTTGACCCAGCAATCAACATCTCAGGTCTTACCCCAGGCTTTGAAGAGAGCACTACATACCCTACTAGCTCAACGCTAATGGTTGGAATAGAACTTACATTTTAATTTATGTCGATATGAAAGAGTCAAATATCATTAAATATTATCAACTCATGAGAACGAGAATAGATATAATAAATAAAATTACTGTTATCGCGATTTCGATAGTGGTGGTGTGCTCTTGTACTGACCTAGAGCAGATTTGGTACGATCAACCAACCTCTTCAAATGTAATTACCACTCCAGAGGATGTATATTCTCTATTAAGTCGTCCTTATGTTACAGTGAGTGACTATGTGGTGGATGAGAGGTGGACAGTAAATGAAGAGTCGGCCGACCAATTTATAACTACAACCAAAGGGCCACACTGGCGTAGTATTGACGAGTACGAAAATCTTAATCAACACACTTGGCTCTCGAGTGATCAGATGATTTGGCAGACTTGGAAACAGACATTCTACGGCATCGCAGTAGCATTGGAGACAAAAACCGATTTAAGCAACCTTGATTATAGCAGTGTAGGGTTAAGTGAAGCGGTGAAGTATAACCATATTGCTCAACTAAATGTGATGATTGCCTACTACTACATGCGAGGCTTAGATTTCTTTGGCTCTATCCCAATCTACACTTCAACTAGCGATGTTGATATCGAAAGAAGTAGCAAAGAGGAGGTGTTTAATTATATTGAGGAGCTAATAACTGGCTCAATTGATAGTCTAGATAGTCGAGTGATGGGTGCTGAGAATGAAGGTTTAATTACAAAAGGTAGTGCAGCAGCAATATTGGCGCAACTCTATTTCAATGCCAATACCTATATTGGAGAGAGTAGAGATAGTGAGTGCCGCAAGGTGGTTGAGGATATTATTAGTGGTAGCTATGGTGATTACGCCTTGGCCACTGATTGGAAAGGACCTTTTGATTTTGACAACAAAACCTCAGACGAGTTACTATGGGCAATGCCCTCAAAATATAACTATCTTCAATACGACTGGTTTTACTACATATTTTATCACTTTTCGGCACCAGAATTCTTCGACTTTGATTTAGGCGCTGCATGGAATGGTTGTCATATGCAGCCATCTTTAGACCCTGCTGGTAATCTCTACACCTTCAATATCGGAATGCCATTTTCGCGTTTTCACAGTGATGATTTGCGCAAAAAGCAATATAGCTATAGCGATGGAAAAGATTATGATGGGATGATGTTGTTTGGAGCTCAATTTACGCCTGATGGTTCGCCTTGCCTCTGTATTCAAGAGTATGCTGGTAGTCAGTTGGTGTTTGTCGATCAAGTGGCGCGTTTTTCGGAGATGAGCGATCCTTATAGTGACAATTATGGTAAGACATACGCAAATCTAGAATCTAATATTCACTTAGGTGAGGAGAATAGTGGCATTAGAATGGTGAAAATACCTATTCCCGATAGGCTAAATAGTGCATATCGTTGGGCTTCTCATAATCCAATAATTAGACTTACTGAGATCTACTTTATGTGGGCTGAACTAGAGTTTAACGAGGGAAATGTGTCGAGTGCTGCCGATATAATCAACAATATTCGTAAACGTAATTTTACTAATGGTGTTGATCCTGATAAACTCGACGGCTCAAATCTTGATAAATACCGTTTAGCGCAAGAGTGGGGTAATGAGTTTTTGGGAGAGGGCAGGCGACGAACCGACCTAATTCGTTGGAATATGTTTCACACCGAAGATTGGTGGTCGCACACGGCTCATAACAATAGCTCAAAAAATGTATTCCCAATTCCAGATAGTGCAATTTTCGTAAATAATAAGCTGACGCAAAACTCTGGATACTAAAAAATAATAACCAAAATAATGAGATATCTTCTTATCACTCCACCGTTTGTTCAATTAAACACCCCTTATCCTGCTACAGCACAACTAAAAGGCTATCTTAAAAGTTGTTCGCATGAAGTAATGCAGTGCGATTTAGGAATAGAGTGTGCAAACAAAATATTTAATAGTGGCTTCTTATCTAAAATATTCACAATGGCCTTTGAGAAAGATAGACTCTCTACAAAAGCCAAAAATGTGGCAATGAAAAAGAGTGAATATCTCTCTACCATTGATAGTGTATGGAACTTTCTTTCAGGCAGTGACAACACAATAGCAACCAGAATAGCATCTCGAAATTTTCTGCCTGAGGCAAATAGATTTAAGGGATTAAAAGAGGATGATTTAGAGTGGGCTTACGGAGTAAACGGAATTTTTGATAAGGCAAAGCAGCTATCAACCCTATATATTGAGGATTTAGCTGAGTTTATAGGTGAGGTGTGTGATAGCGAATTTTCGCTAGTGCGCTATCAGGAGCAGATAGCATTGGCGTGCAAAACTTTTGACAATATCTACAACTCTATCAAAGAGAGAGAGCTTAATGATATCGAAAAAATAGCTATAGAGACAATTAGCGAGCATATCAACTCTTTTAAACCAGATATTATTGGCTTGACAATACCGTTTCCTGGTACTTTGGTTATGGCTCTTCGTATAGGTGAGTATTGCAAGGTTAACCATCCCGACACAGTAATAGCGATGGGTGGTGGTTACGTAAATACAGAACTTCGAGAGATTCGAGATGTTAGATTCTTCGAGTTTATAGATTATCTGCTGTTTGATGATGGCGAACTGCCTCTAAAATCTATAGGTGAGTTTTGCGAAAATAAAATTTCTCAAAGTGAGCTTATAAGAGCTATCTATTGTGAGGGTGGTGAGCTTGTAAATTCAGCAAATTGGGATGAAAATTTAAAATTTGATTCTCTCCCTGCTCCCGACTTTAGCGATTTAGAAAATAATAAATATTGTTCACTTTTAGAGTTTTCTAATCCTATGCATAAGTTGTGGAGTGATGGTCGTTGGAATAAGCTAACTATGGCGCATGGTTGTTACTGGGCAAAATGTGCCTTTTGCGATACTAAGCTTGATTACATCAAACGTTACGATGCTCCAAAGGCGCAAACTGTAGTCGATAGGATGAAGAAGATTATGGCGCAAACTGGTATTTCTGGAT
This sequence comes from Rikenellaceae bacterium, assembly GCA_044433405.1. Lineage (GTDB taxonomy): Bacteria > Bacteroidota > Bacteroidia > Bacteroidales > Rikenellaceae > CAMQVM01. The sequence goes on from JAWXTQ010000023.1 coordinate 7,982, forward strand.
TTCATTTTACAGATGAGGCCATGCCGCCTCAGCTATTAAAGCAGGTTTGTGAGATAATTATCAAAGAGGGTATTACGGTTAGTTTTTGGGGAAATGTGCGTTTTGAGAAGAGCTATAATAGCGAGTTTTGTCAGCTCCTGGCAAAGGCTGGTTGTATAGCGGTGTCAGGCGGATTAGAGGTAGCTTCGGAGAGGGTTCTTAAGCTTATCAACAAGGGCGTTACGCTTCAATCGTCGATTGAGTGTTGCGCTAATTTCAATAGTGCTGGTATTATGGTGCACACCTACCTAATGTATGGATTCCCAAGCCAAACAGCACAAGAGGGGGTCGATTCGTTAGAGATAGTACGTCAAATGTTTGAGGAGGGAGTTGTGCAATCTGCCTTTTGGCATCACTACGCAATGACAATTCATAGCGAGAGCGGATGTAACCCTTCGAAATTTGGAGCGCAGATATGCGACAAAACTACCAACACATTTGCAAACAATGGAGTAGAGTATCAACTTGTAGAGGGTGAAGAGTTTGATTGGCAACATATTGGCAAAGCTATGAATCAAGCAACTCACAACTATATGCTAGGTAAAGGGTATGATATTCCGCTTAAAAATTGGTTTGGTAAAGATTATGATAGACCTAAGGTTTCTAATAGATATGTATCTACTATAATTGATAGAATGTCTTAGATCGTATCAGTGAATATTGTAAAGTAAAAAATCACCTAAAATAGGTGATTTTTTACCAATAAAATAGAAAATAAGAAAGTTTATGTCTATCTTTGCACAATATTTGACTTGGTCACACATATAGTTAAAACAATACATTTTAAGTAAATGGAAAAAACATTTGATAAAAAAGGAGTTAACAAAACCCTTTTTGCTACAGAGAAAAGTGAAAATTCTCCCCGTGAGGAGCGAAGTTCACGAAAAGAAGCGGCTACAAGCCCTTTGTTTGGTGCGTCGAGACGACGTTCGTTCAATCCCAATTTTAGTGAGGACAACCATGTTTATGGAGAGAGGAAAAAGAGCTCCTCAGAACAATCATATAATTCAAATTCGGACAACTCAGGTGCTGACGCATCATCTAAACGTAAACGCCCTAGAATCAAAAAAGAGCCTTTACGTGTAACTGAGCGTATAGATCCTACTCAATACCCTGTAGATATTCCAAAAAGATCTACTCCTTTTAGTGAGCGTAGATCAAACGTGTCAGATAGAGCAGTGGATGAGTTCTTGCATAGCGAGAAAGGGGATAATCGTGGTGGTAGATTTAATCGACCTGATAGAAGGCCAACAAGTCGTTTTAATACCAAAGTCGATAGAGATTTTAATGTAAAGAGCGATAGAGGAGTTGATACACGCCGTAGTGGTGTTAAAAACAAATTCAAGAAAAAAAGAAAAGATGAAGAGCCATTCTTTTTGCAACCAAATATAGAAGGTTCTGTTAGACTTAATAGATTTGTTGCAATGTCGGGTGTTTGTTCGCGTCGTGATGCTGACGAATTAATTGCCTCAGGAGCTATCACCGTAAATGGCAGTGTAGTAACAGAATTGGGAACTAAAGTGACAGCAGATGATGTAGTTTGCAACAATGGATTAGAGTTGCGCGGTGAGAAGTTGGTTTATATCGTAATGAACAAACCAAAAGGAATCGTAACAACGGTTGAAGATCCTAACGCAGAGAAAACAGTGATTGATTTGCTTCAAGGCAAGGTGAAAGAGAGAGTATTTCCAGTTGGTCGACTTGACAAAAATAGCCTTGGACTTATCTTGTTAACAAACGATGGTGAGCTGACAAAAGAGCTTACTCACCCATCATTCGAAAAGAAAAAGATTTATCATGTATTTTTAGATAAACCAGTTGTTACTGAAGATATAGAGAAGTTAGCTGAGGGAATTGAGCTTGAAGATGGCTTAATTTATGCAGATGAGCTTAGCTATGTTGAGGATAATCCTCGCGAAGTAGGTATCGAGATTCATAGCGGTCGTAATAGAATTGTGAGACGCATGTTTGAGCATATCGGCTACAGAGTAATAAAATTGGATAGAGTCTATTTTGCAGGCATTACCAAAAAAGGGTTGAAACGCGGATTTTGGCGTTATTTGACAGCCCAAGAGGTGATACGTCTAAAAAATAAGGCGTTTAATTAGAGTATTTTAACATGGAGGATATTATAACAGATAACGATAGCTATAAATATGGCTTTTCTAGTGATTTTGAGAATTATCAACTAGAAAAGGGTTTAAGCGAAGAGTTAATTATAAAAATATCAAATATAAAAGGTGAGCCAGATTGGTTGACAGAGTTTAGATTAAAAGCTTATCGCCAGTTTAGAGAGATGAAAATGCCTGACTGGGCACATCTTAATATTCCTGAGATAGATTTTGACGATATAATCTACTATAGTGAGCCTAAAAAGAAAAAGCTTGAGAGTTTAGATGAGGTTGATCCTGAGATGTTGGAGATGTTCGACAAGTTGGGAATCCCTCTTAATGAGCAGAAAACTCTTGCAGGTGTTGCTGTTGATGCCGTTATTGATTCGGTTTCAGTAACCACAACATTTAAAGCATCGCTTGCAGAGAAGGGAATCATATTTAGCTCATTCTCGGAGGCTGTAAAAGAGCATCCAGAGTTAGTTAAGAGATACCTCGGTAGAGTAGTGCCCAGTAGTGACAACTACTTTGCTGCTCTTAATTCAGCTGTGTTCTCAGATGGCTCTTTTTGCTACATTCCAAGGGGGGTGAGATGCCCAATGGAGTTGTCAACCTATTTCCGTATTAATGCTGCAAATACTGGGCAGTTCGAGAGAACACTTATCATTGCAGATGAAGATAGCTACGTAAGTTATCTTGAGGGGTGTACCGCTCCAATGCGTGATGAAAATCAGCTGCATGCTGCAATTGTCGAGATTTTTGTTGAGAAGGGTGCAGAGGTGAAATACTCTACAGTTCAAAACTGGTATCCTGGCGATAAAAATGGCGTAGGTGGTATCTATAATTTTGTGACTAAGCGTGGTATCTGCAAAGGGTATGGTTCGAAACTGTTCTGGACGCAAGTTGAGACTGGATCAGCTGTTACGTGGAAATATCCATCGTGTATATTAGCTGGTGAGAATAGCGTAGGTGAGTTCTATTCAGTAGCACTTACCAACAATTATCAACAGGCTGACACAGGAACTAAAATGATTCATCTAGGGAGTGGTAGCCGTAGTAGGATAGTTTCAAAAGGTATCTCGGCAGGTAAGAGTCAAAACTCCTATCGTGGATTGGTTTCGGTGAGTCCAAAAGCTGACTCTTGTCGAAACTTTTCGCAATGTGATTCACTTCTTATTGGGTCAAATTGTGGAGCGCACACCTTCCCTTATATTGACGTTAAAAATAAAACTGCTATCGTAGAACACGAGGCAACAACATCTAAAATAAACGAAGAACAGCTCTTTTATTGTAATCAGCGCGGTATATCGACTGAAGAGGCGGTAGGTTTAATCGTAAATGGTTATGCAAAAGAGGTGCTTAGCAAGCTGCCATTCGAATTTGCTGTTGAGGCGCAGAAGTTGTTGGCTATTAGCCTTGAAGGTAGTGTTGGATAGTGAGTCCGTTAGAGATAAATAAGATTAATAGTTTAGAAATATGCTAAAGATTACAAACTTACATGCCCGCACAAAAGAGGGTAAAGAGATATTAAAAGGAATAAACCTTACTGTAAATAGTGGCGAGGTTCATGCCATAATGGGGCCAAATGGCTCAGGAAAGAGTACGCTTGCTTCAGTATTGGCAGGTAAAGATAAATTTGAGGTGACTCAGGGCGATGTAGCATTCTTTGATAAAGATTTACTGTCTCTATCAATCGAAGAGCGCGCCTATGCGGGGTTGTTTCTAGGATTTCAATACCCAGTTGAGATTCCTGGCGTTAGTATGGCCAATTTCTTGAAGGCTGCAATGTCAGAAAAGCGCAAGTATGAGGGGTTAGAGCCTCTATCTTCGGGCGAATTTTTGAAAGTTATGCGTGAAAAGAGCAAGGTTGTAGAGCTTGATTCAAAACTTATATCGAGAAGTGTAAATGAGGGCTTCTCAGGTGGTGAGAAAAAGCGTAATGAGATTTTTCAGATGGCAATGTTAGAGCCTAAATTGTCAATTCTTGACGAGACTGATAGTGGTCTTGATATTGATGCTCTAAGAATAGTTGCTACTGGAATTACAAAACTTAAATCGCCAGACAATGCAACAGTTGTGATAACTCACTACCAGCGTCTGCTCGACTATATTGTGCCTGATTTTGTTCATGTTCTATATAATGGCCGCATAATTTTATCGGCAGGCAAAGAGCTTGCTCTCGAGCTAGAAGAGAAAGGGTATGATTGGTTGATAAAAGAGCATGGCGATGAGTAGTTATCCTGCAAATTATTTGGTAGTCAATCTTTCGGAGGAGATTAAACAGATTGATGTGGCACAATCGACCTCTCTTATTTTAGAGGGTGAGGGGAGTGTTGTTGTTAATCTTAGCGATGGTGCAAAGGCCGAAATTGTAGATTTGTCAACCTCTGGTAGTGTTGAGATAAACATGGCTGCACTTTCGTCTGCTAAAGTTGTTTCAATTAAACTTTCGTCGGGTGTAACCAACTACAAAGTTAGCCAAAATGGCAAAGAGGCAAATATAGATATATATGGTGCTACGATTGCTAGCGAGAATAAAAATATTGAGATGTATGCTAATATTAATCACAATTCGCCCTATGGTCAGAGTTCGCAACTTATAAAATCTATAGGCGCTGGCGAGTCGTCTACAAAATTCGAAGGTCGAATATTTATCGAGTATGGAGCATCTTCAATCTCAGCAATGCAGCAAAATAAAAATTTGTTGCTTAGCTCCTCGGCGCGTATAAGTTCTAATCCATGGTTAGAGATTTATAACGATGATGTTAAGTGTTCGCACGGTTCAACAACAGGGGTGCTAGATGAGGATGAGATTTTTTACATGCGTCAGCGTGGTATCTCTCTAAATGTCGCGCGTGCTCTTCAAATTGAGGGGTTTGTTGTAGATATATCTAATCATATAAGTGATGAATCGTTAAGAGAATTGATTCATGATAAGGTTGTTAGTGTAATTAATGAATTGTAAGTAATGTTTGATTTTGACTCTATAGCTAAAGATTTTCCGCTGCTCAACCGTCAGATAAATGGTCGCAGATTGGTATATCTAGATAGTGCAGCAACTGCTCAAAAGCCACAATGTGTGATTGATAAGATGAATGCTATATACACCAATTGTAATGGCAATATTCACCGTGCAGCACACACTATGAGCAATGAGGTTACTGCACAATATGAGAATGCTCGTCAAATAATCAAAAATTTTATAGGTGCAGAGAGTGTAAAAAGTATTGTCTTTACGTCAGGAGCTACTGCATCAATCAATTTGGTAGCCTATTCGTATGGTGTTTCAATCAAAAAGGGCGACTCAATTATTGTTTCAGAGATGGAACACCATTCAAATATAGTTCCTTGGCAGATGTTGTGTGAGCGCACAGGTGCTGAGTTAAAAGTTATCCCTTTTGACGAGAATGGTGAGTTAGATGCTCGGGTTTATCTCAATATGTTGAGCTCAAACACCAAGATTGTTGCAATCACTGCCGCTTCAAATTTTTTAGGAACTATGCCCGACTTAGAGTTTTATATATCTAAAGCGCATGAGGTGGGTGCAAAGGTGGTTGTTGATGCGTGTCAAGGGGTTGTTCATGGTGAGATTAATGTAAAAGAGTTAGATTGTGATTTTCTAGCCTTTTCAGCTCACAAATTATATGCCCCTACAGGTATGGGGGTGCTTTATGGCAAAGAGGAGCTACTTGAGGCTATGCCGCCATTTTTAGGTGGTGGAGATATGGTAGATACCGTTACGTTCCAAAAAACTACTTACGCTGAGCTTCCACTCAAGTTTGAAGCTGGCACAACTCCCTATGTCGAGGCTATAGGCTTGTCGGAGGCTATTGAGTATCTGAATCGAATAGATTTTGCTGCTGCTAGGAGCCACGAACACGCCTTGTTGAGCTATGCCACAGAGCGACTAGGTAAGATTGAGGGGTTGAGAATATATGGCAACGCTAAAAGGCGTTGTTCTCTCTTGAGTTTTAATATAGACGGAATTCACCCTTTTGATTTGGCTTTGCTACTAGATAAGCAGGGTGTTGCAGTTAGAAGTGGCACTCATTGTGCTCAGCCTGCAATGCAGCACTTCTCAATTACTGGTAGCGTTAGGGCATCTTTTGCTTTCTATAACAGTTTTGACGATATTGATGTTTTGTATAGCTCTATTGAGCGAGCTGTAACAATGTTACGATAATGAGCTACACCATTGTACTAGCTAAGATGTGCCAAATAGAGCAGATTATGCCGCTTTATTGTAATGCACGTGAGTTTATGGCTAGAAATGGCAATGCAAATCAGTGGATTAATGGCTATCCAACACAAGATTTAATCGAGAAAGAGATTTTAGATAAGAAAATGTATCTCTGCCTTAATCAAGATAATGTTGTGTTGGCGGCCTTTTCTTTTGTTGTGGCTAACGACTCAACCTATGATGTAATATATAAGGGGCAGTGGCTCAACTCTGAGCCTTATGGTGTGGTGCACAGGTTGGTGAGCAGTGGTGTTGTGAGCCGTATAGGCGATGTGTGTATGGAGTGGTGTTTTGCTCAACATGCCAACATTAGAGTCGATACGCATCACGATAATATGGTTATGCAAAATCTCCTTTATAGGTTAGGATATGTTAAGTGCGGAGAGATAAAAATTGCAAATGGTAGTGTGAGAGTTGCTTTTCACAAAACAAATTTGTAACTTTGAAGCTAATTTAATATAATCTAATTTTTTATTGTTATGGAAGAGATGGGAGTAATTGGAGTTTATGCTATTATAGTAATAGTTATAGCCTCAGTATTTTTTTATTTTGTACCTGTAGGTTTATGGTTCTCTGCAACCGTTTCAGGTGTTAGAATCAGTCTTTTACAGCTAGTTTTAATGCGTTGGCGTAAAGTTACGCCTACGGTGATTGTTTCGTCTATGATTGAGGGAACTAAAGCTGGATTAGATTTGTCGCCTAACGATTTAGAGGCTCACTACCTAGCTGGTGGTAATGTTAGTAATGTTGTTCATGCATTAGTGTCAGCACAAAAAGCAAATATTAGTCTAGATTTTCAGATGGCAACCGCTATCGACCTTGCAGGGCGTAATGTTTTCGAGGCGGTGCAAATGTCAGTTAACCCTAAAGTTATCAATACACCTCCTGTTAGTGCTGTGGCAAAAGATGGTATTCAGCTTGTTGCTAAGGCGCGTGTAACGGTGCGTGCTAACATCAAACAACTTGTTGGTGGTGCTGGTGAGGAGACTGTCTTAGCGCGTGTTGGTGAAGGTATTGTTTCGTCGATAGGTTCATCACAGAGTCATAAAACTGTGCTTGAGAACCCAGATTTTATATCTAAAGTGGTGCTTAATAAGGGATTGGATGCAGGAACTGCGTTTGAGATATTATCTATTGATATTGCTGATATTGATGTAGGTCGCAATATTGGCGCATTCTTGCAAATGGACCAAGCAAATGCTGATAAAAATATTGCCCAAGCAAAAGCTGAGGAGAAACGTGCAATGGCCGTAGCTCTAGAGCAAGAGATGAAAGCTAAGGCTCAAGAGGCTAAGGCAAAAGTGATTGAGGCTGAAGCCGAAATACCATTAGCTATTGCTGAGTCGTTTCGTTCAGGTAATCTGGGAATTATGGACTACTATAAGCTCCGTAATATCCAGGCTGATACTCAAATGCGTGAGACTATAGGTACATCTTCACAGGCAAAACCTTCAGAGATAAGCTCTGCAAAAGAGGCAAAATCAACAAAATAAAAAGGGTGTAATACCCTTGGTTCTAAATATAAATAAGATGAAATCAGTAAACTTTGTTGCTGTTTTTGTGGCTATTGTTGCGTTGTGTGGCTGTAGCTCTTCAAAAACAGCTAAGCCCAGAGTGGCTATTGTGGGTGTTGGAATAGAGTGTAGTACATTCTCTCCAGCCAAAACAACATTAGAAATGTTCAATCCCCTTTATGGTGATGAAATTATTGCCTCATATCCTTTCTTTAAAGAGGATACAACCCTAATTGATAGAGCAGAGTGGTTGCCTACAATTATGGCATGGGCATCACCAGGAGGTATTGTTACACGTGAGACTTACGATACTCTGCTAAATCGCTCGCTTCGATTGTTAGAGAAGAGTTTGCCTCTTGATGCTATTTTCCTTGATATTCATGGCGCAATGAGCGTTGAAGGGTTAGACGATCCAGAGGGCGACTATTCAACAAAAATCAGAGAGTTGGTTGGTGATGATGTGATTATCTCTGCATCAATGGATCCTCACGGTTGTGTGTCGCAATGTCTGGCTGAAAATGTTGATTTGATTACCTCTTACAGAATGTCACCTCACGAGGATAGATACATTACACGTAAGCGTGCAATCGACAACCTACTAGAGCGACTAGATAAAGGTTTAGGCAAACCACAATATAAAGCGTGGGTTAAAGTGCCAATTTTGCTACCTGGTGAAAAGACTTCAACTCGTGTAGAACCTGGAAAATCGCTTTATGAGGCGATAGTTCCGATAGAAGAGCAAGAGGGGATTACAGATGCTGCAATTTGGATGTCTTATCCTTGGTCAGATGAACCTCGTAACCATGGTGTTGTGGTTGTTGTTGGTGATGATAAGGCTAAGGTAGAGAGCGGTGCTAAAGAGTTGGCTGAGAAGTTCTGGTCTAGTCGCAACGACTTTGAGTTTGTAGCTCCCACAGCTTCATTAGAGGAGGTTTTAGCCAATGCGCTTAAGAGCGATAAGAAGCCATATTTTATTAGTGATATGGGAGATAATCCAACAGCTGGTGGTGCAGGTGATGTAACATGGACTTTAGAGAAGCTTTTGGCTCGTAAAGAGTTTAAGTCGGCAAAGGGCAAGCGTTTGATTTACGCATCTATTCCATCTCCAGAGCTTGTTGCTAAGGCTAAAGAGCTAGGTGAGGGGGCAATTGTCGAGGAGTATGTTGGAGCTAAAGTAGATAATCGTTACGCTGCTCCAATAAAACTAAAAGGCAAAATCGAGAAGATTCTCGACAATCCTGGTAACGCACACGTAGTAGTAAGAGTTGGTTCGATTCAGGTGATTGTTACTGAAAAACGTATGGGTTTCCATTACGAGGCTAACTTTAGTCGCCTTGGATTAGATCCGCGCAATGCTGATATTATTGTTGTTAAGTTGGGTTATCTAACTGAAGAGCTTTACGATATGAGAGGCGATTGGATGATGGCTCAAACGCGTGGTGGTGTTGACCAAGAGTTGGAAGAGCTGCCTTATAAGCGAATTGATCGTCCAATGTATCCTTTGGACAAAGATATGGACGAAGCTCCATTAGAAGTTGTGTTTATCCCTTAAATTATTAAATTATTAAAATGAAGAAGTTAGTAGTTTCGTGTCTACTCGTTGTAGCCATGTTGTCATCTTGCTGTAATAGCTCTAAAAACCTAGAAACAGCAGTAATTCCTGCACCTCAATCCATGAAGATTAATAAAGGTGCGTTTAAATTGGCCGATAATCAAGTTATTGGTATCTCAGATAAATCGTTAGAGGGTGCAGCTAGCTATCTTTCGAAAGTGTTGTCAGCTACGGGTTATACTTTCACCACAGTTGAGGGTGCTGGTGATATTACTATCTCGATTGATGCCTCTCAGGCCGATAAAGTTAGTGGCTCGTACTCTTTGACCGTAACTCTAGAGGGAGTAAATATTGTAGCTGTTGATTATAAAGGTGCAATAAATGGTATTACAACTTTCAGACAGTTGTTGGGTGCACAAATAGAATCGTCAGAGGTTGTTGTTGGTAAAGAGTGGTATGTGGCAAATGTTGAGATTTGCGACTCACCAGCTTATGAGTGGCGTGGTTTGATGCTGGATGTTTCTCGTCACTTCTACACCAAAGAGGAGGTGAAAGAGTTTCTTGATTTAATGGCTCTTTATAAGCTAAATAAGTTCCATTGGCACTTAACCGATGATCAAGGTTGGCGAATTGAGATTAAAAAATACCCATTGCTTACCGAAGTTGGAGGTTGGAGAGAGTTTAACTCTCACGATAAAACTTGCATAGAGAGAGCAAAATCGAGCAATAATAGCGACTTTGAGTTGCCAAAGGATAAGCTAAAAGAGGTTGATGGAAAAACCTATTATGGTGGTTTCTATACACAAGAGGATATTAAAGAGATTGTTAGTCACGCTACATCTCTAGGTATCGACATTATCCCTGAGATTGATATGCCAGGTCATATACTTGTAGCTTTAGAGAATTATGATGGAATTTCATGTTTCAAGACAACTGGTTGGGGTGCTACTTTTTCTTCTCCAGTTTGCCCAGGCAAGGAGAGTGCAATGGCGTTTTGTAAAGATGTTTACAAAGAGATTTTTGAGCTATTCCCTAATGAGTATGTTCATCTAGGTGCTGACGAGGTTGAGAAAACTAACTGGAAAAAGTGTCCTGATTGCCAGAAACTAATGCGTAAGTATGGCCTTAAAACAGAGGATGAGCTGCAAGCGTGGTTTGTTAAAGATATGGAGAAATATTTTAATGAGAATGGCAAAAAACTAATTGGTTGGGATGAAATACTAGAGGGTGGATTATCTGAGACTGCAACAATAATGTGGTGGAGATCATGGGTTGGTAATGCCGTAAAAGAGGCTACTGCTAGCGGAAATGAGGCTATTTTAACGCCTAATAGCTACTTCTATTTTGACTATGATCAGGATCAATCAACCATCAAAAACATCTACAACTCAAACGTTATCTCTGATCTTACAGAGGAGCAAAAAGAGCTAGTAAAAGGTTATCAAGCAAATATCTGGTGTGAATGGATTCCATCGCGCGAGAGAATGCAATACATGGTATATCCAAGAGCCCTTGCAGTTGCCGAGAAGGCGTGGAGTGGCGATGCAAATAGTGATTGGGATGATTTTTCAGAGAACCTAGAGAGACATTTAGAGCGTTTAGATGTGTTAAATGTAAACTACAGAATTGCAGATTTTGAGGACTTAGTATCTAACAAAATATTTATTGATGAGATTGAGGTTGATTTTGCTTGCCCAGATAAAAATGTAGTAATTCGCTACACTGAGGATGGTTCAATACCAACTATCGAGTCAAAACAGTATACAAAACCTTTCACCATCACCGAAAGTAAGCAGTATAAAGTAGCTCCTTTTCGCAAAAATGGAAATAGAGGTGACATATACGACTTTAGCTACACTAAAACCCCATATACTACCGCAGTTGAAGTTGACTCTTCTGAGGAGGGTTTAAATGTTGTTTGGCACGATTTCAGAGGCAATAGATGCGATAGAATATCTAAAGCTCCTGTTAAAGAGAGCATGATTGCTAATGAGGTTGCTATACCAGAGGGTGTAAAAGGAAATATAGGGTTGATTTTTACTGGCTATTTTGTTGCTCCTTATGATGATATCTACACTTTTGCCCTTCGTTCTGACGATGGAAGTGTTCTAAAAATCGGAGACACAGTAGTGGTTGATAACGATGGTCCTCACTCACCAAAAGAGGTTAAAGGACAAGTTGCCCTAAGTTCAGGACATCATCCATTACATGTTAGCTATTTCGATTCAAATGGAGGTGTGCTTTCCTTAGTAATTACAGATAGCGATGGCGATGAAATTTCTCAAGATGACCATTTTGTTCGGTAGTGATTGTATGTGTGGTTAGGCTTTTAGCGGTTTTCACTTTTTGGC
>JAWXTQ010000024.1:0-19184 GCA_044433405.1 Rikenellaceae bacterium
CAACACCCCCAACTCATCACACGCATCAAGCACCGACTTGTCTTGAGGGTAGTGCCCTAAGCGAACAGTATTAAATCCGCTCTCTTTAATTTGATATATATCCCTATAATGAGCTGCATCCGAGATAGCATTTCCAAGGTATGGATACTCCATGTGCCTATTGCTACCCACCAAACGCAACGGCTCACCATTTATAACAAAACCGCCCTCTTTGCTCATCTCTATATGGCGAATACCTATTCGCTCTTGCTGCGAATCGACCACTTTGCCATCCTCTATCAGCTCTACAACCAGCAAATATAAATAGGGAGTGTTAGGTGACCAGAGATTTGGCTCTACAACAATCAATTCATCCTCGACCTCTTGTTCTAAAACGTCAGAAAGCACTACTACAGACTCAGCAACAACGCCACCTCTCTTATAGTTTCCAAACAAACCTTTCAACGGGTAAAGGCGATATCTTAACTGGCCATTGTTAGGTTCACTTTGAACTATATGAGTTTTGATTTTAACATTTGCACTATCACGATTTACTTGCGGATAGGTCACGAACACCCCTCCACCAGCTACTTTATTTGCAGCTATAGGGTGAGATATATGATTTTTATGCTTAATTATAAGATTTACATCTCGGTAAATACCACCATAATAACAAAAATCGAGACTATTTAAAGGTTTCCCTGGAGGAATCAAAGGCTGCTCTCCATTATCTAAACGAACAACAATCTGATTTGGTGAATCATAGCTAGCGATATCTGTAATATCTACAACAAATGGCAAATAACCTCCTGCATGTTGCGTTACATGCACACCATTCACCCAGATATCAGAAAGTGTCATAGCTGCCTCAAACTCAATCCATATCTGCTTGCCCCTCAAAGAGGAGTCAAGCAATATCTCACGCCTATAATATGAAACTCCTTGCCATTGATGCAACACCGTTAACTCCTCAATAAAAGGGGTGTGCGGAACAGATACAATCTCCCACTCCGCAGTTTCCAGCATTTTCCTCTCCTGCTCTATCAGTTGCTCAGAAAGAGCTAATACCTGAGAACTATCAGTGTGCTTAACATCAAACTGATCACTCCAATTAATGCCTTGGTTCTTAATCTCGCCACCTACACTTGTCTGGTATAAAGCAACGAATTCCCAGTTATCATTTAAGCTCTCAACTCTTTGTGAAAACAGCTCTGTATGAACAAATATCGCTATAAATACAGGCAATAAATATTTTTTTACACTCTTCATAAGGTTGTCTATTACAAGGGTTACAACAAGGTGAGTCACTAGTAGAAGTGGATTATTCGCCGCTATAATTGATTATCTCTTTTAACGAAATAGCTCTAAAGGCCATTTGTGAGCGACTTCCCTCCCAAACTATGCCTATTGTTTTCTTGTCAATTGAGGTTAGACACGAATAACCAAACGACGAACCGCTATCCAAAAGAGGGCCATTGTGCCAAGTTATCCCCTCATCATCACTCCATTTTATTCTCATATTGTGGCGACCATGCTTGTCGTCTGGATTTGAGAAAAGAAGATATTTCTTATGGCGATGAATCGAAGCCATACACACTGGCTCAATCAATGCTCCATGAGATGATGAGTGCTCACTCCAAGTAATACCTAAATCATCTGATACAAACACCGCACGACCATTCTTATCGCCTTTTTCTGTACGGTTGCGATTATCTCTTATGTTTAGCATCAATGAACCATCTTTTAGCTCAACTACCGCACACTCTGAGGTATTATCAGTTGCAGGGTTAGTAGTAATCCAACTCTCACCTCTATCTTTTGAGTAAGTGATATTTGAAAACGAAAGACCAGTTGTGTCTCTACCCTGAGTAGGCAATACTAGCGTACCATCTTTCATTACAATACCTTGACCTGGTGCAGGTGCATACAGCCACCACTCCTCAGGCTTAACTTTTGTGATATTTATTGGCTCTGACCAACTAACTCCGTCATCATCACTGTAAGCCATAATAAATTGTGAAGTTTGATAAGGCGAATAGCCCGATTGCGACGCTTTACCTGACCATTGGTGTTTCCAATCTTTACTATCGTTGTTTAGACCGTTGATAAACTTGCCATCGTTATCTAAAACTCCGTGCATCCAAAGTGCAGAAACCCAAATTCTACCAGTTTTAGTGTCAACCAACAGGGATGGATCACTAACACCATTAAACCTTTGAGGCAAACCTCCCCACTCGCCCATATCTAGAGCAATTGTCATTGGTTGCCAAGTAGCACCTTTGTCGATTGAACGACTGATGCCAATATCAATATGCCCCTGTAAATCGCGCGATGTGTCGTATCGACAATCATAAGCAATAAGGAGCGTACCTTTAGTTGTGGTACACAAAGCTGGAATTCTATAGGTGTTCACACCATCATCACCAGCATTACGAACAGCTTTCTCGCTGCATTTTAGTTGAGCCTCTTTTAGTTGAGCCTCTTTCACTTGTGCTCCAGCATGCAAAGAGAGAGCTACAAAAGCTAATAAAAGGTAAATTATCTTCATAGTATTGGTTTTTGTTATAATAAAAAAGCTGCCTAAAATAGGCAGCTTACATATGTATACTCAATTGAGCATTTTTTAGTTTTAGTTGCTAGTGCGAACAGTTGTTGTGCCTGACAACGAACCACAACTTACAGTAAACTTGTCACCTACACTTAAATCGCGGAAGAAAACATCCTCTTTAGATGGGAAGTTTGCAGAGTAAGAGGTAATCAATTTACTTGCATTTGCAGCTTGGTCACCTTCTAGTAATCCACGAGCTTTAACAAGATTGTCAACGATTAACCAAAATGCTGTTTTCTTCTCGAAAGCACCACAATCTGGAACTGTTGCAGCTTGTGCTTGAGCAAGTAACAAGTAAGCCAAACCACTCTCAGGATTGATAGAAATAGCTTTACGAGTGTATTGAATTGCTTTAGAGTAGTCTTTGTTAACCAAAGTTACACCAGCAGCAGAAAGTGCATAAGTTGTTTTGTTTGAGTTGTCTGTCTCTTTTTCGATAGCTTCGTCATAATATTGAAGAGCTTTTTCAACTTCGCCTTTTTTGTCAAAAGTAAAAGCAAGAGAAGCAGCAGCGGCAGCTGAAGGCTCTAACACGTAATATTTTTCTGCAACTACTAATTGGAAGTCCGAAGAACAAGCAGCTCTAGAGAGAGTTTGTGCGATTTTAGCAATCAACTCTTTATCATCTGGGTTAGCCTCGTATTGTGGTTTAAAGATAATCTCTAAGTTTTCACACGATGCAGCACCACTAGCCATCAATAGATTTTCAACAGTAGAAGCTAATTCGTCTTTATTTTCAGCCGTAGAAGCATTAATAGTACTTAATACTGTTTCATACTCCGCAAGCATAACATCTGTTTCGATGACATCATCGCGATACAATTGATTAAGGTAGTTGTAATATACAGGTAGTATCTCAATATCCATTTCAGAGCCGATTTCAGAGATAATGTGGTTTACCGTCTCAATTACAAGATCTGGCTTGTTAGCACGGAATGTAATATTATCTTTAATCATTTGGTTCATGATGTATGGGCGTCCAAGCTTAGGATCTTCACCAAAGTGCTGGATACGGTGCTCATGAACAATCATAAGACTATCCACATAGATAGCACGTTTTTCAAGATCTTTTTCTCTAAGAGCAAGTCTTTTGAACACAGTAGAACCTTTAATATAAAGGTTAGCATGCACAGCTGGCACATTCTCTAGTAATTGTTTTAAATAGAATGAAGCTTCGTCATAGTTTTTAGCAGCATAAGCATCATTAAAGAATGTGTAAAGTGTAAAATTCTTTTCTCTTTCTGCTGCATCACGTCCGTATGGAGCAAATTGTGGCTCATCAAAGTTCTGTGCTTGAGCTGTATAAGACAACGCAATAAAACATAAGAACATCAATGATTTAAAAATAGATTTCATGATCAATTTCTTTTTTTGTATTTGTTAATTTATATTTTTTTGTTTCATTCAAGATGCAAATATAACTATTTTTCACTAATACAAAAAATTATTTATATTTATATCTTACGAACCACTCATTTATAGAGAAGAAATTGACTCCTAAAGTAAAGTTAAAGTATGTCTCTTTAAAGTCTGTTGCAGAAACAGAACCCCTTTGTCCCAAATCGAAACCTACATTAAGCTGGGTATAACCACCACGTTGAAGAGGGATACCAGCACCAAAAGAGAGAGAGTAATCTTTAATTTCATTTCCATCTACAGCTAAGTAAGAGTTTCCATAACGCACACCAGCACGATATGTCCAGCGATTCAGAGCTTTACGAATATCTTCACTATTTGGAGTGTAACTAAATCCTAAACGAAAATCTTGGTACGTTGTAAGAGAGATATTAGCACCAGTGCTATTAATTTCAAAAGCGTCGGTAAAATCTTGGTAAATATAGTCTGCTGCAATAGTAAGTTTTGAAGAAGAGTAAGATACACCTGCGGTAATTTTTGATGGCAACACTACAGTTGACTCAGTATAACTGTACGACACAGAGTCTTGAAGCAGTGAAGAGTAGGTATTAATCAATCTTGAGTCGTCTTGAGTAATAGTAACTTCAGGCTGGTAAGTACCACCAAAACTAACAGAACGCTTATTAGGCAAAAACACAGAGTATATAATACCAGCCTCAACATTAGCTTTAGTAAAGCTATAAGTGTTATTTGTAGTCACAGTTCTATACTCGTTATTGCTTTGGAAGTATGAGTTAAACACAAGCGAAGTGTTTCGATATATTGAGCTGTGATAAAACAGAGCAGCAGCACCAATAGAAAGGCCTCTAAAAGGCTCCCAACCCAAACCTGCCTTAAGTTGAGTTATTCCACCACTACCATCGTAGTAGTAGTTGTATGGGCCAATTGTTGTTGTTAAATCTTCGTCAGTACCTTGTATTGACATATCGTAACCAACCGAAGTATAAGAGTTCATCATGATACCAAAACCTAAGTTTTTGGCAATTGGAACTTGCAATGATAAATCGTTAAGATTAAATGTATTACTACTACTATTGCTAGTTGCACTAGAGATGTAGTCGTTGTTACCTTGCATACTCACACTAAAGAGAAACGATTTCTCAGGAGCAGCACTAAGCCCAGCTGGATTTAACCCATTAACCGAAACAGCACTTTTTAACGACACCCCTGCACCTGCCATACTTTTATTCTCGGCAGTACCCATGATATTCATGTTTCCTATACCATATAGAGTATATGGTGAATTTGTGTTCTTTCCATCTTGTTGAGCACGCGCAACAAACGATGTTGCAAGCACTAATACGACTGCTAGTGGCAGGCTACTTATTCTCAGTTTTGACATTATTATATTTTAATACTTTATATAAACCTATATTAACTAGTTCACAGTTTGCAAATATCGCGATTTTAAATTTATCAGCAAAATATTTAGCATCACCACCTGTAAAAATAATTTTCAAATCGGGGTATAATTCACGATATCTCGAAATATAACCCTCAAGTTCACAAACTATTCCGAGAGCTACACCATTTTCGATAGCCTCTCTTGTTGATGATGAACAAATATCAAAATCATCTCTTTCAGGCAATACATAACGTGGCAATTTATCAGTAAAATCGGATAATGATTTATATCTTAATCTTGCACCAGCGGTAATATTGCCACCTTTAAAACAACTTCCATTTTCAATAAAATCGATTGTAATTGCACTTCCTAGGTCGACAACCAGAAGGTTCTCTCCATGAAAGATTTCGCCAGCACCAATTGCTGCAGCCACTCTGTCGGTTCCAAGGGTGTAGGGAGTGGTATAATTAATTTCGATAGGAATAGGTACAGAAATATCAAAATCAATAAAAAACAGATTTTTTTGATTAAGAAACTCAACCACCTCTAAATTCTTGTCTTTCACTGAGCAATATATAGCACTATCTATCACAGTGTTTGCTAAAAACTCTACAATTACGTCAACATTTAAGTATTTAACGCGCCAAGTTCTATCTATATTGTCCTTTTGAGACATTATTGATATTTTTGTCAAGCTATTGCCTTCGTCAATTACCAGAGCTACCATATTCGACTAATTTTCACTATTAATAATTTGCTTTCGCACTGTTGTGTATATCGACTTTATAACCTCTTTTGCCTGAGTCACCTCATTGACGTTAGCAATCGAGATAAGGAGCGATTTTACTCCCTGTTTAAGTTTAAAATTCTTGCTTTGCACACCAACATAGGCAGCAATAGCCTTAAATCTATCACTTCTAAAGTATGGAGAGTTACCATTTTGAGTAAAGTTGGCAATACAATATCCATTTTTAATAATCATCTTTTCGAAACCTAGATATTTTGCATACTTTCTAATCTCAACAATACACAATAATCTCTCCACCTCTATAGGCAATTTTCCAAAACGATCGACCAAAGATAGTCTAAATTTATCTAATTCCTCGCCACTATCAAATGTATCAATTTTTCGGTATATAGAAATTTTCTCATTCACATTTGAGATATAGGCATCTGGGATATACGCCTCATAAGCCACATCAAACTGACAATCAGCAATATACTCCTCACGATTTTCGACCATATCTCTACCCTGATCAGATAGAATATCGCTATAATCATCACGAAACTCCGCAATAGCCTCATTCAAAATTTTCTGATATGTTTCGTAACCTATGTCTGCAATAAAGCCACTCTGCTCTCCGCCAAGAAGATTTCCAGCACCTCTAATATCCAAATCTTGCATTGCAATATTAAAGCCAGAACCAAGCTCGTTAAAATCCTCTAGCGCATTAAGTCGACGGCGCGAAATATCGGATAATATTTTACTTTCAGGCACAAACAGATAACAATAAGCCTTTTTATTGGTACGCCCTACCCTGCCACGCAGCTGATGTAGGTCGCTTAATCCAAAGTTTTGCGCATCATTAACAATCATAGTATTTGCGTTTGAGATGTCGATTCCAGACTCAACAATAGTTGTAGAGACCAACACATCAAACTCACCATATATAAAATCGGTAATAATTTTTTCGAGCGTCGCAGGCTTCATTTGACCATGCCCCACCGCAACACGCGCCTGCGGCACTAAGTCCCTGATTATATTAGCCATATGCTCAATACTCTCCACTTTATTGTGGATAAAATAGACCTGTCCGCCCCTTTTAAGCTCAAATTCTAAAGCCTCTTTAAGCAGTGAGTTGTTATATTGATAAACCTGAGTAGTAATTGGTTGACGATTTGGAGGAGGAGTATTTATCACCGACAAATCGCGCGCACCAATAAGCGAAAATTGCAAAGTTCGCGGAATAGGCGTAGCGGTAAGGGTAAGCGTATCTACACTCTCCTTAAACTGTCGCAATCTCTCCTTGCTTGAGACTCCAAACTTCTGCTCCTCATCAACTATCAAGAGCCCCAAATCTTTAAACTCAATTTTTTTATTAAGAATCTTATGAGTACCAATCAAAATATCAATCTCTCCCGCTTTTAGCCTTTGCATTATTTCGTTGGCCTCTTTAGTTGTTTTAACACGCGACAAGAGCTCGATAGTCACAGGAAAATCTTTCAATCGTCGCGAGAAAGTGCGAAAATGCTGTAGCGAAAGTATAGTTGTAGGCACTAATACAGCCACCTGCTTGCCATCACAAGCCGCTTTAAAAGCTGCACGAATAGCAATCTCTGTTTTTCCAAATCCCACATCACCACACACCAGCCTATCCATTGGCACACGACGCTCCATATCGGCCTTTACCGCCTCAGTAGCTTTGTGTTGATCGGGAGTATCCTCATATATAAACGATGCCTCTAGCTCGGTTTGCAAATAGCTATCGGGCGAAAAAGCAAACCCAGAGGTGTTTTTACGCTTAGCATAAAGCTCGATAAGCTCCTTAACAATATCTTTAATTTTGCTTTTAGCAGTAGACTTAACCTTCTGCCAAGCCGAATGTCCTAGACGATTTAGCTTAGGTGGTGTTGGAGTTTCGCCACTTCGATATTTAGATATTTTGTTGAGCGAATGTACATTTACAAGAATAAAATCGCCATTATCATAAATTAGCTTTACCGCCTCATAAGTTTTGCCACCCTCTTGACTCTGCAATAAGCCGCCAAATCTACCAATTCCGTGATCTACATGCACAACAAAGTCACCGACATTCAGTGCATTCAGCTCTTTGATTGTGAGAGCCTCATTTTTAGGCAATTCAGATTTTATTTCGTAGCGATGATGACGCTCAAAAATTTGATGGTCAGTAAGAAAAGCTATCTTCGAGAAGTTATCCACAAAACCCTCATGTAGCGATGCTGGCAACGACTTAAAGAGCCCTTTTTGCTCAGAAATAGAGGTAAATATAGTCTCTAAACGCTCAACCTGATTTTGATTTTGCGTAACAATATAGTTGTCAAACCCATTGTCAATATTCTGTTTAAAGTAGTTGTGGAGAATATCAAAATTCTTGTTGAATGATATTTGCGGCACAAATCCAAACTCAATGCTCTCCTCTGGGGCAATAGATAAAAACTGCTCCCTAAAAGTAATCAAACGTCGTTGGTTAAAGATGTTTTCGATCTGCTGCCAAGTGGCAACACTCTCTATTAGCGGAGAGTTAGCCTGCGAAAGTTTAGCGATTGTCTGCTCAATTAGCTGCTGAGTCACTATGCCACTAGAGACCCAGTAGTTGACATTGTCAATTCCGAACTCACTAAAGAGATCATCCAACGCAACCCAGTTTACTTGAGTTGTTGAGTCAGAAAAATCAAATTTTGGAAATATCTCAACACTATCAATCTCCTCTTTAGAGAGCTGCGTGTTGGCATCAAACTTACGTATTGACTCTAGCTCATCGCCAAAAAAGTCGAGGCGATAAGGATAGTTGTCAGAATATGAAAATATATCAACAATTCCACCTCTCACAGAGTATTGACCAGGAGCATACACGAAGTCGACTCTCTGAAATGTCAACTCAGAGAGCAACTCTTCAATAAAAGCGATGGAGTAAACACTGTTTTTTTTGATTGATAACGACGATTTTTTAATCTCATTTTTACCAACAAACTTCTCAATTAATGCTTCGGGATAGGTGCATATAATAAGAAAATCGCCATTAGAAACTCCACTTTTAAGCCGCGATAGCAGCGCGGTACGCTGCACTTGCGACGAAGTGTTAGCTTGCCCATAAGCGATTGATTGTTTATATTCGGATGGCAAGAAAGCCACATTTTCGCTAGGCCAAAACGAAGTTAAATCGTTATAGAAATGACCAGCCTCATCTTTTGAGGGTGCAACAGCAACATGCATGCCTCCTTTTTTCTCAGCCACAAGCCCAGTAAGAATAGCTGCGGAAGAACCTATAACACCACTAAGTGCGGTAGTAGAGGATTTGGAGTTAAGCAATAAATCAAATTGTGCATTATCTCCAATCCTATATATCACCCTGCTACTCTGCATCGAGGTATTCGTTTTCATCGTCAACATCTGCATCAACATCATTCTCATCGTAGTCAAATATCGAACCTGACGAGAATTCATACCCTTGACGGCCAAAATATTTAGCATCAACATAGCCAACCGACTCATCTGGAATTACAGAAATATAGCATTTGTATTTCCACATCCACTTCATACGAAGCGAGAATAGCCCCTTGTTGATATATGCAGCTAAGTAAGGGTGTACCTTGATATTTATCCAACGAGCATCTTCATCCTCTTTAAGCGCACAAATTTTGTTCTCAATCTGAGCATCAAAAAGAATCGACGGAGATATTTCGCCCGTGCCATGACATGCAGGACATGTTTCGTTGATAGCGATTTTGGTTTCAGGTCTCACTCTATGACGCGTAATTTGCATCAATCCAAATCTAGATAGAGGGAGTATAGTGTGTTTAGCTCTATCGTTGCCCATCTCTTTGCGCATCGCTTCAAGCAGAGCCTCTTTGTGCTCTTTTTTGCGCATATCAATAAAGTCAACCACAATTATTCCGCCCATATCACGCAATCTCAACTGTCTAGCAATGTGGGGCACAGCATTTAGGTTCACTTCCAAAGCTGTCTCCTCCTGCGAAGTTGCATTATTTAGACGAGTACCACTATTTATATCAATTACATGGAGAGCCTCAGTGTGCTCAACAATCATGTATGCTTTTCGTTTAAAAGGAATTAACTTACCAAAGCCGCCTTTAATTTGGCGTGTGACATCAAAATTATCAAATATAGAGACACTGCTACCTTTATATAGCTTAACGATCTTCTCTTTTTCAGGAGCAATGACTTTAATATACTCTTTAATCTCCTCAAAAATTTCGTTATCATCTATATGTACATGACTAAATTCGTCACTCAAAATATCACGTAAAATTGTATTAACCCTACCATCTTCGCTAAGGATAAGCGATGGATTGGCAGCCTCCTCAATTTTTTTAACTATTTCGTGCCATCTTTCAGCAAGCATTTTCACATCAGCCTCAATATCTTCGCTTTCAGCAC
Source organism: Rikenellaceae bacterium (assembly GCA_044433405.1). Taxonomy (GTDB): domain Bacteria; phylum Bacteroidota; class Bacteroidia; order Bacteroidales; family Rikenellaceae; genus CAMQVM01. The sequence continues at coordinate 10,489 of JAWXTQ010000024.1, forward strand.
CAACCGAAGCGGTACGCACAATTGCGCCAAAATTTTCAGGCAATGCGCTGAGCACAGCTCTACGCAATCTACGACGTTCGAAGTTTTTTCTGATTTTTTGAGATACGGCTACTTTGTTTCCCATTGGCAGCAACACCACATAACGACCAGTAAGAGAGAGCTCTGTAGTAACTCTAGGCCCTTTAGTTGATATTGCCTCTTTAATTACCTGCACTAGTACAGTGTCACCACTGCCAAGAATTTCGGTAATCTTAACATTTGTAGGATAGCTATCGAGATTGTCAAATTTTTCGAAATCTATCTCTTTTTTCTTTTTAGTAACTTCATTTACAAACTTAGACATAGATTTGTAATGAAGTCCTAAGTCTAGACGATGAAGGAAAGCATCTTTTTTGTGGCCAATATTCACAAATGCAGCATTCAATCCAGGCATTGTTTTTCTAACCTTACCTAGATATATATCGCCAACGCTATATCCGCCAACTCTTTCGACTTTATGATATTCGACAAGTGTTTTATCTTCTAACAGAGCGATATGTATCATATCCTCTGCACCTTGAACTATTAACTCTTTATTCACCTACTTCTACCTATCTATATTAATATACTTTACACTTTGTAACTAACTATCGTTGCTTTGCGACACTCCCAAAAAACGAGAGCATAACATATAAAAAAAGGGATGTTAGAACTACCGCCAGACACCCCAATTTGTTAAGAAGGAAATATATATCACAAAAGAGAGGTTAATCTCTTTTGTGGAATATACATTAATCATCTTCCTAAGATCTTTAAAATACTACTTCTTAGATTTATGTCTGTTTTTTCTCAGACGTTTTTTTCTTTTGTGAGTAGCCATTTTATGTCTTTTTCTTTTTTTACCGCTAGGCATGGCTCTATAATTTTAGATTAATAAATTTGTTTAATTTCTGAAAAACTATTTCTTGATTAAAGAAACGAAAGTTTTAGAAGGTCTAAACACTGGCACGTTGTGAGCAGGAATAGTAATAGTCATTTTTTTAGAGATGTCGCGAGCAACTTTTTGTGCACGTTCTTTCACAATAAACGAACCAAAACCTCTCAAATAAACATTCTCACCTTTTTCTAGAGAATTTTTCACATTATCCATAAAAGATTCTACGATTTGTTGAGCAACAACTTTCTCAACACCTGTGCTTTTAGCAATTTCGCTTACGATATCAGCTTTTGTCATTTTTGTATAAAGTTTATTATTAATATTTAATTTATTTACTTTTTAATTCAATTTCAAATGGCCTATCAGGCCAGTGTTCAACCCATTCAACACTCAAACGAGCGAAACAACACGGTGCAAAGGTAATTAATAATTTGATAAATACAATACCCTTTTGAAATAAAACACGTTATTTTAACATTTTTTTTGGTAGATTACACATATATAAAATAGTTTACGTATATTTGTGTTCGATTTTAGATATCAAATAACAATAAACATATATTGAAATGACAAATTTAGATTGGAAATCTCTCAATTTTGCCTATACCAGAACACCTTACAACGTCAGGACTTATTTTCGTAATGGCGCATGGGGGCAAATAGAGACTCACTCGGAGGAGAGTATCAACATCCACATGGCAGCAACTGCTTTACACTATGGACAAGAGGCATTTGAAGGGCTAAAAGCCTTTACTCGCGCCGACGGAAAGGTAAGCGTATTTAGAATGGAGGAGAATGCAAAACGTTTGATTCGTTCAGCTGAGCGATTAAAAATGGCAGCTCCTAGCATAGAGCTATTTTGCGACTGCGTTGAGAAGGTTGTCTCTCTCAATAAAGAGTTTGTTCCTCCCTATGGCACAGGAGCATCGCTATATATACGTCCACTACTAGTAGGCACTGGCCCACAAGTAGGCGTAAGCCCAGCCGAAGAATATCTACTATTGATGTTTGTAACTCCAGTAGGTCCTTACTACAAGACAGGCACAGGCACAATGAAAGCTGCAATACTTCGCGACTACGACCGAGCTGCCCCACACGGCACAGGCCATATCAAGGCAGGTGGCAACTACGGAGCAAGCCTTGATTCGTTTGAGGTTGCGCACGACAAGGGCTATCAAGGCATATTGTATCTTGACCCTAAAGAGAAAAAATATATTGACGAGCTAGGTGCAGCCAACTTCTTTGGTATCAAAGGCAATAGCTACATCACTCCATCATCAAGCTCAATCCTAAACTCTATCACCAACATGTCGTTAAGAGATTTAGCTGCCGATATGGGTATGAGCGTAGAGGCGCGCCAAGTAGAGCTTAGCGAAATCGAGACATTTGACGAAATAGGAGCATGCGGCACAGCAGCCGTGATTACTCCAATCGAGAGAATAGACGATTTAGACCTAGGCAAATCATACTGTTTTGACAATAAAATGGGACCAAAAACCAAAGCTCTTTATGATAGACTAATCAATATTCAACTAGGCGTTGAAGAGGACAAGTTTGGATGGAATAGAGAGATAAAATAGGCAATTAGAGCCAAATCGAATGAACAAAATACGAATACGAAAACGAGATAATCAAGAAGAAATTTTCTGTTTTATTCGTAAAAAGTGGATTTTATCAACAGCGGAAGAGGTAGTAAGGCAAAGTTTTATACTACAACTCTTCCGCTTAGGTTATATAGAGGGTAATATAGCCGTAGAGGTTGGCTTCAAGCTCACATCTGGCAAGCTCTTAAGAGCCGACATCGTAATATACAACACACAAGGCAAGGCCGAAATCATTGTTGAATGCAAAGCTAGCAATGTTCCTCTCACAGAAGAGGTTTTCCGTCAAGCCTCTCGATACAACACCCATTTCAAAGCAAACAAGATAGCTTTAACAAACGGCATTCGCACCTTGTGGTTTGACGTAATCCCCTAACTACTATTTTCTATTACTGCTTAGTAAATCCGTCGGTATAATCATCAATATTATCTGGCACCGTTCCATACACATATAAGTATACTTTGGTAGTACTGTTATAATAAGTTGCTGTTTTAGTAGTGCTTACAATATTACTTGACTCTATAGTTATATCGGTAGTTGTTGTGTATATCAAGATTGTCTTTAAATTAGAACATCCAGAGAATGCACCTTGCTCTATTTTAAAACTACTACTAGAAACTGGTACGCTAGCCGAACCCACAACAACCGTTGTCAAATCAGACATACTACTAAATGTATCATCTTTCTTTAAGAGCACTAATTTACTACCACCCCAAATTATAAGAGTAGATATATTATCGACTCCATCAAATAGATCAATATTGTAGTCCTTATTAACACTATCACCTGCGTTCGAAACAGTAACACCTGACAAATCAACTGAATAAGTAACACCATCAGAAAGCTGCTCAGAGATTAGCTCAAATATACTTGTACCATTAGAATAAAGTAAAGAACTACTATAAACACCTTCAAATGAGATTGTAGTGTATCCACTTTCAATAAGAGCCACCACAGCACTAACAATATCAGCAGCTGAAGAGTATTCGCTACTACTCAAATTAATAACTGGGTCAACTGGTTCAGACTGCACCACATAAAGTTTTGTAACACCATCTGCATTTATAGGATAGAGTGTTGCTCCAAATTGACGATCTTCGCGCACTTCATTGCCGTCAACAGTAGTTACAGGGTTTTCTGCAAGTAGTCCATCGCTTGATAGTATCTCGTCAGAACCTTCATCATACACTATTTCTGAATATTCAAAAGTGACTCCATCAATTTCGAGCATCTCCTCCATATAGCTAGCCTTTGCAGATTCGTATGTAATAGGAATATACTTTAATATATCACCACACCTAATTCTCAAACGACCCGAATCGGTAGCTTTGACATTCACGACCACCTCACTTATATCTGTAGAGGCAGGGATAGTCACCCAACCACCACTTGGGGAGTGTGTTGTTGAGGTTGCAGCTCCTTCGATTGTCTGAACACAATTTTCAACTGATATGTCGGCACTAGAGCCATAAGCATCACCTGCATACACATACACATTTGGATGCTGGTTGCCAGTTGTGGGGTTGAGCGTAAACTTAACACTCGCCTCAACACCATCGGTTAAAAACCCTTTAGCGTAAATACGACTACCCTCTAGCTCAACAAAATATGTCCCTTTACTAACTAGATACTCATTACGATTGTCGCTTCCACTAATTGTTATACTATAACTTATATTATTGGCAGGGTTATTATAGTCAGCTGCATCATCAAAAGTTTTGTAACCTGGTTTATCAACATTATCAAGCGTCACTTTAAAATAGGTGTCACGCAGAATATCATAGGTCAAATCGCTCTCTGTAGCCACCGACCCATCGTCATTGTAGGTTAATGGATACTTACCTTTAAGGGCAATTTTATAATACCCCTCTTCATCATATCCATCCGCCTGACCTCTAACAATAATGTAAGTTGGATTTATTGATTGATTCACCACCCCATTACTTACATAATTTCCACCTGTATTAGGGTATAAATATATTGGTGTCGACTCGCTATAGGCCTTTCCTGAAGTGGATGAGGGAGATGCCAAAGCCGAAGCCTCTTTGAAATCTATCGTACCACCTAAATTTTCAGGCACTTCAAAGTTGTCAACAACATTTCCATCGTCGTCAAGCACAGTACTACGAAGCTTAGCTTCATTGGCACCATCAAGGAGTGTAACCCCATTTAAGGTGAAGCCAGAGTTGTCGCCAGCAAAAACTACCACCTTTGAAAAGAGACGAATCATATATATATCCTCACTAAAGATAGCCTCTAAATCATCCTCATTAACACCATTATCCAACACATAGCCATAAGAGGACATAGGAAAAGCCGATTGCAAGCTAGCTGGATCAGGCTTTGACTCGTTTTCGTCTACAGTGTAGGTGTATGTAGTATACCCTTCACTATCAGTACTACCTGTCGCTACACGCTTTACTTCGTAAGACGACATATCGTATATTGCATTCAATCCTTCAGACTGGTGATAAAAATCGCGAAAAAGCGAAACCTCACTACCATCACTATCAGCCACACTTTGGGTTATAGCATCTTCATACACTTGATCTTCACGATCCGAGAGATTTACATTTATACGCATAAAACACTTAGTCTCAATCTCTTCAAAGGTCATAAAGAATCGACCATTAGTGTTTGCTAATATCTTAGATTTATACAGAAGTGGAGAGTTAGGGCCATAACCAAAACTACCTGTCGCATCAGGATCAACTCCAAAAATCACACACCAACCATCATATATATTATCCTCAGCAAGGTTGTCAGCACGCGTTGAAACACTCACTTCACTCATTGATTTACTACTCAAAGAGGCACTAACCTGCATTGTGCCATCCTCTAGCACCTCAACAACCGAAGATGTATACGACTGAGAGAGTGTGTCAACATCTGCTCTATTGCAGCCACAAACGACCAGCAATGCTACAAGCAACAAAACACTATATATTTTAATTTTCATCATCTTAATTATTAGTTTGTTGTTGTTAAATCTTTATGAAGAGTGATAGGGAAATCGGCAGTTATCAAACCACCCGCATTACTAAGCATCTCAACCGATATAGTTCCTGCAAAATCACCATTTGAATCAAGGTGGCTATCTTCGATATTGAGTGTCAAGATATAAACAGCATCATCATCCTCTTTATTAACACCATACGAATCACCACTAACCACAGTAGAGGTGTAAAGCCCTTTATCCTTACGATTAGATTTCTCGACTGTGTAGGTAAATGAATAAGTATCAGCTATCTTTATTTTAAACTTCAAATTTCCATTTGCATCTTCATATTGCGTAAGAATAGGGTCGCCATTGGTGTCATAAGTGACTTTTACGCCATTAATCATCAAATCGCCATCACTTTCATAGCTATAGGTTAGCTCTGCATCATTGTCACTTGCATCCAACAAAATAGGCACATAAGTGGTTCCCGAAGCAGTAATAAACATAAATCCACGCGCAGTAGTAGCACTACCATCAAGCTCAAATTTTTGTTGAGCAACCCTCATGTCATACTCATAATTGGTACAAAACATCATCTCGGCAGTCGATTGACCTGTGGCATCAATTGTCCCATTGGTATCAGAGTATATGTATATATTTGGATGAACATCTATATCTAAATCAACCTCTGTCCATTGATAAACAACCGACACAACACTCATAGGCATAGAGTTATCAGGATCTTCAACATCAAAACTAAACTGCATATTAAGCCATTGGCCTATCTCCCACGTTTTATTACCATCAGCATCAGAGCTATAGGTTGGAATCTCGACCGCCTTAGTTGAGTAGAACATCTCATGAGATATTGGGGTTAGATGATTTGGATCTTCTTCGTCGTCATACATGTCGTAGGTCTTACGCACACGCATCTCAACGGTTGGTGGTGTTGTTAAATCTTTAAAATTTTGAGGCAAAACAAACATTGACATCCCACCCATACTAATCTCTGTATATTGGTCAGAGGTATCAGTTGACGAGTCGTAATCTAACAGAGTCTGATCGTCATAAGCTTTAAGAGTGTTGCCCTGAGTAGCAGTAAGATCAACAGTAGATATTGTAGAAGTTGGAGACCACGAAATATCTCCACTCTCATCAAACGATAAATCACCCTTTGACTGAATTCCAAAAAAGGTAATACCATTCACGCTATACTTAACATTATACTCACCATTGTCACCTTCACTTGGAGCGTTAGTTGTACGTGCAGAGATTGATATTCTGGTTAGTGCATGCTCCATATCGAAATCTACACCACTAGAGTTTTTAGTACAATCATACGCCACGCCAGCCGTAAGATCGTCATTATATTGCGAAAATTGAGAGAGAGTATAGGTAAACAGTGGTTTTGAATCACTATCATACGAAACTTCAATATCAGCACCATAGGGCGAAAAACTATAAAAAGTAATCTTTTCACTATCATTATTTGGCCAATATTTCAATGGAGAGTAGCTCCAAGTATCTAAATATGAGTTATTAAAAGCATCGTAGTCTCTAGCAACCTTTTGATTATACATAAAACTCTCGACACTCGACGCATTTGCCCAATACGAAGTAGAGGTGTAGTAGGCATAAACCATCATGTCGCCAATATTGTCAGCACCATAAACACTACCCTTAGTCGACCAGTTATCAGCACTATTAGCAAAACTAATAGATGTTGAGCTTGAGTCAAACAAAGAGCTATCCTCTAGCGAAGAGTTATCTTTTTTACACCCCACTAGAAGCAAAAATATTGCAATTAAACCAACTACTCTATTCATAACTAAAACCTATTTACACTCATTAACTATCTATTAATTATTTCACCAACTCTTCGTGCTCAATAAACCAATCCATCACCTGGCGCAACTCCTTAATCTTTGGGAGTATATCTCCTCTTTTTTGCAAATAATACTCTTTTACCCACTCTTTATAGGTAGAATCAACAACCCTAGGATTGATAGTTTCAGTTTCAGGTACATCAACCCCTGCACTCATCAAAATCGCCTTAAGCGTAATATTAGCAAGATCAAAAGTGCGATGCAGCGGCAACTCCTCGCTCTGAGGCGACCACCTTGCATCACGCCTAAACACCTTAGCCGATATATGAGTATCATTATATTGCGAAAACCCCACCGACAAAGCTTTAGCATTAGTCGTAGCCTTATCATGCACACCATCAACTAAATGGTAATCATCAAGACCAAAAATAGGCTTATGCGACAGACGAGTTGGCACTTTCATTTCTTCTTTTTTTTAAATTGTAAATTTAAATCATAGTAACCATAGGGCGGTTCAATGCCCTATGGTTTGGTGTTAAATTCGAAAAATTACACTTTTATTGGTTTTCGAATTAGGTTGTTTGAGATTGATCAACTGCTGTTGCATCTGAACTAGTTACTGGAACATCATACGATTCAGTAGTTGAATTTGACCAATCAGAAACAGTTCCTGTTACACTAACTGCAGTTAAACCAATTGAAAGGTCGTATGTGTAGTTGGTGTTCATATCTTTTGGATTGATTTCAAATTCACATGTATTTGATATTGTACTGTTATTATTACTATTATCATAATCTGTAGTAGCTACAGAATAAACAACAGTAACAGTATAAGCTGCTGACGAGTTTGGAAGAATCATCAATGGTGCTCCGATGGTTGTTTCAGTAGTAGTAGTAAGTACTGTTCCTATTCCTGCGCTTGATGCTGCAGAATTAAACACATCATTAGAACGTACACTCGAATCAGTTGTAGTTGCCCAATCACCACTACTAGCAGTCGAACTAGAGAATGTGAATGTAGCCTCTCCTGCAAGTGTATTACTTGTTCCATAATCAACAGTAAGAGAAGTTATAGTAACTTCTGTTTTATCTGAGGCTCCAATATCAGTAGCAAGTGCAGCAAGTGCAGCAGTAAAGTTAACTTGTGCCATTGTGTGAACAAAAGTGAATTCAACACCTGAGCCATCAGTTGGTTTTTCCATATTTAGCACCGATGCAATCATGATGTCTGTAGATGGATCTGTGATTGTAAATGATGGAGTAGTAGAAGATGTAGCTAAATCATTAAAAGTATATTTTGTACTGCTCGCATCAGTAACAGCAAAGAAAGATACTTGATCGTCAGTATTGTTTGGCCAATACTTAATTGGAGAGTATGTCCAAGCTGATCCACCATAAGTAACTGTTTGAT